>NZ_CP094669.1:5406368-5736710 GCF_022827545.1 Hymenobacter tibetensis
TACCGCATGTGGTGTAGCTTTCGTGGAGCCAGTGCTTTGTCGAGCCCATTGCAGATTGCCAGCGGCATCGAAATGCGCTACAAATATTTGGCCCTGCGTGCTAGAAGCCTGCAAAGTAGTGCCTTGCAGATTAAGGCTGCCGTCAAAGTTTCCACACAGGACGGCATTGCCAGCGGCATCAACTGCCACAGCGGTAGATCCTCCACCGTACTGCGAGGTCGAAGGGTTGGTTGTTAGTTGTCCCTGGCGCACCCAAGCTACGTCTCCGTTAGCCGCTAGCTTCAGCAGCACAGGCACTTCCCGCGAAGCAGTGCTACTTAAAGTGGTAGTACCTACTGTAGCCGTACCACGTAAGCCGCCGGCTACATAACTATTGCCAGCAGCATCTACGGCAACCCCACTGCCCGTCATTGTATCCTCGTTATCGAGCGGGCCGCCGTAGCTACGCGCCCACAATACGGTACCGTTTGCATCATAGCGCGCAACAAATAAGTCATTGCTGATAATAGAGGCTCCCTGCAAGGTGGTTGTAGCATCGAAAACAGCTGCGTGCTGCAGGGTACCCGCAATGGTTACAGTACCGGCCGCGTCCACTGCTACGCCATTTATATGTTCCGACCGGATGCCCGCTATCTGCCGTGCCCATAGCACAGCGCCTTGCGCATCTAGTTTCGCCAAGAAACCGTCCCCTTCGCTGCTATTTGCAGGGCTAGTGAACGTGGAGCTTCCAAACTGTGCCGTGCCCAGAAAACCGCCAATTACATACGTGTTGCCAGCAGCATCGGTGGTGGAAGTTCGCAAGCCTGTAGTTCCCACACTGAACCGCTGCACCTGCTGCCAAGCCAACGGTGTTTGTTGAGCGAAAGCCGATATACTACTTGTTAATAACCCCGCTACTACCGCCCCACCAAAAGTGGAAAATACCTTCATAGGTAAACATGAAAAATGATGAATAAAAACACGTAGGATAACTCAACAATCGGGCCGACTAAGCTTGAATAGCTGATCTCAACCAAGCGTTGATTTCCACTTCGAAACCACTTGTAAGCATGCTCTACCCCATGAGGATCAAACACAGCAAGTTGTGGTTGCAAGACCTATATAAAATATGTTAAATTTTATTTACTACCCTCGGCTCTGATAGCCCAGCTACCCTTTTAGCACCACTCGAAACGTGGTACCACGGCCTACTTCGCTCCACTTCACGAAAAGCTTGCCCTGATGATAATTCTCAATAATACGCTTAGCCAGCGCAAGCCCCAGGCCCCAGCCACGCTTCTTGGTGGTGTAACCGGGCAAGAACACCCGGTCGATCCGGCTCTTGGAAATACCTTTGCCGGTGTCGGTGATGTCGATGGCGATAGAGGACTTGTCGCGCACTGGGCGGCGTAAGTGCAGGGTAATGCTTCCGCGGCCATCCATAGCGTCCACGGCGTTTTTGCAGATGTTCTCAATCACCCAGTCGAAAAGCGGAATGTTGAGCAAGGCTGGCGTATCAGTAGGCAGATCGGTTTTGATTTCGAAAATCACCTTTTTGGAAACCCGGCTTTGCAGGTAAGAAATAGCATTTTGCGTGGTGCGCAAGATGTTCTCAGGCTTCAGCACTGGCACCGAGCCAATGTTGGAGAATCGCTCGGTGATGATCTGGAGTCGCCGAATATCCTTGCTCAGCTCCTCCACTATCGGCTCGTTTTTAAACCGGTCACTTTCACTCAGGTAGGTTTGCCAGGCCATCAGGCTACTGAGCGGGGTACCCAACTGGTGGGCTGTTTCTTTGGCTAGGCCCACCCAAACTCTGTTTTGCTCGGAGCGCCGCGAGTAGCTGAACGCGAAGTAGGCAATAACGCCTAGACAGGCTATGACGGCCAGCTGCACCAGCGGATAGGTCCGCAATTGGGCCAGCAGTGCCGAGTCTTTGTAGTAAATATATCCTCGTTGCTGGCCGCCTAATTCAATGATGATGGGAGGGTGTTGCAGCTTCATTACCGAGATTTCTCGCTGCAAAAAAGTTCGGGTCGCTTTCTCTCCTAATCCCTTCGGAATAGCAACATTCTTAGCGTCTACTATGTTGCCGGAGCCATCAGCCAGCACAACCGGAATGGTGGTGTTGGCATCAATAATCTCGTCCATCAAAAACGACAGATTCGACTCTTCCTCCGTATTAATGATGTAGCGCTGGGTTTTGGCGTAGAGGGCAATTTGTTGCTGTTCCCGCTCTGATACGCGCTGTACCAAGAGGTTGGTGTATATCACGGTGGCGGCCCCAATAACAAGCGCCACCGCTATAATCAGGAGCTTGATGCGAGATTTTTGGTCGTAAATGGCTATCAAGGGAGTTACAGAAGAAGTGAAAGCGCGGTGGCGGATTAATCAAAGACCAAGCAACCTAATTGCTCGTCTCTACGAGTGATAGTAGCGAACGGCTAGGCACAACGAAGGTACTGCCTGCTTGGTTTCCCCTTTCAAGCCCGCGAATTTGCTAGTATCTATTCAGGATAACTACATGATTTTAATCAGGTCTTATCTGCTTGATGTGCGCTGATACGCTAGAATCGAAGTTTAAAAAAAGCATGAACCTACGGATGCAACTCGCTGTTTTCATAGTATCGATTTGTGCCGTAATTTTGCCGCCTGCAATCGCAGTTGCCATTCGCTATGCCCCATCCATTTAAGGCCGTCAGTTTGTCCTTCAAAAAAGCTCCGCTGGAAATCCGCGAGCTGATTGCATTGGACGAAGCTGCTTGCCGCCGCTTTCTGCATACCCTTCACCACGAGCTGGCCCTCACCGACCTGCTTGTGCTCAGTACTTGCAATCGCACGGAGGTGTACTATACCGCCGACCGCGACCAGAGCCCCGCTATCATCAGCGCCCTGGGTGAACTCAAGCACTTGACCGATATCAGCCAGTACTTTCCATACTTCGATATCCTGGACTCCGCTGACGAGGCTGTACAACACCTGTTTGAGGTAGCTATGGGCCTAGACGCTCAAGTGGTTGGCGACCTGCAAATCAGCAACCAGGTGAAGCAGGCGTACCAGTGGTCAGCTGATGAAGACGCGGCCGGGCCGTTTTTGCATCGCCTATTGCACACCGTGTTCTTCACCAACAAGCGTGTGCAGCAAGAAACCTCTTTCCGCGACGGTGCTGCCTCCACTTCTTATGCTGCCTTGGAGCTGGTAGAAGAGTTGACGGCCGACGTAGCCAACCCACGCGTACTGATTGTGGGCCTTGGCGAGATTGGCGAAGACGTTTGCCGCCACTTCGGCGACAGCAAGTTCTTCACCGACGTTACCATCTGCAACCGTACCCGCTCGAAGGCCGCTATGCTGGCCGGCGAGTGCGGCCTCAAGGTCCTCGACTTCGAAAACCTGGCGCAAGGCCTCAAGGATGCTGACGTTATTATTTCGTCGATCAACGCTCCTACCCCTTTCTTCACGCGTGACCTGGTAGCCAACCTAGACGTGTTGAGCTACAAGTTCTTCGTGGACTTGTCGGTGCCACGTAGCATTGAGGGAGAAGTGGAAACTGTGCCTGGGGTACTGGTATACAATATCGATGCTATTCAGAGCAAGGCCTCGGCGGCGCTGGAGCGCCGGTTAGCTGCTGTGCCACAGGTGCGCGCCATTATTGCCGAAAGCATAGCGGGCCTTAATGACTGGAGCAAAGAGATGCTGGTTTCGCCGACCATTCAGAAGCTGAAGAATGCCTTGGAGCAGATTCGGCAGGAAGAAATGGGACGTTTCCAGAAGAAAATGAGCCCCGAAGAAACTCGGCGCATGGACGAAGTAACGAAGTCCTTGATGCAGAAGATTCTCAAACATCCCGTCATCCAGCTGAAGGCTGCCTGCAAGCGTGGTGAAGCCGATCAACTCATCGATGTTCTCACTGATTTGTTCGACCTCGAAAACCAGCCTACAGCAGCTTAGCTGACGCTGCCCTAGCGCACGTTACAGAGTTAACCCCAACAATAAAGCCCCCGCTGCATGTACATGCAGCGGGGGCTTTATTGTTGGGGTTATTGCTGCCGATGCTCACACCTTAGCTAAGATATTCGCAAGACAACGAGCATAAAAGCGAAAAGACCCTTTGGAACACCAAGGGTCTTCTCAATCGGCTGCGTAAGCAACTGATGTTACCGCCGAAGCAGATGCTACATGGTATCGCAGCACTCTTCCAAAGAGTCGATAACGTCGAGGAGCTTCGGGATGGAGAGCGAGTAATAGATTTTGGTACCTACTTTAAAAGACGACAGGATGCCCCGGTCTTTGAGAGTAATCAGGTGTTGGGAAGCAATGGCCTGAGGCAAATCGAGCGTACGGTAGATTTCCGTTACGGTCATTTTATCTTCTTTACCAAGCAAATCCACAATGGCCAGGCGCTTAGGATGAGCCAATACTTTGAGCATGGCAGCGGCCTTATCTACTTTTTTGGATTCTACGCGTGAGAGCAAGGGTTTCATACTGATGGACAACGGTGGCTGGAAATGAAAAAGAGCAGTTCCGTCAGGAATATAACTAATACGATATTTCTGATGGAAAGAGTTCCTACGGATGAAAATCCCCCACAAAAAATTTGGTTGCTCCTATAACGTGTGAGCATTCAGAATGGATGCGTTAGAAATAGAGAGACGGGAAAGCTCAACGCAGGCTGCGTACTTTTGTTCTCTAAAAATCCCCGTTTTTTCTTCTCCCCACCCACTTTTCTTCATGAAAGAGCTGCTAGCAAAATTTGAAAATAAACGCCCCGAAATTGTTTTTGAGTGGAAGGACGCCGAAACTGAAGCAGAGGGTTGGGTGGTTATCAACTCGTTACGAGGTGGCGCGGCAGGCGGCGGCACCCGTATGCGCAAAGGCCTCGACAAGCGCGAAGTGGAAAGCCTAGCGAAAACCATGGAAGTGAAATTTACGGTGTCGGGACCCGCTATTGGCGGAGCTAAATCGGGAATCAACTTCGACCCGCAGGATCCGCGCAAGCGTGGGGTGCTGGAACGGTGGTACCGGGCCGTAATTCCGCTGCTTAAGGCCTACTATGGCACCGGCGGCGACCTGAACGTAGACGAAATCCACGATGTCATTCCGATTACAGAGGACTACGGGCTTTGGCACCCGCAGGAGGGCATCGTAAACGGCCACTACCGGGCCACCGAGCCGCAGAAGATTCAGAAGCTAGGCCAGCTGCGCCAGGGGGTGGTAAAAGTGCTGGAAGACGCCAGCTTTACGCCTGACTTGCGCCGCAAGTACACCGTAGCCGACCTTATTACAGGCTACGGCGTGGCCGAGGCAGTGCGCCACTACTACGAACTGTGGGGCGACCGGTCGGTGGTAGGCAAGCGGGCCATTGTGCAGGGCTGGGGCAATGTGGGGGCCGCCGCCGCATATTACCTCGCTAGCCAAGGCGCCCGCGTTACGGGCATCATCGACAGAGCAGGCGGCCTGCTGAATCCGGAAGGCTTTACGCTGGAAGAAATTCGGACGCTGTTTTTAAACCGCGCCGGCAACGCCCTCACGGCCGACAACCTGCTTTCGTTCGAGGAAATAAACGAGCAGGTGTGGCATTCGGGTGCTGAGATTTTTATTCCGGCGGCTTCCTCCCGGCTGGTCTCGCGGAACCAAGTGGAGCAGCTAATTGCGGGCGGACTGGAAGTTATTTCCTGCGGGGCCAACGTACCGTTCCAGGACCCGGAAATCTTTTTCGGTCCTACCGGCGAGTTTGCCGACCAGCACACTTCCGTTATTCCCGACTTTGTGGCCAATTGTGGCATGGCTCGCGTGTTTGCTTACTTGATGGAAACCAACGCCGAAATTACCGACCAAGCTATTTTCGGTGATACTTCACGGGTGATTCGGCAGGCGTTGGCTCGCACTCGGCAGCAGGGCGAGGGTATCACGGGCTTGGCCCAAAAGTCGTTTGAAATGGCGCTGCGGCAACTGGTATAGAATATGAGCTCAGTACAATTGGTATGGTTTTAGTGAGGCGCGCTGAGCCAGATAATCCATATAACCAACTGTAAGCTCTCTATTTTGTACTACTATTATTTATTTCTCAACTATTGCGTGATGGCTCTACACGAATTTCTCAATCAGCGTTTCCTTGGCAACGATGTACGGGCATATTTGTGGTGCGTAGGCATTTTGCTGTTCGGGTTTGCCTTCAAAAAGCTGCTCTCCAAGCTGTTGTCGAAGCTGCTGTTTCGCTTCATCCGCACCAAGACGGAGGGAGTAGGGGAGCAGCACTTTCAGGCCTTGCTCATGCAGCCGCTGTCCGTCGTTATCTTCTTGGTAAGCACGTACTTTGCGTTTCAGATCCTTGATTACCCCGTACGGACTTCCGAACTGGAACACAACGAGCCAGCCCTGAAGGTGTTTTTCTTCCGCCTGTTCCAGTTGGCGGTTTTCTCGGGGGTAGGCTGGATTGCATTGCGCGTGATTGATTTCTCTGTGATGGTGTTTCAGCGGCGCGCCGAGTCTTCCCCGTCGCACCTCAACAACCAGCTCATTCCCTTTGCCAAAGACCTACTGAAGGTGTTGGTCATTACGGTTACGTTTCTGGCGATGCTAAGCCGGGTGTTCGGTGTGAACGTTACGGCTCTGATTGGGGGCCTGGGTATTGGTGGTTTAGCGGTGGCTTTCGCAGCCAAAGAGAGCCTGGAAAACCTGATTGCCTCGTTCACCATCTTCCTCGACCGGCCCTTTGCCGTGGGCGAACTGGTAACGGTGGGCGGCATTACGGGCACCGTAGAAAAGGTAGGCTTCCGTAGCACCCGGCTGCGCACGGCCGAGAAAAGCTACGTGACTGTACCCAATAAAAGCATGATTGATAAGCCGCTCGACAACCTATCGTTGCGGACGGCCCGGCGCGTAAGCTTTACCCTAAGCTTAAGCCAAGCCACCACCAGTGAGCAACTTCGGTCTATTGTGGAAGAAGCCCGGAACGCCATTGAAGCGCACTCGCTGGTGGAAGGAACAGCCGAAGTTAAGTTTGCGGCTCTCACCCCCACGGCCAAGGAAGTAACCGTGCAGTACTTCGTGAACACCAACAGCTACGACGAATACCTCGATACAAAAGAAGACTTGAACTACAGCTTGATTGAGGTAGTAGAGCGCAATGGGGGACATTTTGCCAACGCAGGCACCACCATCGTACAACTCTCCAACGGCGCAGCTAGCCTAGATCCAGCCACTCCTACGCTGAGCTAAGCGGGCATCCTGTTGGCTGCACACCTCCATTTGACTGTATACACAACAACGCCGGCTACTCTTCACGGAATAGCCGGCGTTGTTGTGTATACAGTCAAATGGATAGCCTTTAGCGGCCACCGAGCAGGCCGCCGAGCAAACCGCCCATGCCGCCACCGCCGCCAAGCAAGCTACCTAAGCCACCGCCGCCGGCGCTGCGTGGAGCCGAGCCAGGCTGCCCACCCAGGCCACCAAGAATAGACATAAGCGAGCCGAGGCCGCCGCTACCCACGTGAGAGCCTTGCTGTGGCATGTTACCGTAGTTGCCTTGCGCACCACCTGCACCACCAAGCACACTGCTCAGAAGGCCGCCACCGAGCAACCCGCCCAACAGGCCACCCATAGAGCTGCCGCCCATGGCTCCGCTGAGCAAGCCGCCCATGGTGCCACCACCCATCATGCCGCCGCCCATCGACTGGCCCCGGCCGCCCATCACGCGTGACAGAACCATGGGGGCTGCTACACCAAGCAGGCCAGCCATCAAGGCGCCTTTTGGAATGCCTACACCTTCTAGTTTGCTGGTTATGCCGCTCAAAAAGCCTTGCTTGGCTGGGTCGCTGGCATCATGTGGTACCGTGGAGGCTTGGTCTACTACCTGCTCCAGTGCTTGTGTTTGCTGTTGATTGATGCCGAGGTACGAGGCAATCTTGTTCACCATAGCTTCCTCATCGTTGGCATACGAGCCATCTGCACGGGCAAAGCTGATAAGGTCTGTTACGAGGGAAAACCGCAGGTCACTGTTGCGGAGTGCATCCAAGTTGGCTTGAACGCTCTGGTTGGTGGAATCCTGAGCAGCAGACAGCACCTGCTGCGTGGCACCGCTAGAGAGGCCCGCCTGCTGCGATAATGCCTGCAAAAACTCGATTTCGGCAGCTGACGCTTCGCGGTCGGCGGAGGCCAAGCTGGCAATTACGCTGAGGTAAGCCGCTTTTTCCTGATCGGAATAGTTCTGCAGAAGTTGGTCGTTGTTCATAGCGTATTTCAAGGGAAAGGGTGGATACTCACTTGATGCCCTTAACGCACCTAGCACAATTTAGTTAGTGCCTACGCCGTACCACTACCGCAGGCCACCTTCCAGAATCTGCACAGCAACCCGTCTTCGTGTAGCAAGTGCTTTTCGCTGATAGCACAGCTATGGCAGCAACGGGCCGCGGCGTACTACTCCCGGACCACTCAAAAATCGAAATACTCTCCGGTCTGGGGTTGAGCAGGCTTCTTCTCGGGCTGCTTTTTCGTTTCGAACGGCTTGCGTGGCTCCGTTGGTAGCGTGGTACTAGTAGCTGCTGCCCCCGAAGCAGCTGGCTTTAGCAAGCCATCCAGCAAGCCCGGCTTACGCGTAGCAGCAGGCGCAGTGGTAGGCTGGCGAGCAGTTTGCGCCCGGGCACGGTCATAACTCACCCGGAAGTTGTCTTCATCCCCTTGAATAGCAAGCAGCAGGCTAGGCCCGGCCGTGCTGTTACCGGGCACCACTCGGGAGAGCAGCCCAGGCAGAATAGGAATGCTCAGATGATAGTCCATCTGCTGGTCGAAGGTGTGGGTGCCTGTCACGCGCACCAAAGAAGCCGCCTTCACGTTGGAGCGAATTTCCATTTCCGGCAAATACACCGTGCGGCTCTGGATATAAACCGGCGTCGTGAGTTGGGCAAACCGGAGGTCCCGAAGCCGTTCTCGCCCGGCTATCATCGACAGCTTTTGCAACGGAGCGAAGTTGTTTAGTTCGCCGTTGCGCACCGTCATCTTCACCTCAGCTTCCAGCTTGTCGGTAAGCGGGTCCAAGCTCCCGCTGAAGTACATGTCTGATTCGGCGGAGGCGGTAAGAGTGCCGCGCAAGTGCCGGGCCGTAATAAACTGCTGGCCAAAGTCCTCGAACACGTAAAACAGACTGTCGAGGGGTAGCTGCTGACAACTGGTGCTGGAACTGAGGCGCAACAAGCTAGGCTGGCGGGCGTCAAGGGTGCCGCGGAAGCTCGCACGCCCACCAGCGGCTGCCACGGTTAGCAAAGATGCGCTTAGCACCTGGTTTTGCATCCGGAACGTACCGCGTAGTTCTTGCCCCCGGAAGCGCCGGAACCGCACGCGTTGCGCATGCGCCCGCAGATTCAAGGCTAGGCTCGTTGGCAGCCGGAAGCCATAGCCCCCGGGCTGTGCAGCAGCGGCAGTGGCCGCAGAGGTGGTGCTCGCCCGCAAACTCAACAGCTGATTGAAGTTCAACAGCCGGGATTCCAAGTTGGCATTTATCAGTAGTTGCTGGCGCGGCAGAAGCAACCACCCCAACGCATTTCCTAGCACGCCAGTCATTTGAAAGTCAGATCCGCCCACTCGGCCCGTGAAGCTACCGATGGTCACATCATTGTGGCGTAGCACGAAGTTGCCGTTCAGGTTGGAGAACGGCTGCGTGTAGTCGCGCAACCGGAGCTGCACTCCGCGCAGTGTCAACTCGCCCGTCGATTGTACGGCCGCTGTAGCAGGGCTGGCGCGGAATTCTTTCATCTTGCCCGCAAACGAGACTTTTAGCTGTGCGGTGCCGCTTCCTCCGCGTATGGCCGCCACTGGGTAGAAACGCAGCGCCCGCGCTACGTCGAGGTCGGCATTGAGTTCCAATGCAACGCTTGGGTCCTGGAAGTTGGTGTAGCGCAAACTCCCACTGAAAGGCCGGCCGTGTAACGTGCCCCGCACCCCGCGCAGATCCAGCTCTGATGTGCGCGCCGAGCGGGAGGTTCCGTTGCTGAAGCTCCCCGTCAGGAAAACCTGCTCGACTGCCTGCCGATAGTCGGGGTGGTAGAAGGATGCATTGCGGCAGCCGAACTGAAAATCCAGCCGGGGGTTGTTTTCGCCCGCTAGCGTACCCCGGACCGTACCACCAAAATATACGTCGCCGCGGCTGCGGTAGGCGCTTAGCCGGTTGGCAACCCGCGGTGGCAACAGCGCCAACACCGACTGCACATCCGTATTCCGGCCGTCTAGGCGCACATCTAGGTCCGTGGCTCCCTGGTAGCTGACTTTACCAGCTATGCCGTAAGCGGCGCGCCCAATGTTCAACTCGGAAGGCTCGATGGTAACCAGCCGCGCCGCCCTATCCACGCGCAGACGCGTCTTGATTTTCAAGGCTTTGTCGCGGAAATAGGCATCGGAACCCATTTGCAGTGCTTCCACGTGCGTATCGCCTTGGGCAGCAATGTCTACCAGCATGTCATTTACATCCAGCTCGGCTTTCATATTTTCCACCTGCACCGTGTAGCGTTGCTGCCGCAGCTGGTCGTGGTAGGTGGTATGGATGCGGGCGAGCTGCACGTTTTCCAGCCCGAAAGCCAAAGGCTTATCGGAAGGGGCAGATGTGGTGTCATACTGAATCACGTCGTAATTGGGGCGGCCTTGCCCGTCGTGCCCGACATACACCTGGCCATCGGTCAGGGTTACGGCCCGGATGCGGTAGTGGCCACGCCATAGGTCCCAGGCATCGAAAGCACAGTAGAGCCGCCGGACCCGAGCCAATGGCACCGTATCCTGCGCCAACGAGCCGCTTACCCGTACCTCGTGCAGCGTGATGGATACCCGCGGAAACTGATCGAGCAAAGACACCTCCATACGTCCCACTTTTACCGGGGTCCGCAGGTAGTGATTCACCTCCTGCACGAACAAGGCAATGATACGGTCTTGCCCCAACCACACGCCCGCTACTGCCCCGCCAAGCACCACTGCTAGGCCCAACAGAAAATAAAACGTGAATCGCCGTATCTTTTTCAATCGGTTGCTTTTTCTTGACTTTAAAAGAGTTGAACGAATTTGTCTACCCTCCAAAGGAATTTGTGGAGGTAAAGTTCGCACAAAGAGTTGCGTAATCGAAAATGACCCTGCATATTTGCAATCCCAAACGGGAAACGCCCTTGGGAGATTAGCTCAGCTGGTTCAGAGCATCTGCCTTACAAGCAGAGGGTCACTGGTTCGAACCCAGTATCTCCCACTTTTACAGTACGCATACCCCTCGGGAGATTAGCTCAGCTGGTTCAGAGCATCTGCCTTACAAGCAGAGGGTCACTGGTTCGAACCCAGTATCTCCCACCCTTTAAAAGGACAGTCGATAACGGCTGTCCTTTTTTTGTTTCTGGAGCTTTTGGTTTCTTCGTGCCACTGGCACAAATGCTGCCTCGCTGAGTTTCAGATCTTCAACAACAAGAGAAAGTAGAAGCTAGCCACTCAGGGTGTGGAACAGCTGATCGTCTCTTTTGCCGTTTCTCGTGTCCGTATCCACTACAGCCCGCAAAGTAAGTGTGGGCGCCTTTTTCAGCCTGCTGCTCGTGTTGGGCCTATGCCTGCATCGCGACTATGGCGTTTCGTGGGACGAAACCACCGACCATCAGAATGGGGCCGTAAATGGGCGCTACGTAGCGGAGTTGCTGTTCCCTGGCTTACTACGTGGCAATCCAAAGCTGGCAGCCATTCCTCCTTTAGCCAACTACCATGAGAACGACCACGGCGTCTTGTTCGAGTTGCCAGTAGCAGCCTTAGGGTTCTTACTGACCCCCAGCGATTCGCAGACCTACTTTTACATGCGGCATCTGCTGATTTTCCTCATGTTTGTAGGCGGGGTGTGGGTGCTTTATCAGTTGGGCACTATCTACTTCCAAAGCTGGCAGTGGGGGCTGCTGGCTGCGTTGCTGCTTGTGCTTTCTCCACGTTTTTTTGCCGAAGCCTTTTTCAACGGCAAAGACATTCCCTTCATGGTTTGCTTTGCTCTGGCTATGTATACCCTGTTTCGGTTCATAGCTCAGCCTACTGCATGGCGAATGGTAGCGCACGCCGTGGCTACGGCCGCCGCTATTGACATTCGAGTACCTGGCATCATGCTAATTGCTTTCACGATTGGGATGATACTCTTGGAAATAGGCTGGGCGGTTCCCGGGCGTACAGCCTCTCCGCGGCGCTGGCTTTTCCTAGCGCTCCTGTACCTAGGTCTGACGGCTATCTTGGTGGTTGCTGGTTGGCCGGCGTTGTGGACCAATCCGGTTGCACACTTCATGCAGGCCTACCAAAGCTTAAGTCATTTCAACTGGCCTGCTAAGACTAATTTCTACCTTGGGCACTATGTAGCCGTCGAGAAACTGCCGTGGCACTACATTCCGGTATGGCTGGTTAGCACGACGCCGCTGCCGTATGTGCTCGTTGCACTACTTGGTTTAGCGGCCGGACTCTACCAAGCCTGCCGCAAGGGCTGGGGCAGCTTGCGTAGCGCTACGGTACGCTTGGAATTGCTGCTAGCAGGGTGGCTGTTTGCCCCAGTCATTATCGTTGTGGCGCTGGGGTCAGTGCTTTATGATGGCTGGCGACATCTGTATTTTATTTATCCAGCTCTTCTGTTGTGGGCAGTTCGGGGAGTGAAGGTGCTGGCAGAAGCAGTTTGGCAGAAGCAGAGCACCTGGAAGCTCAGTGCGCTGGGCGTAGGAGTATTTGGGTTGAACGCGCTGTACGTCGGCGGTCAAATGATTCAACTACATCCTTATCAGAACTTATACTTCAGCGTATTGCCACCCGCAACAGCCGAGCAGCTTATGGAGCGCGACTATTGGGGGCTTGGGTTTCGAGAAGGCCTCGAATGGATTGCAGTACACGATACTTCCTCACACATCACCATCCACACACCGGCTCAATACCCGCTCTACAACAACTTGCTTATTCTTAACCCTGCCGATAGAGCCAGATTTCACTATTTCCCTTCTCCTAAATCCCGCTACTTCATCACCAACTTCCGTTGGCAGCCTGATTCCTATCTTAGCTCGCTTGGCCCTGAAGTGTACGTAATCAGAGCGGGCGGCATCAAAATATTATCAGTTTTTAGACGCCCTTAGCTTGCAAACTCAACCACGACGGCATCAGACAAAGGCAAGGCTAAAGTTCTTACCTGGTTCATTTCTGTTGGTTTGTGAAGTTGCTGCTTACGATTCTCTCTATAGCATAGTCGGTAGTTTTGATAGGTTGTCTGGCGGTTTGCTGAGTACTTGTCTGGAAAGTATGGCTCTCACGACTTTCGTGCGCTTCTTTGTTTGGCCGAATCTTGCCACGTACTTCACGTGTTGCCCAGTCAGTCTATCATGCCCGTTTTTAGTGAAGTCCGCAAGCGTAGCGTAAGTGCCTTTTTCGGTGTGCTGCTCGTAGTAGGGCTTTTCCTAGTTGGCGACTATGGCGTATCCTGGGACGAGCCCAACAACCACCTGAATGGACTGGTCAACCTGAAATACATAGCCAGCCTGGTGCTGCCAGCCGAGCAGATGCAGCAGTTTCCGGCGGCTGCCACCACGCCCGACATCCGCAATTTCCCGGATGCCCACCACGGTCCGGTGTTTGAAATTTCGGCTATTGTACTGAGTTACCTCCTCACCGACCACGACTCCCGCTCCTACTACATCGTGCGGCACTCGTTGGTGTTCGGCGTGTTTGTGGTGGGCGTATGGGCTCTTTACCAAGTGGGCCAGCGCCGCTTCCGAGACTGGCGCTGGGGCTTGCTAGGCGCCGGGCTACTGGTACTGTCGCCCCGCTTCTTTGCGGAAGCCTTCTACAACGGCAAGGATATCGTGTACATGGCGTTTTTTGCGCTGGCTATGCACACGTTGTTGCGCCTGCTAGCTCAGCCGACCCTAGGCCGGGCCGTAGTTCATGGCCTGACAACGGCGCTAGTGGTAGACGTGCGCGTACATGGGCTACAGCTGTTGCTTTTTACCACCCTAGGGCTGCTGCTAGAAAGCCGTTTCAACTCGACCACCACGCTTACAGCGCGGCGTGTCTGGCAGCTTGGGGGCACCTATATGGGCACGGCAGGGATAGGTATTGTGGCTGGCTGGCCTTATCTGTGGGCTTGGAGCGTGCCAGAGCTGCTGTCGGTGGCCTCTCACGCAGTGCGCTACCCCTGGGGCTTCACTAACTTCTACTTAGGCCAGCACCTGCTAGCCCGGCAGCTACCCTGGCACTACATTCCGGTTTGGATGCTGGTCACGATACCGGTTCCGTATTCGCTGGCAGCTGGCTGGGGATTACTTACTGGCCTTCGTGCTTGTTGGCGACAGGGAATCAGTTGGTGGCTGCGCACGCCTGAGAGCCGCACTGATCTGCTGTTGGCACTGTGGCTGGTTGCGCCCCTATTGGTGGTGATGCTGACTCACACAGTGGTATATGAAGGCTGGCGGCATCTCTACTACATCTATCCGGCGCTGTTGCTATGGGCGGTCCGTGGTGTTAGAGCACTGGTGGGGCTTGCGAAACAACGCGGGTGGCGCCGGGTAGTGAGTGGCACGGTCCTGGGGCTGGCGGCCCTCGAAACCGTGCATACGGCCGGCCGAATGCTACAGATGTACCCGCATGCCAACGTGTATTTCAGCTTTCTGCCCGGTGCTACTGCCGAGCAACTGTTCGAGCGCGATTACTGGTGCCTCTCCTACAGACAGGGCCTAGAATGGATACTGGCCAACGACACTTCTAAAACCGTGACGGTGAATGCCTTTTGGCACTACCCGATTTATAACAACTCATTGATTTTGAAGCCAGAAGAACGGGCTCGTTTGCGCTTCACTCCCAACTACACAGCCCGCTACTACTTGGCCGGTTACCGCTGGCATCCAAAGCCGTACCTCGACTCACTGGGGGCGGAAGTTTATGTTATTCGAGCGGGCGGGATGAAGGTGCTATCGGTGTTCAAGCGCCTGCCTTCCACTCCGCCACGGGAAGTAGCCCCTCCTCCCAACAGTGTGCCGTCGCGCTAGTTGGCTTCAGGGATTCTGTCTTCAGCCTTACCGCGTATAGGCTTTGGTTTTCACATTGCTACAGAATTTAAAGGCTATGGGCGGATAGAACGTCTGCTTATCCGTAATCTTTGCGGCATCGTTGCCGTTTGCCTACCCGTCTTTTCCTTCCGCTGCCTTTCATGCCTCTGCTCGAAGTCACCACGCCCGCGCATATTCGTCAGTTCCTCGACTTGCCCACTCGGCTCTACCGAGAGCATCCGCACTGGATTTCCCCGCTCGACAATGAGATTGAGGCCGTTTTTGACGCCAAACGCAACCCCAACCTGGCGGAAGGAGCGGTTATCCGCTGGATACTGACTGATGCGGCAGGAGAAACGATTGGGCGGGTAGCAGCTTTTGTGAACCCTGCCACTGCCCACGCCGATGCCACGCTACCAACTGGCGGCATGGGCTTTTTCGAGTGCATTGACGACCAAGCCGCGGCCACTACACTGTTCGAAGCTTGCCGTACCTGGCTCAGCGCGCGGGGCATGGCCGCTATGGATGGCCCCATCAATTTCGGGGAGCGGGACCGGTTTTGGGGCTTACTGGTAGCAGGCTTCACTGAGCCAAATTATGGTATGTTCTACCACCCGCCTTATTATCAGCAACTCTTTGAATCCTACGGCTTTCAGCTGTATTTCAAGCAGTACACCTGCTACCGCGAAGTGGCCCTACAGTTGCACCCAACCTTTGAGCGAGCAGCCACACGCTATGCCGAAGAGCATCCCGACTTTCGCTTTGCGCACGCCAATAAGCAGGACCCCGAACGCATGGCCCGCGACTTTCACCACGTCTATAACTTAGCCTGGGTGAATCATAGCGGGGTGGCGGCTATGTCCTTGGACAAAGCGCGTGACTTGGTGAAGCAAATGAAGCCCGTGCTCGACGACCGTCTGCTTTGGTTTGCCTACCACGGCGACGAGCCCGTAGCATTCTTTGTGAGCTTGCCCGAGTTGAACCAGATTTTCAAGCACGTCGGCCGCAACTTCAACCTATGGGGCAAACTACGTTTCCTGTGGGAAAAGCGCCGCTACAATCAGCGTTCCGACAAGAAGCTATTCGGGGTTATCTTCGGGGTGGTGCCGGCGTGGCAAGGCAAAGGAGTGGAAAGCGCGCTGATGGTGCACGCCCAACGAGAGTTTTTGCGCAGCGGCTATTCAGAAATAGAAATGAACTGGATTGGTGATTTCAACCCGCGCATGCTGGCCACTATCCGTTCCATTGGCGCGCGCATCTACAAAACGCACATCACCTACCGCTACCTGTTCGACCGGGAACGGCCTTTCGAGCGCAGCCCCATCATCCGGGGCAAAGAGTAAGCAAGCGATGCGGCTACGGCGCTATCTGCTTGCTAAATGCAGCGTGTAGCGCCACCACTTGCGGAATCAGCAGGTGGGCGTCGTCGTTGTGGAGCACGTGTTGCGCACGCTGTACTTTTTCTTCTTCACTCATCTGCTTGCCGATGATGGCCAGTATATCATCGGGGGTGCGGTGTGGGTCGCGGCGCAGCACGCGGGCTTGGCGCACAGCTAATGGGGCAAAGACGGTAATGACCTGGTCGAGCTGCCGATATGCACCTGACTCGTACAGCAAGGCCGCTTCTTTGAGCAAGTAAGGGCAACCTGCTGCCGCTTGCGCCGCCGACCATAGCGCGAAATCCCGGCCGACAGCGGGGTGCACTAAGGCGTTGAGACGGGCCAGTTGCGTGGGGTCGGCGAAAGCCACTCGTGCCAAGTACACTCGGTCAAGTTGCCCTGCGCTATCGAAGGTAGTGGGGCCGAAAGCGGCTGTCAGTTCGTCTCGCAGAGTAGCATCATGGCCCATTAGCCATTTTGCTCGCGCATCTGAATCATAAACGGGGGCGCCTAGCACCTGAAACAGCCGACACACCATGCTCTTGCCTGAGCCAATACCACCCGTAATGCCGATACGAAGCATGCTTTCCAGTTATCAGTTGTTCTGAGATTGTGCCTACCTGCTCTGCAACCCAGCACGCAGCATGGCTACTGTTTGGTGCTCACACGCACGGCACGAGTGAGAATACGGCTGCCCCTTGTAACTCCAGGCGCTTCAACCAAAGTGGGCTTCAACGTAGAATCGGGGCTCATGATGGTAGTGAAGTGGAGTTGCACTCGCACTTGGCTCCGGTCGAGTTTACTGGTGTCTTCGGTGAAGCACTGCAGCAGCACTTGCACAGTTGCAGGCTGCAATTTATACACGCGGCCATCAGGAAAGCCTTCCAACTCGGGCACCACCCGCACCGGCACGCTCACCAACGGGCGCGGCTGAAGGCGCACCTGCACTTCAGGCACATTCGTTGTGACAAGTTCCGGACCACCAATGGGCACGCGTAGTGTTCCGTTGGTACTGCTGGCGGGCGCCTGCGGCAAATGCACCGGATACGGATCAGCCAAGGCGTCTACCTGTTGGGCAGGGCCTCTGAATACAATGTCTTTGGGCTCGAACCGAGCCGCATAAGGTAGCGCGGAGCCGTCAGAGGCGGGGCTCAAAACCAGCGGCAAGCGGCGGCTAACCAATTGGTCGAAGCTCACCCACAGCGTATCGCTGATTAGGTAGTTGAACTGCAACCCCTCCATAGCGGCTTGCAATGCCGGGCGCACAGCAGCACCCGTCACGTAGCGCGTAGCAGGCAGGTTGCGTAGCAAGGCTATTTCGGCTGGTTTCACGTCCAGCATCAGCTGTTTGCGCAGCAGCTTCCAACCGCGGCCTGTTACGTTCACCGCTACTTCAGTTGGTAGCGGCTGCACTGGGATGTAACGCGTATCGTCGTAGCGCCAGGCCAGCGGGTACACAATACGCGTGGTATAGGTTTTACCTAGCGCATTGAGCAGCCAAAACGTGCTAGCGGCCAGAAAGCATGCCAGCACAGCTCGCCAATAGCCTCCCTCCTGCCCGTGAAACGGACTGGTAAACCAGCGCAGCAGACGAACAGAGCGAACGAGCGGCATAGCAACAACAGCGAAAACCCTTGTATAGTCGAAAAGCAACCGGCAACGCTGCGGTTACTGGTTGCTTTTCAGTTATTCTCCTTTCACTACTTCCCTAGCGGGCTTCACTTCCCGAGCAATGGCTGAGCGGTCGAATTTCAGCCGGGTACCTCGGTCCACTTCAATCGTAACGGAGTCTTCGTTTACGTCCAGCACCTTGCCGTGCAAACCGCCAATCGTAACAACTGTGGAGCCCTTCATAATAGACTCCCGGAACTTCTTGGCTTCTGCGGCCTTGCGCTGCTGCGGTCTGATCATGAAGAAGTACATCACTACCGCAATACCAATCAGCGGCAGAAAAGACGCCCAGCTTTCCCCAGCGGGACGGGCTTGTAAGAGAAGCGTAAGAAACATACAAACTAGGGTAAATAGGTACCTGAGAAAAAAGCAACTGAGCGGCAAAGCACTCAAGTAAATGGCCACTATCCATTAGAAGCCAACTACTTAACTACTCCGCTGCCCTGCGCTTTCACTTACTGCGCCAGCGGGCCTTGCGAGCCGTCGGGCAGGATGTTGGACTTGATGTTGATCTTGGTGATGCTCGGCGAGGTATTAGCGCGTACGGCCACTTCCTTGCTTTGGATGCCCGTCTTGCCATGGCTGTCGAACTGCACTTCAATGGTGCCTTTAGCACCGGGAGCTACCGGCTCTTTGGTCCAGTTGGGGGTAGTGCAGCCGCAAGAAGCCGTTGCATTTTCGATGAGCAGCGGCGACTTACCGGTGTTGGTGAATTCGAACGTGTGCTTCACCACCGAACCCGGCTTGATGTCGCCAAAGTCATGCTCGCTTTCAGCAAAGGTCATAACGGGGGCGTTGGGGTTGGGCACCTCGGTATCCGATACCACGTTGGGGTTGTCGATGGTAGGGTTGGCGGCGGCTTCGCTAGCATCAGTGGCTGCCGCGTTCATGCCTTCGGCGCCCACTTCGGTGGTTTTGTCGGTGTTGCAGGCGCCTACCAGCAAAACGCCGGAAAGCATAAGGGCAGAGAAAAAGGTACGTTTCATGAGGATAATAGGGGTGCCTCCCGGAGGCGAGGCGCAAAGTTTAGGTTGAAAGTACAGGTTAGTGACAGTCTGTTTTGCGCAGTTATACGCAATAAAGGATCCTTTCACAATAGAACGAGTGGTGGCTGCCTCGTCGTTCCACTGTAAAAGGATCCTTCGCGTTGGCTCGTACGCAGCTGCCGGTTTATTTTCCCAGGTTGCTGATGATGGCCTGCGCGAATTCGCTGGTAGAAGCTTTACCGCCCAGGTCGCCGGTGCATTTCTCTTTGTCTTTGAGCGTGGCTTCCAGAGCCTTCTCGATGGTGTCAGCATACTGGTGCTCGCCCAGGTGGTGCAACATCATCAGCGCCGAGCGGAGCAGCGCCGTTGGGTTGGCTTTGCCCTGGCCCGCAATGTCGGGGGCCGAGCCGTGCACTGCCTCGAAGATAGCCATGTCGTCGCCGATGTTGGCGCCTGCCACTACCCCTAGGCCACCTACCAAACCCGCGCAGAGGTCGGAGAGGATGTCACCAAACAGGTTGGTGGTCACGACTACATCAAACTGCTCGGGCTTGTTGACGAGCTGCATGCACATGTTGTCGATGATTTTGTCTTCGAATACGATGTGCGGAAACTCATTGCTGGCTTCTTTGCAAGCATTGAGCATCAAGGTACCAGCCATTTTCAGGATGTTGGCCTTGTGTGCTAGCGTCACCTTTTTACGGCCGTGGCGGTCGGCGTAGGCGAAGGCGGCGCGGCTGATTTTGCGCGACCCTTCTTTGGTAATCCGGTTGAAGGAGTCGGCAATGCCGAGTCGCTCGTCGTACACTTCCAGCCCGGAATACAAGCCCTCGGTGTTTTCGCGGAACAGCACCAAATCAATGCCCTCATAGCGCGTCACGATGCCTTCCGTGGTTTTGGAGGGCCGCACGTTCTGGTAGAGGTCGTACTTCTGGCGTAGCGTCACGTTGATGCTACGGAAGCCCTTGCCTACTGGCGTCGTGATAGGGCCTTTCAAGGCCACCCGGTTTTTCTCCAACGACGAAAGCAATGCCTGCGGAATCAGCTCGCCCGACTGGTCGAAAGTGGTTTGACCAGCGTTCTGCTCTTCCCATTGCACGGGCACCTGCGCCGCCGTGAAAATATCGGTCACGGCTTTGGTGATTTCTGGCCCAATGCCATCGCCAGGAATGAGGGTGATAAGGTGCATATGCTTCGCTATATGAGGTAGTGAGGTGATAGGTTAGTGGGGGCGTTGCTTTCAAGAAGAAAGCGGCATAAACAACAGATCTGCTAGCTTATGCTTGTTTCTTCCTGAAGCACTGGTCCGCTAAAGCGCTAGTTCACCAAGGTATATGGGCAGTTGCCTTTCGGTAGCATTGTAGCGCGAAAGCCACAAGAACCTGTTTCGCGACGAGCCAAACGAGTCCTGATGCGCACAAGCCCTAAGGAGCGGCACCAGATACGCGCTTGGCTGGTTGCGGAAATCCGTTCCGCGTCACTGTCCACCAGCCTAGGTGAAATTAAATGGTCTTGCGAGAGTTGATTTGATGGATCAGTTGGTCTACGTCACCCAGAAGTTGCTCGGCCTTGCTCTTGGCATCCTGAATCACACGCTGGCCCTCACTTTTGGCAGAAGATGGCCCAATATCCGAACGGCTAGTCACTAGGTTTTCCGTAAGGTCAGCCAGATTCTCGCGGTACTTTTCCAGCTTGTAGCTCAGCCAGCTACGGGTTTCGCGGCCCTTTTCGGGGGCGTACAGCAGTCCAACGACGGCTCCGGTGAGGGCGCCGCCCGTGAAGCACAAGAGGCCGGTAATGGTTTTGCTACCCATTTTTCGTGTCAGTATGAAGTAGTGAGAATTGAGACAGGGACAGTGAGCCTAAGTACGCAGAACTTACGGATGAGATATAAGCCATCTTCCTGTAGGTAAGAAGCGTGCTGTTGTTGGCAGCCTGTCTTGCTTCTTCTTACAGCAGGCTATTGGTTGTCCAGCAACCCACGGCCCGACTTGCGGATGGCTCCACTCGCCGTCAGATCCTGCGCCAATTTATCTAGAATCCCGTTCACAAACTGCTTGCTCTTGGGAGTGCTGTAGATCTTGCTGATTTCGATGTACTCGTTTATGGTCACTTTCACCGGAATTCCACGGAAGAGGTGCATCTCACAGAGCGCCATCTTCAGCAGAATCTTGTCGGTCAAGGCCACTCGCTCCACGTCCCAGTTTTGCGTGGATTCAGCAATGAGCTTCTCGTATTTATCGTCTTCGGCCAGCGTTTGCTTGTAGAGGCTTTCCGCAAACTCTTTGTCTTCTTGCCAATTGGCCGACAACGACATCAACTCCAGTTTCTCGTCGGCAGCTTCGTCCAGCATCTTCACCGTTTTGAGCACGAGGTTCTTAACGATGGGTCGGTTTTCTTCCCAGTTCAAGTCGTCTTCCTCGAGGTAGCGCGGCAGGTTTTCACCTTTAAAAACGTAGGTTTTGTAGAGGTGTTTGAGCATCTCCTGCTCCTCGGCGTAGTTGCCGGCTGGGGCCGCTAAGTAGCTGAGTAGCTCCGGGTCTTGCCGCATTTCGTTGCGCCACGCCAAGCGCAATGCTTCCCGCTCGTCTTCGCCCTGCCACCGCTGTGAGCGGCGAATGGTTAGGTCGAGGAGTTGCAGATTGCCGATCAGCTTCTGGATGGCTGGGTTTTGCTCTAACCGGCTGGTATCAAGCAGCGGCTCCTTGGAAGCTAGGTGCTTGCGCGCCTCGCGGCTCTTTTCCTCGTCAATGATTTGCAGCAATGACTCTGGAATATTGAGCAGGTGCAGGTACTGGTCATGAATGCTTTCGGCGGCGTGCACCATCTGGCCGGCATAGAACGTGGCGTCCTTAGCAACGGCTTTCTGGTAGTACTTGATGGCGTCCTGCACGGCATCCTGCACGTCGGCGTCGTCGCTTTTCTCTGGCTCTTCACCAGATTTGTGCCACTCCTTGAACGTGAGTTCGGCCATCTTCTGCTGCCCTTTCAACAACCGACGGTCTTGTGGTTCGGGCGAGGTAAGGTCGGGCGCGAAGGCATCCGCAATCCGGTCATTGGCCAATAAAAAATCAGACCCTACGGCCTGATGGTAGGCGTACAGGGCCTGCATGACCTTGATGCGAAGCGTGCGACGGTTGAGCATGAGTTGGTTATGATTGTTGATTACTGATTGTTAGTTGTTGATTAGTAAGCATTTGACTTGTGCGCCGCGTGCGCTACCAATCAACCATTAACAATCAGCAATCAACAACCAGCTGTTAGTAGGTTGATTTGACTTTGCCGATAGCAGCAATGCGCTCCTCTGCCTGCCGGATAGCGGCAGCCTGAGGGTGCGTATGCTCCTGCTCGGCTTTGAGAAGCACCTGCGTGGTGTAATCGAAAATTTTCTCGGTTTGAATGAGCGCGGACTGACGGCTCCCCCCAATCACTTCGGAGTAGACGTTGATCAGACCGCCCGCATTAATCAGGAAATCGGGTGCGTACACAATACCCCGGTCCACAAGGGCTGGGCCATGTACATTCTCGTCTTCCAGTTGGTTGTTGGCGCAACCGGCAATCACGCGGCAGCGCAGCCGATCAAGGGTATCGTCGTTGATGGTGGCACCCAGCGCGCAAGGCGAATAGATGTCCACGTCTTGGTCGTAGATTTCATCGAGGCCCACGGCCAGAGCACCGAAACGAGCGGCTGCTTCCAGAGCCCGGTCTTCATAATAGTCGGTCAGCACGAGCTTGGCGCCTTCCTTCTGCAAATACTCCAGCAGATACGTTCCCACGTGGCCTACGCCTTGCACCGCAATACGCTTACCAGCTAGGCTTTCTGAGCCGAATGCTTTCTTGGCGGCCGCCTTCATGCCCATGTACGTACCGTAGGCTGTCACCGGCGACGGGTCGCCGGAGCCGCCCATGCTCTCAGGTAGGCCAGCTACGTGCTTGGTTTCCATCCGAATGTACTCCATGTCCTTGGTGGTCATGTTCACATCCTCGGCCGTGATGTACTTGCCGTTCAGGTTCTGCACAAAGCGGCCGAACTTGCGCAACAAGCTCTCGGTCTTCATGGTGCGGGCATCACCGATAATGACGGCTTTGCCGCCACCTAAGTTCAAACCCGAAATAGCGGCCTTATAGCTCATGCCACGCGAGAGGCGCAGCACATCGTGCAGGGCCTCGGCATCAGAAGCATAGTGCCACATGCGGGTGCCGCCTAGTGCGGGCCCGAGTACCGTATTGTGAATGCCGATGATAGCACGCAGACCAGTTTCGTGGTCGTGGCAGAACACCACTTGTTCGTGCTGATGTTCGGCAATCTGTCCGAAGACCGAGGTATCGGTCGTTTCGTGAAACTCAACCATGAGGATGGGGATAAAAGAGTGGGTGGGATTTAGGAAGAAAGGAGCGGAACTTGGTTGTTGTATCTTTGAAGGCGGTAGCGCGAAGCAGCGTTGCTTATTATCGGCGTCTTTCGGTTGATTGACGTTTAATAGGCGCAACGCTTCGTAGTACCTCCCTCAATTCGGGTGCAAAAGTAACCCAATTTCCGGTTCCGGCCATTGGGTATGCTCTCTACGCGGCTGGCCGGCCCGCTGTTATCCTGCTTCTACCTCTCTCCCTCGTGCGCGCACTCTCTGCTACCAATAAGTATTTGTTCCGCTACAAATGGCACTTCCTGGGGGGCGTGCTGTTCGTGGCTTTAAGCACCCTGCTGGCTATTTTTCCAGCCCAGATTGTGCGCTACGCTTTCGACCTAGTTGGTGAAGGCATTGACCTCTACCACCTATTTGCGGGTACCACCGCGCAAAGTGAAGTGTACACGCTATTTGGGCGTAATGTGCTGCTGTATGGCACACTCATTATTGTGCTGGCGTTGCTGCGCGGCGTGTTTCTGTTCTTTATGCGCCAAACCCTCATTGTAATGAGCCGGCTGGTGGAAAACGACCAGAAAAACGAGATTTATCAGCACTACCAATCCTTGCCGCTGGCCTTTTACCGCCGCCATAGCACCGGCGACTTAATGTCGCGCATCTCGGAAGACGTGGGGCGGGTGCGCATGTACATCGGGCCCGCGCTGATGTACTTCATGCAGCTCGTTATTCTGTTCGTGCTCATCGTGCCGCTCATGTTCATGGTGAACGTGAAGCTGACTATTTACACGTTGTTGCCATTGCCGGTGCTAAGCGTCAGCATTTTCTACGTCAATAACCTGATTGAAAAGAAGAGCGACGAGATTCAACGGTCCTTGTCTGGCATGACGACGTTCGTGCAGGAAGCGTTTTCGGGCATTCGGGTGCTGAAGTCGTTTGTGCGGGAAGAAGACTCGCACCAGCAGTTTGCAGTAGCCTCCAATGAGTACAAGGAGAAGTCCTTGAGCTTGAACTTCGTGAACTCGCTGTTCTTCCCGTTGATTCTGTTTTTGGTGGGGCTGAGCACCATTGTAACGGTATACATTGGGGGTCAAGAAGTTATTCGCGGCACCATCACAACGGGCAGCATTGCCGAATTCCTGATTTACGTGAACTTGCTCACTTGGCCCGTTACGGCACTAGGCTGGACGAGTAGCCTTGTGCAGCGCGCCGAAGCCTCGCAGGCCCGCATCAACGAGTTCATGCACCAGCAGACGGATATCGTTTCGCAAAAGGATATCGAACAGGAAATTGTGGGCGACATCGTGTTCGACCAGGTTTCTTTTACCTACCCCGACACGGGCATCAAGGCGCTGCGCGACGTATCGTTCCGCATCCGGCCGGGCCAGACCTTGGCAGTTATTGGCAACACCGGCTCCGGCAAAAGCACCATTGCCGTCTTGCTCTGCCGCCTCTTCGACGTAACGGCCGGCACCATCCGCATTGATGGTGTAGACGTGCGCGACTTCTCGCTGAACTCGTTGCGCGAGCAAATTGGCTACGTACCGCAAGACGTGTTCTTGTTCTCAGACTCGATTCGCAACAACATCAACTTCGGCCTCAGCGACCCTACCGAGGAGCGGATGCAGCAAGCCGCCAAGGACGCCAATGTGTACGAGAACATCATCCGCTTCCCAGAAGGCTTCGAAACCAAACTTGGCGAACGAGGTATCACGCTTTCCGGCGGCCAAAAGCAGCGAGTTAGTATTGCGCGGGCCTTGGTGAAAGAGCCTAAAATCCTGATTCTCGATGACTCTCTCTCAGCAGTGGATACTAACACCGAGAATGCCATTTTGGACGCCTTGCAGCGCATCATGCATCACCGCACTAGCCTCATCATCTCGCACCGCGTCAGCTCGGTGAAGTTGGCCGACGAAATTCTGGTGTTAGACGATGGCGTGATTGTGCAGCATGGTACCCACGAGGCCTTGATGCAGGACGCCGATGGCTTGTATCGGGCCTTGTATGAGCGCCAACTGCAAAGCGAGGAGGCGTAGAGACTCTTGTCTTCTTGTGCTAGTTTTCAGAGCGGGCAGTACGGCCATAGAATTGGCAATATGTGCTTTGCTATAGGCTGTGTATTGCAAGCAGTTGCTTGCAGCAAGCTTCTTGCTGTCAAATAAAATGGGGTAGCAGCGGAATGCATTTCAAACACGTCCTGTGCGCGGAACCTCACCGCGCACAGGACGTGTTTGTTTTCAATACCTTTGCACTCCCAATACAATTCTTAGAAGGCAAGATGCTAGACAAACTGGAGGCCATCCAACAGCGGTTCAACGACGTGGCAGAGCAGCTCACGCAGCCCGACGCTATGAGCGACATGAAACGCTACAAGACGCTCAACAAAGAATACAAAGACCTGAACAAGATTGTCGTTGAGTACAAGGCCTACCAGAACGTGTTGGCCAACATCGACAGCGCCAAGGAGGTCATTGCCAACGAAAAGGACGAGGACTTCCGCCAAATGGCAAAGGATGAGCTGGAAACGCTCTACCCCGAGCAGGAACGCCTCGAAGTTCTGATTAAAGACTTGCTGCTGCCCAAGGACCCCAACGACTCGAAAGACGTCATTATGGAAATCCGGGCGGGTGCGGGCGGCGACGAAGCAGCCATTTTCGCCGGCGACTTGCAGCGCATGTACATGCGCTACGCCGAACGCCACGGCCTGAAAATGGACTTGATTGACGCCACCGAAGGCACTTCGGGCGGCTACAAGGAAATTATCCTGGCCGTGAAAGGCGAAGACGTGTACGGCAAGCTCAAGTTTGAGTCGGGCGTACACCGGGTACAGCGCGTGCCGGCCACTGAAACGCAAGGCCGCATTCACACGTCGGTAGCTTCGATTGTGGTGATGCCGGAAGCCGAGGAACTGGACGTACAGATTGATATGAACGATGTGCGCAAGGACCTCTTTATGTCGTCGGGCCCCGGTGGACAGTCGGTGAACACCACCTACTCAGCCGTGCGCCTCACCCACTTGCCTACGGGCTTGGTGGCGCAGTGCCAAGACCAGAAGTCGCAGCTTAAGAACTTCGATAAGGCGTTGCAGGTACTTCGGTCGCGCATTTATGAGATTGAGTTAGCGAAGAAAAACGAAGCCGAAGGTGCCCAACGCAAAAGCATGATTGGCGGCGGCGACCGGTCCGACAAAATTCGCACCTACAACTATCCCCAGGGCCGCGTAACCGACCACCGCATTGGCTTCACAGTGTACAACCTGGCCAGCGTGATGGAAGGCAACATCGACGACTTTGTAGAGCAACTCCGCCTTGCCGAAAGCGCTGAGCGCTTGAAGGAAGGCGTATCGTAATAACAAAGCCGAACAGCCGTTTGTACATCCTGAGTTTGCGCAGGACCTTCTCACGATAGAACATCAGGCGTACCAACGGCCAGTTTCTGCGTGAACAGGTAGTGCGCGAGCTCAGGATGTTGCTTTTTATAAAGTTATCTTGTTGGTCTATGCGCTTTTTACTCCCACTGCTACTTGTTTTTTCGGCACTGCTGTGCTTGTTGCCGGGCTGTGAGCCAAAAGAAGATTTAGTGACCACTGACTCCAGCGCCAAGCTGGAATTTTCGGCCGACACCGTGCTTTTCGATACGGTGTTTGCTCAGGTAGGCACCGTAAGCAAGCGCCTGTGGGTGTATAACCGCAACGCCCGGGCTGTGAAGGTCAGCCAGGTCCGGCTGGCAGACACCAACCCCGGTACGTACTCGCTGATCATCAACGGAGACGAAACCAAAGCCGCCAGCGACCTTGAAATTCGGGGCAAAGACAGCTTGCTGGTATTAGTGAAAGCCGTCCTTGGGCCCAACGCTACCAACAACAAACCGTTTTTGGTGGACGACCAACTGCTGTTCAACACTAACGGCAACGAGCAAGATGTGCGGCTGGTGTCATACGGGCAAAATGCTTATTTCCACGGGCCCGAAGAGCATATCACGCGCAACACCACCTGGCCCAAAAACCGCCCGCACGTTATCTACGGCGTAGTAGTGGTAGACCCAGGCGTCACGCTCCGAATCCAGCCGGGCACCCGTGTATACTCGCACGCTGGGTCGGCGATGCTAATACAGGGAACGTTGCGCATCAACGAAGCAACCAGACCTACGGCGGAATTAGCGCCCACTGACACGGCCACTTTCGTGCGCTTCCAAGGCGACCGATTAGAGCCATTCTACTCAGATACGCCCGGACAGTGGCGTGGCATTCAGTTTGACGCCACCAGTAGCCGCAACAACTTAGTGCGCTTCACTGAAATCAAAAATGCGTCGTATGGCCTGTTAATCTATAATCCGCTTAACCGTCCTCACCCGAAGGTAACCGTTGAGAACTCCATTTTGCGCAACATTTCAGGGGCGGCACTTTCCTTCGCCAGCCTTGGCGAAAACTTCGAAGGAGCTGGCATATTCGGCTTCTCCGGCGACTTCGATTTGCGCAACTGCCTGCTTACCAACTGCGGCGAATATGCTGTTCGGGGTTTTGGAGGAACATACGATTTGAATTTCTGCACGGTAGCCAATTACACTCCGCAGTTTCAGCGCCGAACCCCTTCTTTGCACTTCACTGATGCGCCTGCCGCTACACAAGCCTTACAGCCTAACACCGTTAGAGTAAGCATTGCCAACTCCATTGTGTGGGGTTCGATTGGTGATGAACTGAATTTCGAAAATGGCAGCGCTTACCGGCCCAACATAGATATCCGAAACAGTATCCTCCGGACGGAGAAGTACGCTGCTGCTACCGACGCCGGCACCACGCTGGGGCTCAACAACAACCAAAACCAACTCGACCAGACGCCCAGGTTCAAGAACTCTCCCGAGCGAGGCTTCGGTACTAAATTCGATTATCGCCTCGATACACTCTCCCCGGCCAGCAACAAAGCCGTATACAATCCGGCAATACCACGCGACTTGCTCAACAAAAGCCGGAGCACGACGTCAACGGACCTGGGCGCGTACGAGCGGGTGAATCCTTAGAACTGATGGTGTATTTTCAGAAACGTTTGCGCTTGCCGGCCGTGCGCCGCGGCTTTCATCTTGTCACGGACTTGTTGGTGGCAGAGTTACCGGAATTAGAACAGATTCGGATCGGAACGGCGCACTTCTTTATTCAGCACACCTCTGCCAGTCTGAGCGTTAATGAAAACGCCGACCCCACGGTGCGCATGGATTTCGAGTCGTATTTCAACCAAGCCGTACCCGAAAACGCACCGTATTTCCGCCACACGCTGGAAGGCCCCGACGATATGCCCGCCCACCTCAAAGCGGCTATGCTGGGCCACGCCGTTAGCCTGCCGATAAGCAACGGAGAACTGGCGCTGGGGACCTGGCAGGGCATCTACCTAGGGGAGCATCGCAACCAAGGTGGGCGGCGTTGGGTAATGGCGACACTTATGGGCACGCAGTAACGGACAAGGCAAAGCGTATTATTTCTCTACCGATACGCTATAATTTTTCGAATATAAAGCCCAGCGTTGTCGGTTTCTCGTATGAGGGTAAAAGCACTTGCTTTTCAACTCGTATGATACCCGCCCCACTGCTTTTCCGCAAGAAAATTTTCCCGGCTATGCTGCTCTACGCGGCGTTCGGTCTGGCAAGTTGCGAGGCTAAAGGCCCGCCTGTTGTTGCTGCTGCCAAACCCAAGCAGGAACGTCGGCAAGTGGCTACCCCACCACGGCAGCCAGTTGCTCCTAAAACAACCTGCACCCTTACCAACGATACGTTAGCTGGTCAGCCCTTCGGAGCCGAACCTACAGTAGAGGAGTTGCTGTCGGCTGGGGCCAAAGTGGTAAGCCGCCAGCCCTACGCCAACAAGCACGAAGCTGGACAAACCGATACTATTCTTACGCTTCGGCACCAAGGCAACTCGTTTGAGTTCTACCATTCACCTGAGAAAGACCTGCTCCGCCAAGCTACTATCACCAATTTCAAGCCCGCCTATGGCCAACGCCTGCGCTCCACGCTCAACGAGTCGGCAAGGCAGAGCGGTGGGCCCTGCGGCCAGCTTCGCATCCGCGACACCGACCGGGCCAATAGCGTGTCCGCGACCTTCACAGCCGGCCAGCCTAGCCTAGCCCGCGTACAGCCTTATCTGGATTAAGCAGTCTTTCTAGCTCGAGAGGAACCTGGTTTGATACCATCGAACTCCGCTCCTGCGTTGGAAGAACACGTTTACTCGACTATGCGTGTCCGTACAGTATAGCGTACCGTATCAAATAGTACCAACTTCTGGATACCTTCCACGCTGTAGCTTTTCACTCCACGCGCGTCAGCGCGCAAAGACAGTTTCTTCTCGGAGTAGAAGAGCGGGTTATCTTGAATGATCGTGGCGCTCATGGCTTCCGGATAGTTGGTGGCGCGCGTAATCAAAAGCTCGCGCACTGTGGCATCTACCCCAACTTTTCGTTGGTAAAGTTGGCCAGTAGTAGCCGACTGGGTGACAGCTTTCACCTCGTAGGCTCCGCGCAACGCCGGCTTATTGATGTCGGCTTGGTAGAAAATCTGGAGTTCCTTGGCCCAATCAGTTTTAGTGACGCGGGTGGTTTCCGTTTTTCCATCGCGCAGGCGCACCTGTTTCTCCACCACTGGTTGCCGGCGGTTAAGGTCTGCTACCTGCTTATCGAGGAAGCCTTTTACGTCGAAGTAGTTGGGCTTGCGGTTGGCGGGAACTGGGCGCACGCTGGCATCCTCACCCGGCCCACAGGCCGCGAGCAGTAAGAGCACGCCAAGCCAGTTGCTTCTACGCACGCGTTGCAACTCCTCCAGGTTGTAGCAAACTCACACCCTTCATGTCGGCAGGTTGCGCTAAGCCCATTAGTGCCAACACAGTAGGCGCAATATCGCCAAGCTTCCCGTCGGAAAGGGTGCCGTGGTAGTCGCTGTCGGCTAGGATGCAGGGGACCAGGTTGGTGGTATGGGCCGTGTTAGGCGAACCGTCGGGGTTCATCATAAACTCGGCGTTACCATGGTCAGCAATGACAATGCAGGCGTAATTGCTGGCTAATGCCTTTTCTATCACCGCCTTGGCGCAGGCGTCTACGGTTTCCACTGCTTTCACCACTGCCTCAAACACGCCAGTATGGCCTACCATGTCGGGATTGGCGAAGTTGAGAACCACGAAATCGGCCGATTTGGCTTGCAGCTCCGGTACCAGCGCATCGCGCAAGTCAGCGGCACTCATTTCGGGTTGCAGGTCGTACGTGGCCACCTTCGGTGAAGGACGCATGATGCGCGTTTCGCCTACAAATTCGGTTTCGCGGCCTCCCGAGAAGAAAAACGTAACGTGCGGATACTTCTCGGTTTCGGCAATACGAATCTGCTTCTTGCCATTGGCCTCTAGTACTGCCCCCAAAGTGTTTTCCAAGTTGTCTTTCTCGAAAACTGGGGTGACGCCCACAAACGTGGCGTCGTAGTTGGTCATGGTGAGGTAGTGCAGGTTCAGCCGGTGCATCTGGAAGGCGTGGAAATCCTGCTGCGTAAGCGCCTGCGTGATTTCCCGGCCTCGGTCGGTGCGGAAGTTGAAACAGATAACGACGTCGCCTTCCTCAATAGTTGCTAGTGGCAAGCCATCGGCACCCACCTTTACAATAGGTTTCAGGAACTCGTCGGTAACGCCTTCCTTATAGGAGTCCTGCATGCTTTGGATCAGGTTCTGCGAAGGAGTGCCTTTGCCGTTTACCAGCAGATCGTAGGCCACTTTCACTCGCTCCCAGCGGTTGTCGCGGTCCATAGCGTAGTAGCGCCCTACAATGGAGGCTATTCTGCCGCTAGCGCCGTGCTGTAAGTGCTGTTCCAGGTCGTTTACGTAAGCAACACCACCCTTGGGGTCGGTGTCGCGACCGTCGGTGAAGGCATGAATAAAGACTTTGTGCACATCGGCGTCATGAGCCAAGGTGCAAAGGGCCTTTAGGTGCTCGATGTGCGAATGCACGCCCCCATCGGAAAGCAGCCCCATCAGGTGCACCTTTCTGTTGTTGGTGCGGGCATACTCGAAGGCTTTTTCTATGGCAGGCGTGTTGCCTAGTTTCCGTTCCCGAATAGCTTTGTTGATGCGTACCAGTTCTTGGTACACCACGCGGCCGGCTCCAATGTTCATGTGCCCAACCTCGGAGTTGCCCATCTGCCCGTCCGGTAGCCCTACCGCTTCGCCGGATGCTTGCAGCTTGCTATGCGGAAACCGCTGAAACAATGAATCAACGAAAGGAGTCTGGGCTTTATCAACTGCCGAAACTTCTTTGTTCTTGGCCAGACCCCAGCCATCGAGAATCACCAACAATACCTGCTTGTTCATAGGCACAAAGATAGGCGTCCCGCGTCGGAACAACGGTATTTTATTGCTTATTCACTGCTCAGCACAAATAACCCGGAGGCTTCAAGCTGCGTAGGCAGTGGTTGGCATAATTTTCGCGTACCCTATGATGTATTCTATACTCTGAAATGAAACGCATTCTTTTTCAAGCTCTCGTATTCGGATGGCTACTATTGCTTTCAGTGGTGGGGCAGGCTCAGGGCGACGTATTTGGCTCCATTAGTGGAGCGTTGCGCAACGCTTCTTCCAAGGAGCTGTCGCAATATTTTGGCGCTACCGTTGAAATCAGCATCGACGGCGACCGGCAGAGCTACAGTGCCACGCAAGCCGAATTTGTAATGAAAGACTTCTTTGCGAAGACCGCACCTGCCAGTTTTGAAATTGTACACCAAGGTGGCAGTGACGGCGGAATTCCGTACGCAGTAGGAAAATATAAAAGTAAAGAAGCGATGTACCGCGTCATCGTGAAGATGCAAAATGCCAGTGGTACCCTACGCATCGAAAACATGGCATTTACCAAGGAGTAACAGCGAAACTCTTGCCATGAAGGGGGTTTTCACTTTCCCTCCGTTTTTCACCAAGCCCCTGACACTTTTGTAGTTGTTGGGGGCTTGGTGCGTTTAGGAGCCTGTGCTTCCCGCTCCCAACGCGTGGCAGGTTACCGCGCTCTGGCTGCGCTTAGGTAAGATAACGGCGTAATGGGGCCTTTTCACTATTTTTGCGCTGTGCAAAAGCCCTCCTACCTCACTCCCGAAGCCTTAACTACTTTCATTCAGACTGCTCTCCGCGAGGATGTAGGAGATGGCGACCACTCGTCGCTGGCGTCTATTCCGGCAGCGGCGCAGAAACGAGCTCGGTTGCTTGTCAAAGATGAAGGCGTATTGGCCGGGGTGGAGCTAGCCCATTTGATCTTCAATGAAGTGGACTCCACGCTGCGGGTAGAGCAACTACTCGCCGATGGCGCCCGCGTAAAGCACGGCGACGTCGTTCTGACGGTGGAGGGCCGAGCACAAAGCATTCTGACTGCGGAGCGCTTGGTACTGAACTGCATGCAGCGCATGAGCGGCATTGCGACGCACACTGCATTTCTGAACACGCTGTTAGATGGCACCAAGGCGCGCTTGCTCGATACGCGCAAAACCAGTCCCAACTTCCGGCTTTGCGAGAAGTGGGCAGTGCTTATTGGCGGCGGCGTAAACCACCGCTACGGCCTTTTCGACATGATTATCCTCAAAGACAATCATGTCGACTACGCCGGCGGTATTCGGCAAGCCATTGAAGCCACCCAAACCTACTTGCAGCAGACAGGTCGGCAACTGCCGATTGAGATAGAAACCCGCAGTCTGGCTGAAGTGCAGGAAGCTCTTGATACGGGCGGTATCGTCCGCATTATGTTGGACAATATGTCGCCGGCGCAACTGCGCGAGGCGGTGGCGCTCATCAACGGCCGCTTCCCGACGGAGGCCAGCGGCGGCATCACGGAACTCACTATTGCCGAAGTAGCCGCCACCGGCGTCGATTTTATTTCGGTCGGCGCGCTTACGCACTCAACTAAAAGTCTCGACCTCAGTTTAAAAGCTTATTAAATGGTTGAATTGCCGAATGGTTAGATGGTTGGCCGTTCAGAAACTTTGTGCAGCCAGCAACCATTACACCACGTAGTAATTCAGCAACCAATTCAATGCAACAACCCAATCAACGCGGAGGGTACCGGCAGCAGCAGACGCAAGCTGGTTCGCCACTAGCCATTCGCACCAAGAAGCACCAGCTCGACTCCAACCTGTACACCCGCATAGCCATGGGCCATGTGTGGCGCAAGGAATGGTGGTTTGCGTTAATTCCGTTTGTAGTAGGCGTGCTGCCCGCAGTTATCTGGCCGTCGTGGTGGTGGCTGGTTTTCGGGCTCGTGCTTACGCTGTTGTATGTGCTGCTGCGCTCTTCACAGATTACAGCAGTAACGCAGGTAGAGCAAACCAAACCGTTCTTCGAGCGGATGAGCTACGTTATCGACCAGCGCCAGATTGGGTTGATGCAGAACGAGAAAGAAGGCCGCGGCATGGGCGTGAACTGGGAGATGATTGGCCGGGTAAAGCGGGAGCCAGACGGCTACCTGCTGTGGTTCCGTAACCAAGATCCACCAGCTGAGCTAACGGGCTGGCGTGCCTGGGTGGCCCGTACGTTTGAAACCCCCATGTTTCTGCACGTTCCGTTTAAAATCTTCAACTCGCCCAACGATCAGAAACTTTTCGAATCGATGCTGCGGCGCAAGAATTTGCTTGCCGTAGAAGAGAAGGCGAGCTAACGGGTGCTACGTACGGAGTGGCTACTCCCGCAACGGACAGACCACCGCCCAGCACCTAGTATCAACTACATAATCAGCAACTTAACAATCAACTTCAAGATAATGACCAAGCAACTTGTCCTTTCCGCTTTGGCTGTCGCCACGCTTTCCTTGGCTGCGTGCAGCAGCGAGCCTTCAGACTGGCGCCCCGAAAACAAAGTGTCGTTGGATATGGTAGAGCCTGGCTCCCGTTCCTCCGACAATTTCGACCAGCATACGGCGGCAGCAGCTGACCAGAGCAAAGGTGGCGCCATTGAGCGGCCTATCAGCTCCCACGTAGATTTGGAAGGTCGGGAGCGGCCTAGCGCTGACGCCAACGTTTCGGCAGATGCGAAGAAGGCCGAGATGACCAAGAGAACCGAAGATCGTACTGCAGCTGGCGCCGAGCCAGTGAAAGCCGAAGACGAGCCAGCCTCTGAGGGTGGTAAAGCACAAGAATAGGTGGTGCCGTACATGAGAGGACTCTCGCTTACTCGCATTGCTGGTGCCTTGCTGCTGGCCAGCAGCCTATGGCTGTCGGTGGCGTGTGAGAGTAAGCCAGCCGCCAGCACTGCAACCTCAGCAGCCACTACAGGTGGTGAGGACCAACCGGTGGCAGCTGCTTACATCTGTCCCATGGGCTGCGAAGGCAGTGCCAGCAACCAGCCTGGCAAGTGCCCAGTGTGTGAAATGACGCTGGAGCCCAACCCTGACTACAAGCCGGCCGCTCAATAGCCAGCCAACAGCCAGAATGCCAAGAGGAACTCGAGCAGCCGAACAGCTGGGTGAGTTCCTCTTGGCATTCTGGCGTCAGGATTGTTGCAATTATTTTGTAACATTGTTGCAAATACGGAGTACTTGTTGATTGGCCCTGCCGAGCATGGCTTAGGCAAGACCAACCATCTGTTTGCTCTGCTTGCTTGTTTGTCTGAGCGCAAGTACGTGCCGGACAACCAACACCTTGCACAGCCTACTCGTTAGGGCTGGTTTTCTTTTGCGTATGCCACCTATTGCCTCTCCTGCGCCGGAATGGTTCAGCACTTGGTTTGATTCTCCGTACTATCACTTGCTTTATAGTAGCCGGAGCTACACCGAGGCAGGCACTTTCTTGGATGTGTTGCTAGCACACTTGCATCCGAAGGCTGATGCGCGGCTGTTGGATCTGGCTTGTGGCCGGGGGCGGCATGCCGTGCAACTAAGCGCCCGAGGCTACGACGTAACCGGCGTGGACCTGTCGCCGGAAAATATTGCGGCAGCCCGGCAGCATGCGCATGCGGGTCTGCGCTTCTACGTGCACGACATGCGTGACCCGCTCCCCTATGGGCCGTTTGATATTGTGCTTAATCTGTTTACCAGCTTCGGTTATTTTCAAGAGGAAAGCGAAAACGTAGTGGCCCTGCGCAATACCATGACGGCGCTACAGCCGGGCGGCAAAATGGTGGTCGATTTTCTGAACACCGAGCGCACGATACGCGAACTGGTAACGTACGAGCATAAACAGCTGGAGGGCATAGACTTCCACCTGCACCGCCACCTCGACCGAGACTTTATCGTCAAGGAAATCAAGTTTCAAACGCCTGATGGCAAGCACCACCATCACCAGGAGCGCGTAAGGGCTCTTACCCTCGAGCAGTTCGAGGACTACTTCTATCTGGCTGGGTTACGGATAGCGGAAGTGCTAGGCGACTACCACCTCCATCCTTTCGAGCAAGAGACGAGCCCGCGCATGATTTTTATTTTGAAAAAGTAGGAGCAGCCGGTGGCTGGTGGAGTGGGTAGCTAACGGCTAGTTTGGCTATCCACTCCACCAGCCGGTTGCTTATCTGAAACACCTCAAGCGTTCTGTTTTATGTGGTTTGCCGTTTTGCTGTTATTCTGCACTGTGCTGGGTGCCGGTTGGTCTACCCGCCTAGTACCGACGGCTAGTACTACCTGGATGAAGCCCCTGCTGGCTTTCAGCGGAGCATACCTTTTCACCCTTACTATTACGCACCTCTTGCCCGAAGCCCTGTTACTGGTTCCTGGCGACATGCACCGCATTGGGTATTTCGTGCTCGCCGGCTTTTTCGGGCAGTTGCTGTTGGAGGTATTCTCGCAGGGAGTGGAGCACGGGCATGTCCATCATCATACGTCTCATGCCGGGCGGGTACCGTTTATGCTGCTGGCCTCCCTGATTGTGCACTCGTTTTTGGAAGGCAGCATCCTGGTAAAAGCCCCGGAAGCTGGTACTGTGAGCGACAACTTTTACGCCATCCTTACCGGGGTGGCCCTGCACCATATTCCGGCAGCCTTTGCCTTGGTAGCCGCGCTAATGCTCCGGCTTGGCAGTTTTCAACGAGCCCTGCCTTTCCTAGTGTTGTTTGCGCTGGCCGCTCCGGTAGGCATTGTGGTCAGCAACTATGTGGTGCTAGACCAACTTCTGACGGGTGGGCTTTTTGCGGCTCTGCTTGGCTTTGTTGCTGGTAATTTCCTGCACGTTTCCACCACCATTCTTTTTGAAACCAGCCCCGAGCACCGTCTTAATTGGCCTAAGCTAGCTGCCACTATAGCAGGAACCGCCTTGGCATTGGGCGTAGAGCAGCTCTAGCACACCGTCGTAGGGGAGTGTTCTGCGTATGGGCTGCTCAAAGGGTTTGTCTGATAATCACCGCTCTTCTGGTACGCTACAGCCAGTCGTCGGCATCGAGGGTGGGGCCGGTAGTGCCTAGCAGGTGCTCGAACTGGCGGGCGCGGGCCCGTTGCAGCATCAGCTCATGCTGGAGGGCTAGCAGCCGCTGCCGCATGGCTAGCACTACATCAATGCCTTCCTTGCTTAAGCCTAGCTCGTGCTGCAGCCGCGCTAGGCGCGCCAAGTGCTCGGGCTCTTCGTTGATGGTGTCGGTGGAAGGATCAGTAGCTAGGAGGCCCAAATCTACGAAGCCGCGCAAGTCGGTTTCGCTCAGGCCGTAGCGCAGGGCGCAGTCGTGGTAGCTGATGCGGATAAGGTGCGTTTTCATAGCGCTTGAGGGTTCTGGGTTAGGCGTTACGGAGAGCCGCTAACTGCCGAAGCAGCTCCTTTTCCTGGTCGGTGAGTTGCTGCGGAAGCTGCACTGTGAGCCGCAGGTACAGGTCGCCGAACTGGCCTTCCTGCTTGTACACGGGAAATCCTTTGCCTCGCAACCGCAGACGGGTGCCGTTTTGCGTTTCGGGCTTGATATTGATTTTGACGGGCCCGGCCAAGGTTTCCACCACCTGTTCGCCGCCCAGTAGAGCGCGGTAAAGCGGCACCTGCACCTCCTGGGTGAGGTCGTTGCCGTTGCGAGCGAAACGGGGGTCGGGTAATACACGCAAGGTGATGTAGAGCGAGCCATTGGGCCCACCGTTGCGGCCGGGGCCGCCTTGGTCGCGCAGCCGGATGGTCTGACCATCTTCTACCCCGGGCTGAATGGTGATGCGTAGGCTCTTGCCGTTCACGTTGAGGGTGCGGGGGCCGCCTTGGTAAGCGTCTTCCAAGGTCAGTTCCAACTCCGCCTGGTAGTCGGAACCGGCCCCAGCTCGGCTACCGCCCGTGCGCCCTCCGCCCCGGTTGCCGAAGATGGAACCGAAAAAGTCCGAGAAGTCGGTGTCATCGCCGAAGTCAGCCGTGTTGAAACCGCCTGGTTGCGCGTACTGCGACCAGTCGAAGCCACCTGAACCGCGGCCTGCTCCGGCGCCAGCACCAGCCTGTTGGTAGCGCTGCCAATCGGCGCCCAGTTGGTCGTATTTGCGGCGCTTTTCCTCGTCGGAAAGCACTTCGTTGGCTTCGTTCACCTCTTTGAACTTGCGCTCCGCTTCCGGATTGTTGGGGTTCACGTCGGGGTGATACTGGCGGGCCAGCTTACGGTACGCTTTCTTGATTTGGTCGGTCGTAGCCTTTTTGTCTACGCCTAGGGCCTTGTAATAATCCTTGTATTCCATACCAGCAAAGTAGTGCTGAATTCACAGAAGCAAACACATCTTAGAGAAGGGTACGATGACGCCACGGGTAGATGTTGCGTGCTACCGCCGATAGGTCTTGAAAAACCAGGGGCACCTTATCAGCCACTACCTACCGATTGTCAGCAACGCCAACGGCCCCAATTCGCCGGTTGAAGACAAGTTGGGGCCGCGTTTTGCGTAGGGTAGTGGCTGCTTACTTGAGCGGGTCGTGGCCCCAGTTCATCAGGGAATAGCGCCAGCGAGAATGCTCGATGTCGGAAGCGGGCTTCTGGGCCGAGTGGCGGCTTACGTAGCTGTGCACCTTGTGCATGTGCGCTTCATCGTCGGGCGTGAGGTCGGCTTTCTTTTTGTGCAGAATGCGGATGATGTGCTCGCCGGATTTGTGTCCGATGCTGGTGCCGTCGCCGCTGTCTTGGCCCACAGAGCCCGACTCCTCGGTTTTCAGCCACTTTTCAAGCTCAGCGGCGGTCATGTTCACATCTTTTTTGAATTGCGTGTATAGCTCTTCTGCGTCTGGGGTGGTACTCATATACTACGGGCAAGAAAGGTGGAAAGATAACGTTGACACGAGCAGGGCTCGTCCATTCCAGAACGATGCCGTGCCGTGGTTGGTTGTCAGAACACAACTGGCCTTAGTTTTGTATGTTACGCTGTTATTAAGTTCCCTCCGTTTCTCCTCTATACTCACATGAACAAATTTTTCACCCTCGTATTTGCCGCATTCTTGGGTTTGAGCAGCATGTCGGTGCAGGCCCAAACGAAGTTACCGCCTCGCAAACCGGTGCAGCCCAGAGCCCGAGTTGCCGCTGCTGCCCCCAATGCCGTTCCGAGCGTTAAAGACGGCGTGATGATGAAAGAGGGCAAGGTGTACATGACCCAGAGTGGCATCACTAGCCCCCTCACCCAGGAAACCTCCCTCGTCAACGGCACCAAAATCACGGCCGACGGCACCGTGACCATGACCAACGGCACCACCGCCACGCTGAAAGAAGGCGACTACATGTCGTTGTCGGGGCGCTTGACCACGGCCGCGTCTAAAGCCCAGCAAGACAGCCTCATGCAGGCCGCCAAAGACAACAGCAAGAGCAAGTCTAAATCGAAGTCTAAGAAAAAGGGCTAGAAAGAACGGCCTGCCACCAACACGAAGCGCCCCAGACCAGTAGTGGTTTGGGGCGCTCCGTGTTGGTGGCAGGGCTCAGCGCTGGGTGTAGTCCTGTAGAATTTCCGAGGCTTCCGCATCGTCTTTGGCTTCCACTACCTCGTCTATCACAAACTGCACTTCGGCTTCGGTCCAGCCTTGGCTTTCGGCAGCTTTGATGAAGGCGTCGAGGGCAACGAAACGGCCCGACTTGAGCGGTAGTTGCCAGGCTACTTTTTTGCGAATGCGCATGGGGTTGATATTGAATAACTACCAGGGAAAGCCTGGGTAGTCGTTGATGATGGGCTGGCTCTCTTGCGGCAAGGCAAGCAATAGGCCCGGCTTGCAAAGCTAACGTTTCGCTTTCACCACTTTCAGTTGCAGGGGCGCCACGCCAGCATCAAGGATGTCGATTTTGCGCGCAGCCTTTTTAGAGAGGTCGATAATGCGCCCCTTGGCGTGAGGCCCCCGGTCTGTAACCGTGACTTTAACGGAGCGGTGGTTGCGCGGATTCGTAACGCGCACTACCGTTCCGAAGGGCAGCGTGTTGTGAGCCGCGGTGAGTTTACCTCCCCGATACGTGGTACCGCTAGCCGTTTTACGGCCCTCAAACTTATCGGCGTAGTACGAGCCTTGGCCGCTTTGCGTGAAGGTGGATTTACCGCTTGTGCAGGCGCCCAGTAAGCCGGCTATTGCTATAACCAGCCCTCGGCTAGCTGCGCGAATACGAGGACAACACGTGATGAATTCATTCATTTACAAAAGGTTACTAGCGCACTTCTCTGCTTATACTTCCGCACTGCACGAAGAAGCGAAGCTGGTCGGTACGGCTATTTACTTAATTTTCTCTGGTAGTACAGTGGCTGGTAGCTAGTAGCGGCTGCTCACTTCGCAGTTCCAGTGGCCGCCTCCTTTTCCGGGATGCGCAAAGACAACAGGCTTTGGAAGCTCCCCTGAAAAACGTTGAAATCAACAGTGCCCCGGATGCCCGGAATGTAGGACTCGTCGGAATGCTGCCAGATAATCCATTTGTCGCGCGGCAGGCGCGGCTGCTCTACCTCATAATGCGCAAGCCAGAGCGGGTACTTGTCGAAGTGACCGGCGAGGTAGCGTTTGTAGAAGCTGTAGTTGGAATAGAGAATTGGCCGCACGCCATAGTGGCGCTCTACCAGCCGCAGCCACACCGCCACGTTGCGGCGCATCACGGCTACATCATGAAACTCGGTGTGCTCTACATCAAGCACTGGAGGTAAGTCGCCGGGGGCCAGGGGCACGGTGCGCGTGAACAGGTTGGCCTGTCGGGCCCCATCGTAGGTGGGCTGAAAATAGTGGTAGGCCCCGCAATACACGCCCGCTTTGCGGGCGGCGTTCCAGTTGCGCTGGAAGCGAGAATCGCGCAACGTCACGCCTTCACTGGCTTTGATGAACGCAAATTTCACGTGGTTGCGCGACACCTCCGCCCAATCAATCCGGCCCTGGTACGACGACACATCAATACCATGCACGGTGTAACCAGCCAGCAGCGGTGACTTCTCGCGGCCGGTGAGGCGGCTGCTCACCAACGACGCCCAGGTCCGCCGGACGTGGCGGTGCAGCTGCCGGCGATACTGGCTGTACAAGGCCAGCGTTGCGACTACCAGCAACAGGGCCACCCAGCGAAGCAGCGGCCGCCACGGGGCGGGAGGCACAGAAGCAGCAGAGCGGCGTTTCATGAGAGTAGTCATGGCAAAAGTAACGCTGAAAAGCGCGGGGCTAGTGCGTCGTGTAGGCAAACTAACCAGGATTGCCCACTTTTTTACGACCTTGCCGGCGGTTTATTTTCCTTTTTGCTATGCCTACCCCCACCTCTTCCGCTTCCGATGCCCGCGACGAGAACGGCCACCTGATCCGTGAGCTGCACGGGGTTACGCTGGCGTCTATTGTCGAGTATTTGCAGGCTAAATACGGCTGGCCGGGCCTGGATGAGCGGCTGCGAATGAACTGCTTCGCAGAAAATCCAAGCGTAAAATCCACGCTTACGTTCTTGCGCCGCACCCCGTGGGCCCGCACCAAAGTGGAAGCCTTGTACATTGACGCCCGGACGGCGGAAGTACGCGCAAAAAACAAGTAGCCTCCACCAGCATCTTGCTCTTGCGCCTTATTGTCAGTAGTTCGTGGCTAACTGCGGCTTTATAATCGGCCTACGGTGCCGGAGAGTATTCAATCCAGTTCCCTGCCTCCGGGAGCGGAGTTGTGCAGGTGTAGGCAGCGCAGGCGAACGGTTACAACAAGGAAAGTGGGTTGCGCTTGCGCAAGCGGTACTCGAACATGGTGGCAATGTTGAGGGCGCGCACTTTCGCTTCTTCGGCTTTGGGGCCAGCAAATAGCTCGTCAATTGTTGCCTCAAACAGCTCCAGCCAACGCTGGAAATGCGTGGCGTCGATTGGGAGCGGCATGTGCTTGGGAAAAGGCCGGCCATGGTAGCGCGAGGTACCCAGCAGAATACTGCTCCAGAAGTCGTACATAATGGGCAGGTGCCGCGTCCAATCGACGCGGGCAAACCCGTTGAACACCGGATCAAGCAGCTGGTCCTGATGCACTTTCGAATAGAAGGTATCCACCAAAAGCTTGATATCGGCTTCGGAGTGAATATCGGGGGCGGAGTGAGTCATACCTAAAGAACAATAACGGAAGCTACGCTACTTGCTTGGCTTTGCGGTTCAGCCACTGGCTGCGTGCCACCTGCAAGGCCCAGTGGTGCGCTGCACCACCCGCCAGCAACAAGCCCAACAGTTTCACTACTTCCAGCCCAATGTAGAGTAGGTGCAGGGAATTGGGTGGAGCAGGACGGCCAGCCAGCAAAGCCTGCGCTCGCACATCAAGCCCGGGCAGCAGCCAAAAAGTTTGCAGTAACAGAATCCCCCCAACCACCGCCAGCAGAAAACCAAGACGCGCAGGAACCCGCAAGTATAAGGCACTACCCGCGGCCAATGCGGCCAGCACAAGCTCTGCTTTGTTGAGGGCGGCAAATACAATTCGGCCGATGCCCAAACCCAACGGCACCGTGATGTTGGGTGCGGTAAACTTCAAGGGTGCTTCCAGAAAGGAAATACCAGCCACTAGGCCCGCCCAAACAAACAGGGGCAGCACCAGCAGCAACGAACCAAGTGAGTGAGAACGGGACATAAAATGCGGGCAGCAAGTGGCAAGGCAGCGTGAGTATGCAACAACATCAGGCCACAAAAGTGCGCGCCGCTACGTGGGTCGTCTCTGAAATAAATCAATGGCCCACCAGACATTCGTCAGCTTTAAAATTGGCTAGGCGTGGGAGCGTTGGACTGCCATCAGCGCTAGGTGTACCTCTGCCCCACCAGGACCACTATCTTCCTGCTTATTGGCCGCACTTAGCTTCTTGGGCGCTTTTCTGTGGGCCGGGCGCTCTGGCCAGTACGAAGACGACTACACGCCTCTGGTACGCATGCTCCTCGAAGAACCTGCGTAGTGTGCTAAGCTTTGTTATGGGTTTATTGCGCTGCGGAGCAGCCGGTAGTATTAGCTCCGCGGGTAGGCAGCTAGCTTTTCCAGAGCGGCTTTGAACTCAGGCGTATCGTAGTCGGCCATGCCCTCGTGGCGGGCCGCAACCTGCCCATTAGGAGCCAGGATAACGGTAGAAGGAATGGAGTTGGAATCGAAGGGCGGCGCCAGCGGACCGGCGGGAAAGTACACCGGAAACGTGTAGCCTTTCCGCTGAAGCAGCTTGCGGGCCTTCACTGGATTTTCGTCCAGCGAAATCATTACGAAGGCTACTTTGGTTGGGTCCATCTTTTGGTAGAGCGCCTGGATGCCAGGCATTTCAGCCACGCAAGGCGGGCACCAGCTAGCCCACAGATTGACGAACACCACTTTGCCTTTCAACTCACTCAGATTCACTGGCCGGCCAGTTAAGTCCAGCAGTGGCACGTTGTGCGGATAGGCAGCAGCACCCGTCGTAACTATTGGGGCGGTAGCGGGGAGCTGTGGAGCGTCGGCCTGCCATAGGCCCGTGGCCAACAGGCCGCGCTGCAAGCCGCCGAGCACAACGGGCCGCAGATCGGTGAACATAACCACGGCGAAAAGGGCCCAAGGCAACAGCTGTAACAGGTTCTTACGGTTCATAGGAGGGGTGTAGCGTCCGGAAGCAACAAAAGAATTGCCTGGCTAACAACACACAAGGTACGGCCGTTTCACTTCCACGGAGCATAGCACCCGCCGCTATCCGGTGGCGGAGTACACAGCCCTTCCCAAACAAGTGGCAGTCGATGCCTTAGCTTCCTTAGCCGTGTTGTAGGTGCTTGAGGATGGCAATAACGTCTTGGTCCCCCAAGGTGGGCTCGGCCTGCTGGAAGGTGTCATGGACTACCGCGCCTAGGGGGGTGTTTAGCCCTTCTGCTTTCGCCAAGCGCAGGTCTTTGGCCAGGTGCTTTAAGGCAAAGGCAGCCTGGTAGTTTTCGCCCATAATGGCTTCACCTTTGATCTTGGAATACACGTTGCCCATGGCACCGTTGGCAATAATCGTCTGCATATCCTCGAGTTTCAGGCCGTGCTGCTGCGCAAAGAGCAACGTTTCGGCTAAGCCCTGCGTGTAGAAACCTAGCAACGTGTTGATGGCAAGTTTGGCGCGGTTGCCGCTGCCGATTGAGCCGAGAAGAAGCGCCAGCTTACCTAGGCGCTCAAACATCGGCTGGGCTCGTTGGAACGCTGGTTCGTCGCCACCCACCATAATGACTAGCTGGCCCGTTTCCGCCTGTTTGACGCTGCCTGAAACCGGTGCATCGAGGTAGGTGTGCCCCTTTTGTTGGCTGAGATTTGCCATTTCCTCGCTGATGCCAGGCGAAACCGTGCTCATGTTGACCAGCAGCTTGCCGCTTGCTTCGGCCTCCAGTATTCCTTGCGGTCCGGTGAATAGGTCGCGTATGGCTTGGTCGTCGGATACCATCAGGAACACCATGTCGGCTTGCTGCACTAAGGCAGCCGGCGAATCGGCGGTGGTGGCCCCGCTGGCGCGCAAGGCTTCTTCTTTGTCTTTGCTGCGGTTATACACAGCAACTGGGTAGCCCGCCTCGATCAGTCGGCGCGACATTGGAGTACCCATCGTACCGAGACCTATCCAGCCTAGTTGGAGGTGTGAGTTCATGTGCAGTGGTTGGTTGAGTGAAGTAGATAAGAACGCGGTATGCTATACCACAGAGGCCAGAATTGGTTGGCCGATGCAGCAGGAATACAGCAAGAACAAGGGCTTTTTTGCAGGGCGGCCGAGGGCAGTCTTCTGAATCCTTGTCGCAGCGTTACGCCGAGTTCAGCCTGGGGCCATTGACTGGGGGACGCGCTTCGGCCTCGAAACCAGCCGCCGCACCGAAAGCACCCTGATGACCTTGCCGGTCTAAGCAGAGTGGCCCTACAACTTCGCAGTGCAACTCAAAACTCTCCGGAAGCGGCCACTCAAGCGTGGTTGCACCAAGGCATCGATTGGCTGAGAGTAGATGCCAGCGGCCCGGTGGTGTGATGCGGCAACGGGCTTGAAGCTACATTCCTGCTCATACACAGGCTGGTTCGGGCTGGTCCGTCGGCATTCAACTTGCTGTGTCTGAGTAGCATTAGAGAATGTAATGCTCAGGTATAGAAGGTGCAGCGTATAGCCGTAGCGCGTGGGCACGCATCACCTTCCCGCCAGTGGCATCGTATGGAGAGAACCAAACCAGTTGATTTTTCATACGTCTTTGCCCGTGCCATGCATACACTTTATCTGGTGGCGGTGCTCCCGCCGGAGCCCGTATTTTCGCAAACCTGGGCGCTGAAACAAGAGGTACACCACCTCACCGGCAGCAGCAACGCCGTACGCCTGCCGCCGCATATCACGCTGGTTCCGCCGCTGCGCCAGCCCGATGAGTTTGAGGACCGGTGCGCAACGGCATTAACCGAGTTTGCGGCCACCCAGCCGCCGTTTACTGTTGGGTTACAAGATTTTGCCTGGTTCGGAAACCGGACCCTGTTTGTATACGTGCGTGAAGCGGCGGCCATCAAGGCATTTCATGCAAGTCTCACGGAGTGGTGTGCCGTTCACTTGCCAGAGGTACCGCGCGAAAACCGACCTTTTACTCCGCACCTTACCCTCGCCACCCGCGACTTGCCTGCAGCTCAGGTGCCGGAACTACAGCATCTGTTTGAATCTCGCTCCTACGCCGCCACGTTCGAGGTGCAACACCTCACGATCTTCCGCCATGATGGCCGGCAGTGGCAGCCGCGGGCAACTATTGCGTTGCAAGGTGCTGCCAGCGGCGCCTAATAACAACAACGCCCCCACTGAAAATATTCGGTAGGGGCGTTGTTGTTCGAGCTGTTGGGTGTAGCGTGACAGCGGCTTTTGCTGCTAGCTTACACGGGCAGCGGGTTTAGCTGGGGCTGGTTGCGCTGGTGCCAGTATGGGTAAACAGGTGGCGTGTCGCTGGCCTTGTCCAGGCGGGCAACCTGCTCGGCGGTGAGGTTCCAGCCCACGGCACCCAGGTTCTCGCGAAGCTGCTCTTCGTTGCGCGCGCCAAACACCAAGCTCGTTACGGTTGGACGTTGCAGCAACCAGTTAAGCGCCACCTGCGGCACCGATTTGTTGGTTTCGGCGGCTAGTTCGTCCAGCACATCCACAATATTGTATTGCAGTTCATCGGGCACGTCTGGGCCCTGGCCTCCGCCTTGCTTCAAGCGGCTGCTGTCGGGGATGGGTTGGCCGCGGCGCACCTTGCCGCTGAGGCGGCCACTCGCCAACGGCGACCAAATAATGGCGCCTACGCCTTGGTCTATGCCGAGCGGCATTAGCTCCCACTCGTATTCGCGGTTGATGAGGGAGTAGTACACCTGGTGGCCAATGTAGCGCGACCAGCCGTACCGCTCCGATACCGAGAGCGACTTCATTAAATGCCAGCCCGAGAAGTTGGAGCAGGCAATGTAACGCACCTTGCCGCTCTGCACTAGGTCGTCGAGCGCGCGGAGCGTTTCTTGAACTGGTGTGCGCCCGTCGAAGCCATGCAGGTAATACACGTCGATGTAGTCGGTTTGGAGGCGGCGCAAACTGTCTTCGCAGGCTTTGAGCAAGTGCAGCCGCGAAGAGCCGAAGTCGTTGGCGCCTTCGCCCATCGGGAAAGTGGCTTTGGTACCGATCAAGGTCTGGTGGCGCCGGCCTTCCAGGGCCTTGCCTAGAATTTCCTCAGCCATACCATGGGAGTAGATGTTGGCGGTATCGAAAAAATTGACGCCGGCTTCCAGGCAAATATCCAGCAGGCGGCTGGCTTCGGCCACGTCTGTGCTGCCCCAGGCTTTAAAGAACTCGTTGCCCCCGCCGAAAGTGGCTGTGCCAAAGCTTAGTACGGGCACATGCAAGCCCGATGCTCCTAGCTGTCTGTATTCCATGAGTTGTCTTGAAAAGAGGTTGAGACTACAAACAGCTAAAACCACCCTTGGTTATGCCCACGGCCAACCTCAACCACTACCTAAGAGAGTATAATGCGTTGCGGTAAGCGTGGTGCTCGGGCTGCTAGCTGTGTGTCCCATGCACTACGCCTCTAGCGCACCTTCAGTTGAAATAAGCTTTCCACAGAGGTATTGAACACCTGAGCCAGCCGGAGCGCAATGACTGTGGACGGCACAAATTTGCCGACCTCGATGGTGTTGATGTTTTGCGCGAAACCTTGATCAGGAACGCAAGCTCGGCGTGCGACATATTGCGCTTGGCCCTTTCCTCTTTGAGCGTGTTACTTAACTGCCCTTCTTCCATACAACTGCCTAGCGGTGATACACAAGGAAGGCTACGAACGTGGAAATCACGCCTACATATAAAGGCAGTTCGGCGCTTAGCAACGAGGAAAACGGATAGAACCCCGACACCACTTGAATGAGTGCTTGGGTGAACAACAGCATCTAAAAGCCAACGTTCAGGGCCTTCAGGCGGTAGGATACCATCAATTCGTCGTTCAGCATCTCCTGCACCTCCGGATTCGCCTTCATAGTCTTCGACAACCGTCTAATGTTGATCAAGCTAAGCAGTCAAAGAGCGGCTCCTACCAAAATCAGCGGGGTCAGACTCATCTCGTAGCTACCAGATACTACGTGTTTCTGTAGCAGACACAATCCGCCCCACGGCGCAAAGCCCGCTAGGTTCCACTTCATTCAAGTAAGGCATCTTACTTCTGCTCACTCAAGATTGTACCATAACAAGTATTTGTGTTCCAGAATTGATGCAAATAGTACTGGGGCAAGAATTCAGGATTTATACCATTTCCGTTCAACTCGTGTAGGTACCTGCTTCAACCGTGCACTATCGTGTTTCATCGAAAAGCCAAACTCGGCTGTAGGGGCGAAAGGTAAGTTTGCACCTCAATTATCAATGCACCCTTCGCACACCTCTATGAAGCCTTTTTACCCGCCAGTTCTGGCGGCTTTGCTGTTGCCAACACTGGCTACATCCGCTCCTTTTGTTAGTACTATCACCCTTCCAACACCGCGTACCACCACTCCTACTCCCGCCGAAGGCTCGTTGGCCGGGACTGTTCTTACTGATACGGGTGAACCTCTACCGGGCGCCACCGTCTTCATCAAAGGCAGCTTCATTGGCACAAGCACCGACCAGTTCGGCAAGTTTACCCTCAACGCCAGCTTCGAGAAAGGTCCCGTTACGCTGGCTGTGTCCTACGTAGGCTACGACACCCGGGAAGTGGTGTTGGACGCCCCGCAGCTTACCATCAATGTGGCCTTGCCGCCTAGCGCTACTCTGCTCAACGAAACGGTAGTATCCGCTTCGCGCATCGAGGAAAACATTTTGCGGGCGCCGGTTACCATCGAGAAAATTTCAACTCGCCAAATCGAGCGCATCACTACGCCGGAGGTGCTGAGCGGCCTGGGCCAGCTCAAAGGCTTGGATGTGAGTTCTGCCTCCATGCTGTTCACCAGCGTAAGTACGCGCGGCTTCAATACCGCCAAGTCGGAGCGGGTGGTGCAGATGGTGGACTATATGGATACGCAGCTGCCTTCCCTGAACCTGAGCCCCGGCAACCTGGTGGGCATCCCGGAGCTGGACATGGAGAGCATCGAAATTATTCACGGCCCGGCCTCGGCGCTGTACGGCTCGAATGCCTTGAGCGGCGTAATTCTATTTAATTCCAAAGACCCGTTCGTGTACGAGGGGTTGAGCGTCCGATTGCGGGGCGGCGAGCGGGACTTGCTAGACGGACAGATTCGCTACGCCAAAAAGCTAACCGACAAGCTAGCCATCAAGATCAACGCCAGCGCTTTCCGTGCCGACGACTGGGTTGCCAACAACATGGATGCTGTGCGCACCTCTGTTAACCCAGCTGGCTCGCCCTTAGGCTACAGCGCCGTGAACCGCTACGGCGACTACAACTACTCTTTCAACGCAGGCATACCCGGCACCCACCCCGAGCTGGCTGGCCGCACGGCGTACATGCCCGGGTTTACAGAAAAAGAGTTGCTAGTCAACGACACCAACACCTCGTCGTACCGCGCGCAGGGCGCTATTTCTTATTTGCTACGTGACGATTTGAAACTGACCGTGGAAGCCAAACACGCCGAGGGCACTTCCACGTACCAAAACGTGAGCCGCTTCCGGGTGAAAGGTTTGGGCACCAACCAGTACCGCGCCGAGCTTAAGAGCGGCAAAGGCTTCCTTCGCCTGTATTCAACCGAAGATTTCACAGGTAACTCCTACGAGCTAAACCAACTGGGCAACCTCATTCAGGAATCGCCGACTGCGGAAGGGGGCAGCTTAAGCTACGTGCAGCAACACTACGGTGTCTATAATGCGGCGTATACGCAGGCGCGCCGGGCCGGGCAGCCCATGGATGCAGCGCTAGCCATTGCCCAGAAGGCTGCTGATGCCACGCAATTGCAGACGTCGGACCCGCGTTTTGCTTTGTTGCGCACCACCATTTCCGAAGACGGGCAGCCGGGCCGGGGCGCCAAGGCGTACTTCAACTCTTTCCTCAACGACGTCAGCGGGCAGCGCAGCTTCCATTTGTCGGATGCTGGCACCGACCTGACCGTGGGTGCCGCTTACCGGGAATACCGCCTCGGCTCCAAGGGGTTGTTGTTTGCCGACAAAGACGGGAAGCGCATCCGCAACTACGAGTACGGTGCGTACAGCCAACTCACCCAAACGTTGCTCGACGAACGCCTGAAGCTAGCCTTAGCCGGCCGGGTAGACGAGTTCAAAAACTTCAAACCTGCTTTCTCGCCCCGGGCTGCGGTGGTGTATTCATTGGGTAAAGACAAGCAGCATAACTTCCGCGCCAGCTACGGTCAAGCGTTCCGCTCGCCTTCCCAAACCGAGCAGTATCTCTACAACGACATTCGGTCGGGCGTGCTTATTGGCAACGTTGGCAACGGATTCCAGGGCTACAACCTGAATTTGTTTAGATCCCCGCAGCTGCTGGCCGCGGCACAAACCAACCCCGCCGTATTGCAGCCCTATGAGTACAACATCAACTCGCTGAACCTGGAGCGCGTGAACACCGTGGAGGTGGGGTATAAAGGAGCCCTCATCAGCAACCTCTACGCCGATGTAAGCTACTTCCGTAGCCGCTACAACGACTTCATTGGTGCCCAAACCTTCGTTGGCAACTTGGATGGCAGCCGCCCAACGCCCCAGCAGCTAGCCACCGGCTACAGCAGCGCCTATTCCGACCAAAGCAAGCCGACGCGCGTGCTGTATGCTTACTACAACAACAACCAGCAGGTTCGGACCCAGGGTGTTACGGCTGGCATGACCTACTACATCCGCAAAGCCTTCAACCTGACCGGCAACTACTCGCTGAACGTGCTGGACCGCAGCAACCTGCCAGAGGGCTTCCAGACTTTCTTCAACACGCCCAAGCACAAGTACAACGTAGGCGCCAACGGCCAGATAGGTAACCTGAGCTACTCCGTGAACTACCGCTGGGTGCAGGGCCACTTGCAGGAAATGCCCTTCGCGACGGGTAGCATAGGCGACTATAAAACCACGGATGCGTACCTAGGATATACGGTGCCCAAGCTGGGCAGCACGTTCCAGGCAGGCGTTTCCAATGCCTTCAACACCAACAATGTACAGCTATTCGGTGGGCCACAGGTCGGTCGCCTGGCGTACCTAGGGCTGCGGTTCGACGTGAAATAGGTTTTGGTCGCTCAAGCCGCTACCCAGTTCTTGTGGTTAGCGCAACGTGAAAGAAGCCTTACAGAAGCAGCATGCTTTTGTAAGGCTTCTTTCACGTTATGCCCAGCGAAGAAACGAGCCTACCAGCAGCGCAAAACAGAGAGACTTTTGCCGAGGATGGAACCGTACTTGTGCGGCTTGCAAGCAGACAGCGGGCGTTGGTGTCTTTGCTCCCGGCAGTTTTAAGCTCCCCCGTTCGCCTGCAATTCTTACGTACTCATGCAAAGCGGCTTCTTTCAGCTGATTTTTAGCTGTTTGGGTTCGAGTGGATCTCTGCTTTATATTGTACTAGGGTGATATTGATTGCTTGGCCCCTCATCTGAGCAGCAACTTATTGCTATCCACTTGATGCAAGCGCATGTGTGTAGCCATTATGGGTACGCGCGAGCGACAAGAATAAACTCACCAGCAGCCATGCTACCCTAATAGCATGGCTGTGCACCAGTAAAAAGTTGATTAATAAGGGATGCAACAAGAGCTAACAACTCAACTTAAGCTCAACCACACTGGCCCCAAATGTCTCTTCTGGAACTATGTTCCTGCCATCTACTCTACTTAGAATAGCTTAAATTAATACTTTAATTGTTCAATGCAAACAAATATTAAGCTTTATTAATAACAGACCAGTCGCATGTACTTGCCGCTTCAATCAACATGCAACTATTTTAATAACAACCTATAATACAGCAATTTACAGGCACAAATGATTAAGATATCTTACTCGCATCTGCAATAACACTTGGCAAACATTAGCTGTTATAACTCAACTTTAGGCTGGGGATAACGACCATTTTAGATTGGTTTCCGCGCGTCTGCTGTAAGCAGAACAGTGGCTTGTTCGACAGGGTATGCTACACGCCCAGTGTAACTAGTAACAGCGCCCTATCCCTCCGTCAGTCGTCTGGTGGACGCTGGGCGTTGGGGTAGGGCGCTGGTACAACCTAACTCTGCCGGATAGTGTGAGACTAACTTTTCTTTTCGCCCTCGGCGGGCGGCCCGAGTACTTTCACTTTGTCGGACTTGGTTAGGCCCGACGTGACTTCCACGTTGATGCCGTCGGAGAGGCCAGTTTTCACCAGGCGCTTTTGGAACTGCTGCGGGCCGGTTTCCACCTCCACGAATACGCTGTCCTTGTTTTTCTTACCGAACTGGAGCAGGCTCTCCCGGATGGCTAGCACCTGCGTCCGGCGGCCTAGCACGATGTCACCGTTGGCCGAGTAGTTGGCTCGCAGGAATTGTCCGGGCTTGAGTTTCAGTCGGGCCCGCACCTGAAACTTGATGGCGCCTTCCTCGGCAATGCCTTTGGGTGCAATATATTCGAGCGTAGCCGGGAACGACTCGTTTTCGAGGGCGCCAATGGTTAGGTTGAGGTCCATGCCTTCGCGCACTTTGCCTACTTCGCTTTCGTCTATTTTACCCTCAAAAACCAGGCTCTGCATGTCGGCAATAGAAGCAATAGTGGTGCCCTCGTTGAAGTTGTTGCGCTCTACCACCGACGAACCCACTTTAATCGGTACATCCAGCAACAGCCCGGTGATGGTGGAGCGGACCAGGTTGGAGGCGCCGCCGGTGTTGCGAGAAGCGCCACGCTGGGCAATCTGAAGGTCGTTTTCGGCAGCATTCAGCGCCTGCTTCTTGGCTCGGTAGTCAGCGAGCAGGCGGTTGAACTCCTGCGCCGCAATTACTTTCTGCTCGAACAGGGGGCGCTGGCGTTCTAGCTCTATCTCGCTGGTTTCCAGTGCTACGCGGGCGGCTTGGATGCTGTTCTGGGCATTGTTCACGTTACCGGCGTTGGCTACCGTTCGGATGCGCGCGAGTAGCTGCCCTTCTTTCACTGGCTGGCCAGCTTCCACGTACAGTTCTTCTACGATACCCGAAACCTGCGGCTTGATGAGCACCTCGCGGCGAGGAACAATGCTGCCCGTTGCCACCGTCTTCTTCACGATATCCGCCACGAAGGGCTCCTCCGTTTTGTACACGATAGGGTCGGTGTGGGCTTGCTTCCAGAAGTAATAGCCCAGCCAGCCGAACCCGGCCAGCAAGAGCAACAGCAGCAGTGAAAGAAATACGCGTTTCATAGGGGTGTCTTAGGGCCTTAACTTCTTAGCAACTAGGGTGTATCGTATGCTTATGCCAGCAGCGTTTGACTTGCCGCCGCTCGAACTCATTCGTCTTTCAACGCTACTACGGGTTGCACTTGGGCGGCTTTGAGGGCCGGCACCAGTCCGGCCACCGCGCCAGCCACCACCAATAGCGCTACGGCGGTACTGGCCACTCCCACATCCACTCGTGGGTTGGCAAAAAACCCAACGTCCTGGCCGTCAATCATGGCGCTGATACCAGCCATGAGGGCGGTGCCAAACAGCAGCCCAAGCAGCCCAGCCGCGGCCGTAATGACTATACTTTCCTGCACAATCAAGCTCACGATGCTCCAGGGGGTGGCGCCCAGCGCCTTCCGAATCCCGATTTCCTTGGTGCGCTCTTTCACCACAATAAGCATGATGTTGCTGACCCCAATAATGCCCGCCAGAATGGTACCGATACTTACCAGCCAGCTGAAGCCCGATATACCCGTAAACAAGCCTTGTACCCGGGCGTACTCTTCTTCCACATTGGCCGAGCCGAAAGCCCGGTCGTCGGTGGGAGCTACCTTATGCTGCCGGGCCAAAATCTGCTTCACCTTGGTTTCAACAATGGCCGCCGGAATACCGGTGCGCGGAATGAAGGCAAAGTAGCCTACTTGGTTTACCTGGTTGAAGGTGACTTGCAACGCGGTGAGCGGAATCATGATGGTCTGGGCTTCTTCCTGCGCATTTTCGGGTTTGCCCTCGGCCTTGAATTTGCCAACCACCTGAAAGAAAATGCCTTTGATGCGAATTTCCTGGCCCAGCGGGTCGGCAGTGCCGAACAACACTTCTGCCACCCGGTCGCCAATGACAGCCACTTTGCGCCGTTCCTCGATGTCGATGTCGTTGAGGAAGCGTCCACCGGTCAGGTTCACGGCGCGCACTGCCGGGTAGCCTGGATACTCCCCGTTCACTGAAAACGACGAGCTTTTGGTGCCATACTGCACCGTGAACGTCCCGTCAAGGGAGCTACGCGGCAGAATAACCGCCGCTTCTGGCACCTCCCGCTTCAGCGTTGCTACATCGTCGTTGGTGAACCGCACGAAGCGGCCCACTTTCAGCCCGGCGTAGGGTACGCTGGTGCGCTGGCTCCACACAAATACGGCATTCTTGGCCACGTTGAACTCCTTCTCTACCCCGTTGCGGAATCCTTTGCCTGCTCCTAGCAGCACTACCAACATGAAGATGCCCCAAAACACCCCGAACGCCGTGAGGCCCGTGCGCAGCTTATGCCGCCGCACCGTGCCTAAGATTTCCTGCCATTTATCTACGTCGAACATAGGGCCGAGTGAGGCTAGAGTTGGGGTTCAGGGTTTCTGCTCCCTTGCAGCAGAAGTACCAGGCGCAGGGTGTTTATGTACTTCATTGTTAGTCAGCGCGCAAGGCTTCTATCGGTTTCACGTTGGCGGCTTTCATGGCAGGTACCAGCCCCGCTATGGCACCCGCTACTACCAGTAGCGCCGTGGCACTAAGCGCCACGCCAATATTCACTTCCGGGTGGTCGAAGTAGGACGTGGTGCCGCCGGCTTGCTCCAAGGCATAGCGGGCCGCATCCAGTAAAGCCACCCCAGCCAGCAGCCCCAAGTAGCCTGACACGCTGGTAATAACCACCGACTCCTGCACAATCATACTGACAATGCTCCAGGGGGTGGCCCCGAGCGCCTTCCGTACCCCTATCTCGCGGGTGCGCTCCTGCACAATGATGAGCATGATGTTGCTGACGCCCACCACACCTGCTACCAGCGTCAGTACCCCAATCACGCTCACAAACAGCTTGATACCCGTGAACAAGCCCTCGAAGCGCTGCACTTCTTCCTCGTTGTTTTCAAGGTAGATGGCCTGCTTGTCGGCGGGGTCGAACTTGTGGCGGCGAGCCATCAGCAGCCGCACTTGCTCTTCCAGCACCTTCACCGGCGTGCCTTTGCGGCTGCTCATCACAAAGTTCTGCACTTGGTTGTACTGGTTGAAGGTGGTTTGGAACGTGCTGAACGGTACAAAGGCACGTTCCTCATTGCGGCCGTTGTTGCCGGTGGACGTGAACGTACCTACCACTTTGAAAAACACGCCTTTCACTTGCACATATTTCCCAATGCCGCTGCTGTCACCAAATAGCACCTTGTGCACTTTCTCGCCAAGCAGCATCACCTTCCGTTGCTCTACCCCGTCGAGCGGGTTGAGCAAGCGGCCCCGCATCAGCTTCTCGCCGTTAAGCTGAAAGAACTCAGCGCTGGCCCCAAACACCTGATACGAACCGTTTTTTGTACCGTTGATGATGGTATACTCGCCGTAGAGCCGGTTGCGAGAACCCAGCAGTTCCACCCCATCCACCTGCTGCCGAATAGCCGCTAAGTCGTCGTTGGCGAACTTGATTTCGCGGCCGGGCTTCATGCCTTGCCAGGGCAACGACGTTTTGCCGGCTCCCACAAACAAGCTGTTGAGCGCACCGCCGCCAAATTCTTTCCAGATACCGTTTTCAATGCCTTTGCCCGCGCCAAGCAACAGCACCAGCATGAAAATGCCCCAGAACACCCCGAATGCAGTCAGGAACGTGCGCAGCTTGTTGCGGCGCATGGTGCCTAGTATTTCCTGCCATTTATCGAGGTCGAACATGAAGCGCTACGTCTGCGGTTGGAATGAATATCATGGGGTTTTTAAAGGCGCCGTGCTTGAGAGGCTATTCGCCGCCGCAGCTGCGCCGTACTTTTTCCAGGCGCCGGACCACGTCCTTCACTGTGGCCTCGTTGGTGGTGTGGAGGGGTAAGTTGAAGCTGGTGTTGCTGCTGCTGCCCTTCTTGTGCTTTTTGATGTTGATCTGAAAGTGCTTCCGCCCATCATCACCGGTGGTGGGCTCGTAAGTCAGCGGGCTCACATCGGCCCACTCGAAGCTCATTCTCATTTCAAACATGCCGTTGTCCATCTTCACTGCCCAGCCGGAGTTGCCGCTACCGTAGCTGACGGCCAGCGGTTTAGGCATTTGCACGTCGGCATCCCGGTCGCGGATAATCTGCTCGGCCTGGCAGCCGCTCATCGTCAGGATTACGTCTTGCTTCGGCTTTTCAGGGTCGCGCATCAGTTGGGCCAGCTGTTTGGTCAGCGCTTGTTTTTCGGCGACGGACACTTGGGCGTGCGCATCATAGCTGAAGCAACTGGCGGCAAGCAGCGCAAGAAAGAAAAAATGCTTTTTCATCGTGAGCTAAGGCAAAAGTGAAAGGATATCTAAAGGCCGGCAAGGCCGTTTACTCGTTCACAATCAAGCCGTCGCGCACCCGAATCATGCGCTGGGTTTGGTCGGCAATGTCGTTTTCGTGCGTCACAATGACTACCGTCATTCCCTCCCGGTGTACTTGCTTGAAGATGTCCATCACCTCCTGCGTGGTTTGGGTGTCGAGGGCGCCGGTGGGCTCATCAGCCAGAATCAGCTTGGGCTTGCTGATTAGGGCCCGCGCAATGGCCACACGCTGCTTCTGCCCCCCCGAAAGTTCGCTGGGCAGGTGGTCGGCGCGGTCGGCAAGGCCTACCCGGTCGAGGTACTCCAGGGCCAAACGGTTCCGCTCACGGCGGCTCACTTTCTGATAGTACAGCGGCAGGGCCACGTTTTCCAGCGCATTCTTGAAGCTCAGCAGGTTGAACGACTGAAAGACGAACCCCAAAAACTTGTTGCGGTAGTGCGCCGCCCGGGTCTGCGACAGGTTGCGGTCGATGCGGGTACCAGCCAACGTGTAGTCGCCTTGGTCGAAGTCGTCGAGGATGCCCAGAATATTGAGGAGCGTGCTTTTCCCTGACCCCGACGAGCCCATGATACTTACCAGCTCACCTTCTCGGATGTGCAGATCGATGCCCTTGAGCACCTCTAGCCGATTGGTACCCACCTCGTAGCTCTTCCGAATGTTGTGCAACTGAATCATGAGCGGCTGATAGCTACGTATGGCTTATATGCATCACCAAGTAGTATGCAATGCAAAGTAGGCGTTAGTTGTCGGGAAATCAAAGTAGCAACGCGAATATTTTCGCCGTGCCATATAGTTCTACCTCTGTCTGAAACACCGGCAATCGAATAGATGCGGTAGTTGCTACAACGGTTGCCTGCGTTTGGCTAACTCTCGAACGAGTTCCTTTTCCGAGGCTTTGCACCCACCATCCGGAGGCAACGGTAGGCCAGTTGCCCCGCAGTGTTATACCCCAGCTAGCGGGGCACTTTGCTGGCGGGGATGCGCCAGTGTGGGAAGTGCTGCGTATTTTTGGGCCGATGAGGCTGCTAGCTCTACTCTTCTCGCTTTACTTTTTGGTGCTGTCCTGCCAGGCTTGCGCCGATGACGCAGGGTGCGCTGCCTCGGTGGAAACGTACGCTACGGCGGGCCCTGCCAGCCACTCTCCCAAGGGTGTAGCCGACGACGACTGGTGCTCGCCTTTGTGCCAGTGCCATTGCTGCCCCGGTTTCGCGCTGCCCGCACCGCAGTTGGCGCCTGTAATGGTAACGCCACTCGTTGCTGCCTCGCCTGCGTATGCCGCAACGCCGGTTCCGGCTATGCCGGCGGGCTTACGTGCCGTGCTGTGGCAACCTCCCCAACTAGCTGGCTAGGTTCATTTTAATTTTACGGCATTCGCTGGCTGGCTTCGTATCTACACGGAGTTCAGTTGCTGCTACTTGCCTGTTGCGGGTTGAAATGCTGGTATGTGCTGCTACCCGTCTGTTTTTGTTGTTACCGCTTTAAACTTCCAGCCAATTTATGTTCGACCGGCTGATCTACTTTTCCATTCATAACAAACTGATTATCGGGTTGTTGACCCTGACCTTGGTGGTCTGGGGCAGCTACTCGCTGATGCGGCTGCCCATTGATGCCGTGCCCGACATCACCACCAACCAGGTGGTGGTGTACACCGTGGCTCCCTCATTAGCCGCCACCGACATCGAGCGGCTGGTGTCGTTTCCGGTGGAGCAAAGCGTGGCTACTATTCCAGGCCGAGAGCAAGTGCGCTCGTTTTCGCGCTTCGGTCTTTCGGTGGTTACCATCGTTTTCGCCGACGACGTGGACGTGTACTGGGCTCGGCAGCAGGTGGCCGAGCGGTTGCGTGAGGCCGAAAGCCAGATACCCGCCGGCATCGGGCGGCCCGAGTTGGCGCCCGTTAGCACCGGCCTCGGCGAAATCTACCAGTATGTAGTGCGGGTGAAACCGGGCTATAAAGACAAGTACTCGGCCTCCGATCTGCGTACCCTCCAAGACTGGATAGTGCGGCGCCAGTTGCTTGGTACGCCGGGCGTGGCCGAGGTCAGCAGCTTCGGCGGCCACCTCAAGCAATACGAAGTAGCCCTGGACCCCGAGCGCCTCCGCTCCCTCAACGTCACGGTAGAGGAAGTGTACCAGGCCGTGGCCCGCAACAACCAAAACACGGGCGGCGCCTACCTCGACCGTAATCCCACGGCCTACTTTATCCGCACCGAAGGCCTCGTTGGTTCGCCCGCCGACATCGGCAATATTGTGGTGCGCAGCACCAGCAACGGCCTACCCATCTTGGTGCGGGATGTGGCGCAGGTGGGCCTCGGGTCGGCGGTCCGCTACGGTGCCCTGACCCGCAACGACGAAGGCGAGGTAACCGGCGGACTGGTGCTCATGCTCAAGGGGGCCAATGCCAACGAAGTAATCAAGGCTGTGAAGGAGCGCATGGTGTCCATTCAAAAGAGCCTACCCGCCGGCGTAGTAGTGGAGCCATTTCTGGACCGCTCTACGCTGGTCAACCGGGCTATTGCCACCGTTAGTCGCAACCTGGCCGAGGGGGCACTGATTGTAGTGTTTGTCTTGGTCTTGTTTCTTGGCAACTGGCGCGCCGGGCTGGTGGTGGCTTCCGTCATTCCGCTGGCTATGCTATTTGCTATCAGCATGATGCGTCTATTTGGCGTAACCGGCAACCTGATGAGCCTAGGCGCCATCGACTTCGGATTGATTGTGGATGGGGCCGTTATCATCGTGGAAGCCATTGTGCACCGACTGGCCTTGCACAAGCTCGCCACCGATGCCGACAAACTGGCCACCGACGCCATGGACGAGGAAACGTATCAGGCCGCGTCGCGCATCCGTTCGTCGGCGGCGTTCGGCGAAATCATCATCCTGATTGTGTACCTGCCCTTGCTGGCGCTCGGGGGCATTGAGGGTAAGATGTTCCGCCCCATGGCCGAAACGGTGGCCTTCGCCATCCTCGGTGCCTTTATCCTTTCCCTGACCTATGTGCCTATGATGTCGGCGCTGGCGTTGAGCCGGAAGGCAGACACTGGCCCCAACTTTTCCGACCGGATGATGACTTTTTTCCAGCGGCTTTACGAACCAGTGCTCGGCTGGGCGTTGCGGGCACGGGCCGTAGTGCTGCTGGCGGCGGTGGCGTTGCTGGTAGGTGCGGGCTTACTGTTTCGTACCCTAGGTGGCGAGTTCATTCCGCAGCTATGGGAGGGCGACTTCGCCGTGGAAAGCCGAACCCTGACGGGCAGCTCGCTGAGTTACACCGTCGAGAAGGCCCAGCAGGCGGCCGGCATTCTGAAGCGGCAATTTCCGGAGGTGAAGCAGGTGGTCACCAAAATCGGGTCCGCTGAAATTCCCACCGACCCCATGCCCGTAGAAAGTGCCGATTTGATAGTGGTGATGCAAGACAAAGCGGAATGGACCAGTGCGGAAAGCCACGAGGAAATGGCCGCCAAGATGGCTAAGGCCGTCAGCGTCATTCCGGGGATGTCGTTCAGCTTTCAGCAGCCCATTCAGATGCGCTTCAACGAGTTAATTAGCGGCGCTAAGCAGGATGTGGTAGTGAAAATTTACGGCGAAGACCTTGACCTACTAGCCGACTACGCCCAACGGGCAGGGCGGCTGGCGCGCCGCGTGGCCGGGGCCGAAGATGTGTACGTGGAACGCGTAACGGGCCTAACCCAAATAGTGGTGGACCTGAACCGCAACCGCCTCGCGCAGTTCGGCCTCAACATCGATGATGTGAACCGCACCGTGCAAACCGCCTTCGCCGGCCAGACTGCCGGGCAGGTATTCGAGCAGGAGCGGCGCTTTGACTTGGTGCTGCGCCTGCGACAAGACTTGCGCACCGACATTAATAGTGTACGGCGGCTGTTTATTGCCGCGCCCGGCGGGCAGCAAGTCCCGCTGGAGCAGGTAGCCACCGTGGAGCTGCGTGAAGGGCCAAACCAAATCCAGCGCGACGATGCCAAGCGCTACATCACCGTGGCCTTCAACGTACGCGGCCGCGATGTGGAAACTGTGGTGCACGAGTTGCAGAACACGATAGGCCAGCACCTGAAGCTGGCACCCGGCTACTATGCCACCTATGGCGGCCAATTCGAGAACCTACGGCAAGCCACGGAGCGCCTGAGCATTGCGGTACCGGTGGCCTTGCTCTTGATTTTGGTGTTGCTCTATTTCACGTTCAGGTCGGTGAGCGAGGCACTGCTCATTTTCACGGCTATACCGCTGTCGGCTATTGGCGGGGTGGTGGCGCTGTGGCTGCGCGACATGCCGTTCAGTATTTCGGCGGGCGTTGGGTTTATTGCCTTGTTTGGGGTGGCCGTGCTCAATGGTATCGTGCTCCTCGGTCAGTTCAATCAGCTCAAAGCCGACGGTGTTACGGACTTGCTGGAACGAATCAAGCAGGGCACCGAAGCCCGCCTGCGGCCGGTGCTGATGACGGCCACCGTGGCATCGTTGGGCTTCCTGCCGATGGCGCTGGCTACCTCGGCGGGGGCAGAGGTGCAACGGCCTTTGGCTACGGTGGTTATTGGTGGGCTGGTGTCGGCCACGGTGCTTACACTGCTGGTGTTGCCGGTGCTGTATTACCTGCTTGAGAACCGCAAGCAGCACCGCACCCCCAAACCCGTCCCGACCCGAGTTGCTACGTTGGGTGCCAGTGCGCTGTTGGCTGTGTTGGCTGGCGCTAGCCAGGCGCAGCAAATTCCGGGTTTGTCGGCGGGGCAAGCGGTGCAGCAGGCCTTACAGGCCAATGGCACGGTGCAGGCCGCAGAGCGAGCCTTGGAAGCCCAACGGGCAGTGCGCCGCGCTGCGTATGACGTGGGCCGCACCACCATCCAAGCTGGCTACGGCCAAGTCAACTCTCCTCTCCGCGACAACGTGTTCAGTGTCAGCCAATCCGTTGCCCTACCCAGCTATTACCGCTCCCAGGCACAGTTGGCAGAAACTCAAATTGTAAACCGGGAGTTGCAGCTCGCGCAGGCGCAAGCCGAGCTACGACGGCAGGTGCGCCTGAGCTACCAAGCGGCCCTGCATGCCCGGCACCGGCTCCGCATTCTACGCAGTCAAGACAGCGTTTACACCGAGTTTCTGCGGGCCGCCCAGCTCCGGTTCAAAACCGGCGAAACCGCCCGCATCGAACCCGCCACGGCCCTCATTCAGCAAGGCGAAACGCAAAACCAACTTTCCCAAGCCCGCGCCGACTACCGCATAGCCGAGCGTCAGCTTCAGGCCCTGTTGCAAAGCGCTCAGCCGGTAGGCATAGCCGATAGCACTCTGCTCCCGTTGCCGCTGGCCACGCCCGCCGCCGATACCGCCGCCCTAGCAGCTACGCCGGAAGGCCGGGTGTTGCAGCAGCAACTAGCAGAGCGCCAAGCCGAAACCAAGTTAGAGCAAGCCCGCGGCCTGCCTGATGTGGTGCTCGGCTACACCAACCAGTCGTTGCGCGGCACTTACACTGAAAGCGGCACTCCGCGCACCTACGGCCCCTCTGACCGGTTTCACAGCGTACACGCCGGCATAGCGGTGCCCATTCTGCGCGGCCCCCAACGGGCCCGGGTGCAAGCGGCTCGCCTGCAAGAGCAGACAGCTTCCGTTTCCTACCAACGCTACCGCGCTGAAATAGCGGCCCGCCTCGACGAGCTACAGATTCGGCGGACTGAGCAGCAGCGGCAACTCGCCTTCTTCGAGCAAGTGGGCCTGCCGCAAGCCACCGTCATCACCCGTTTGGCTATCCGCGCCTACAAAGCCGGCGAAGCCACCTACTCCGACTATCTTCTCAACCTGGAACGCGCCCAGCGCGTGCGCACCGACCACTTAGACCTCGTACTTCAACACAACCAAACCGTAGTGGAGCTAGAGTATCTGCTGGGTGAAAACGGGAGATAACGCCGGTCAATTCGATAAACTATCCTTCATGAAATACCCAACCATGCTGCTGCTGGTTCTACTAGCCAGCAGTTGCGGAAAAAAGCCGGAAGCAGCTTCCGAAACCACAGACTCTCCCGGCGCCCTGGCCGAAACAACTGAGAAGGCGCAAGCTCCTGCAAGCGCCCCGAATGAGGTCATCTTGTCTGCCGAAGAGCAGCGGCTAGGCGGCATACAGGTGGGAGCTATCAGCCGGCGGGCTTTAGGTCAGGGCTTGAAAGTGAACGGCGTGCTAGATGTGCCGCCCGACCAGCTAGCTTCCGTTAGCACTCCGCTTGGCGGATTTGTTGATCGGACAGCTTTGCTTCAAGGCACCCGCGTTCGGAAAGGCGAGGTGCTAGCCACCATCCGCAACCCCGACTTCGCGCAATTGCAACAAGACTACCTCGAAACGCGCAGCCAGCTCACGTACGCCAAAGCCGAATACGAACGGCAAGCCGAACTCTACCGCCAGGAAGTAGCTCCCCAGAAAAACTTCCAACGCGCCCAAGCCGAATATCAAGGCTTGCAAGCCAAGTCAGAGGCCCAGGCAGCGCGGCTACGGGCCAGTGGCCTGCCCGTAGGAGGCACCATCGTCACGACGGCCGCGTTGCGGGCCCCCGTGAGTGGCTTCGTGAAGAGCGTTAATGTAACGGTGGGACAAAGCGTGACTCCTACGGATGTGCTGTTTGAAATCGTAGACCCAGAGCACTTGCACGTTGAGCTTACTGTTTTCGAGAAAGACGTACCACAACTCCACAAAAACCAACTGGTTCGTTTCACCCTTAGCAACGACCCGCCCGGCACCGAGCGTACCGCTCGTGTCTACCTGATCAGCCGGGCCATCAGCGACGAACGCACCGTGCGCGTCCACGCCCACCTCGACCAGGAAGACCACGCCTTGCTACCAGGCACCTTTGTGCGCGCCATCATTGAAACCAACCGGGCCACAGTGCCCACTGTACCCGAGAAAGCGGTGGTTCAGTTTGAGGGGCGCCACTACATATACATGGCCAACAAACAAGCCGGCCGCTACCGCATGGTGGAAGTGCAGCCCGGCGTAAGCGAAGATGGCTACACGGCTATTCAGCTCCCCGCAAACGCCATGGCAGACTCCGCACGCTTGGTACTGGAAGGAGCGTATTCTTTGCTGGCCAAAATGAAAAACAACGAGGCAGAAGAAGAATAAACAACCCAAGCGCCGAGTACTACTGCACCCCACACTGCTAGCTTTCTACACACGAAAGGCGCGCCACAGTATTGTGGCGCGCCTTTCGTGTGTAGAAAGCTAGCAGCAACGGTTGTAGAAGCGACATATAGCGCCCTAAAATCAGTTGTTGCTACTTTTTAGTTGCTTTCATTATCCAGTTGGCCACTGCGGCCACGGTTACGGTGCTGGCTGCCGCTACGGCTGCTACCACCTTGTGCCCGTCTGGTGTAGCAGGCGAATTCACTAGGTCCTGGTAGCGCTTGAGCGGGTTGGTTTCCGTGGATTCCTCGGTCGAAGAAGTTGCCGACTGCTCGGGGCTCGGGGCCTGTATGTCGGTGGTTTGCTGGGTGTTGTCGGTGGTGGAAGACTCGTTCATGGGATATGGGGAGGTTTGAGGTTGTTGGGGCGCGGCGCTTGCGTCTCTCACTAAGCGCGAAGCCAGCAGCAGCAGTCCGCCGCCTAGCATTGCCACTACTACATACTTCACGTCAGTACCAATGGTGATGTAGCAAACAAACGCGGCTACAGCATCTAGGGTTGTTGGTTATCAAGAGGATAACGGGAATTATGACGCAAGCTGAAGTGTTACCTACCTGAACCTCAAGCGTATGTTGGGCAACAAAAAACCCCGCTCCTGCTGTAGGAACGGGGTTTTTGTGGTAATGATTGGAATCGAACCAACGACACCAGCATTTTCAGTGCTGTGCTCTACCAACTGAGCTACATTACCAGCTCTTGTTGTCCCCGGAGGCGTGTTAGCCATTGGGGAGCACAAAAGTAGTAAACCAAAATCAACCCGCAACACTTATCATAAAAAAATCTTTCCCGTGGAAAAGCCGTAAATTGTTATGCATACCGAGTATATTTCCACCTGAATTCCAACTCTACTTCCCATCCCGTGCATTTTTCCATCCAAAACATTCTTTTCCTGCTAGTTGCCATAGCGGGCTTCGGCCTGTTTGCGTGGCAGGCCCGGAAGATTCGCGCCAACATCCTGGTGGGGCGCGACCGGGATATGAGCGGCAATGTAAGCGAACGGCTCAACAAGACGCTGCTGGTTGCCTTCGGTCAGTCCAAGATGTTCAAGCGCCTCACCCCGGCCTTCTTGCACCTGATTGTATACGTGGGCTTCCTGGTAATCAATGTCGAGGTGATAGAAATTATGGTGGATGGCATCTTTGGCACCCACCGTTTCCTGCAGTTCCTCGGCCCCGTGTACGACGCACTTATGGCTACCAACGAGATACTAGGAGCCTTGGTTATTGTGGCTGTCGTGGCCTTTTGGTGGCGCCGCAACCGCAAGCCGCCGGTCCGCCGCTTTCAGGGGCCCGAGCTGCGCATGTGGCCCAAGCTCGACGCCAACATCATTCTTTATGTGGAAGTGATACTGATGGCGGCGCTGTTCACCATGAACACCGCCGACTTGAAGCTGCATCAGTTGCGCGGCGCTGATATGCCGGGCACTTTCCCCATCAGCAGCCTACTCGTAGGCTTGTTTCCAACCAGCGAAACCGCCTTGCATGTACTGGAGCGCGTGGGCTGGTGGGCGCACATTGTGGGTATTCTGTGCTTCCTGAATTACTTGCCTAGCTCCAAGCACTTCCACATCATTATGGCTTTCCCGAACGTGTATTACTCGCGTTTGGTACCTCAGGGTCAGTTTTCCAACGTGGAAAGCATCACCCACGAGGTGAAGGCCATGATGGACCCGAGCTACGAAGTGCCTGCTCCCGCTACGGCCCCTGATGGGTCGGCGCTGGCGCCTACGCCCTTCGGAGCCAAGGACGTGAACGACCTGGCCTGGACCAACTTGCTGAACGCCTACTCCTGCACCGAGTGTGGCCGTTGCACTTCGGTGTGCCCCGCCAACATCACCGGCAAGCTGCTCTCCCCGCGCAAAATCATCATGGACACGCGCGACCGGATGGAGGAGAAATACAACTCGCCGCTGATTTTCAGCCCCAACCTCTACGGTCAGGAAGCCAAGCACGAGTCGCAGGAAGTGCTAGACAAAGAAAACCACACCCTGCTGCGCGGCTACGTAACGCCCGAGGAATTGTGGGCTTGCACCACCTGCAACGCCTGCGTGGAAGCCTGCCCCGTGAACATCAACCCACTGGAAAGCATCGTAGAAATGCGCCGCTTCCTGGTATTGGAAGAGTCTGCTGCTCCAAATTCGTTGAACGTGATGTTCAGCAACATCGAGAACAACGGTGCTCCGTGGGCCTTCTCCCCTTCCGACCGTTTCAACTGGGCTGATGATTTGTTCGTGGCAGACAAAGAGGCTGTAACCGCTTAGCAGCAAGTGCCACGCCCGACCTAGCAGAAGCTAGCCGTAGCGCAGCATCAGTAGTACAACGACACGCTATAACCCCACCGACTATAATGGCTGAGCTAACTGCCAAAAGACAAATAAACGTGCCCCTCATGGCCGATCTGGCCGCCCAAGGCGAAACCCCTGAAATTCTGTTTTGGGTGGGCTGCGCTGGTGCTTTCGATGACCGGTACAAGCGCGTAACCCGGGCTTTTGTGCGCATTCTAGAGCACGTAGGAGTGAAGTACGCCGTATTAGGGATGGAAGAATCGTGCACTGGCGACCCAGCCAAGCGCGCCGGCAACGAGTTTCTATTCCAGATGCAGGCCATGCAGAATATCACCACCCTCAATGGCTACGGCATCAAGAAGGTGGTAACGGCGTGCCCCCATTGCTTCAATACCATTAAAAATGAGTACCCCGCATTGGGTGGCGAGTATGAAGTAATCCACCACAGCACTTTCCTGCAGCAGCTCATCAACGATGGCCGCGTGAAGATAGAAGGAGGCGAGTCGTATAAAGGCCGCCGCATCACGTTCCACGACTCGTGCTACCTCGGCCGCTCCAACAACATCTATGAGGCCCCACGCGCTGTGCTGGAAGCCCTGGATGCCGACCTGGTGGAGATGAAGCGCAGCAAAGCCAATGGCCTATGCTGCGGTGCGGGTGGTGCCCAAATGTGGAAAGAGCCCGAGCCGGGCAAGAAAGACGTCAACATCGAGCGGACCGAGGAGGCGTTGGCTACTCTTGATGGCAATGCAGCGGCACTCGACAACCTGTACGGGGTGGAAAGTGGCAACGCAGGTGCTACTCCAGCGCCGAAGGCCAATGCCCAGAGCAGCATCATTGCTGTGGGCTGCCCCTTCTGCATGACCATGATGAGCGACGGAGTGAAAAACAAAGAGCGCGAAAACAACGTGCAGGTCTTCGACTTGGCCGAGTTGGTAGCTTCCGCCGAAGGCTTGAATGCCTAGTTCGGTTGCCCGTTATGTTGGGCTATCAGTACTCGTAGCTGGCTGCTCGTAACGCCTAATTCATATCAACCCCGCTGGAACTTACCGGCGGGGTTGTTCTTTTATATAGAAAATAAACCAGTTTGCCTTGTCGTTTAACTAGAACGGCAGCCTACCTGACTACCGACCTTCTTCGTATGTACGTTCCCTTCAACGACTTACCTGACTCAGCACGCATTTGGATCTACCAGGCTGATAGGCCCCTGACCGATACCGAGGTAGCTACGATACAGCCAGCGCTTCGTCATTTTGCCGACGAGTGGACCAGTCACGGCCGTTCTTTGCAGGCCTCAGCCGCTATTTTACACAACCAATTTCTGGTGGTCGGGCTTGATGAGGCGGTAGCAGATGCCAGCGGCTGCTCTATTGACGCTTCGGTGCGGTTTGTACGCGCTATAGAAGAAGCCCTGGACGTGTCGTTGCTGGAGAAGTCGCGGTTGGCGTTTCTGGTAGACGGGCAGGTGGAACTACTAGACCGGCGCGAACTGAAACCCGCAGTGGCGGCCGGTCGGCTGGTGTCTAGCACTCCGTATTTCGACGCAACAGTGGCTCGCAAAGATGCGTTGCAAAAGTCTTTTCCAACGGCAGCCAACCAAACGTGGCTAGCCCGGTACTTTAACTAAGCCAAGGAAAATGATGCTTTTACAATTATCCTCTTCAAACTTAGTATTATTAGGCTTGAGTAGCCTCCTGTAGCCATGGCTCGTCTTCACTCCCATCCTTCATCCCCAATGAGGAAAATTCTACTTGTTTGTGTTACAGCTGGCTCTGCTGCTTTGCTGAGTGGCTGCGCAACCACTGGCAGCATGAGCAAAGCCGACAAGCGTTTCGCCCGTGGCGAGTACGAAACTGCTATCGAGCTATACAAAGCAGACGTAACCCGCGGCAAGAACGCGGCCATGAGCAACTACCGTATTGGGGAATCTTACCGCCTCTCCAACCGAGCTGAGCAGGCAGAAAGTTACTACAAAGCTGCTATTGACGGCGGGGTAAAAGCCCCCGACGTGGTGTTCTACTACGGCCAGGCCCTGAAGGCCAACGGCAAGTTCGATGAAGCCGCGGCCCAGTTTGATTCCTACTTAGAAAAGAATGCTGGCCGAGTATTAGCGCCCCGTGCCGAAATGGAGTCGAGGAACGCCAAAATGGCCAATACCATTGTGGCCATGCGTTCCAACAACGAGGTTATGGCCCTCGACCAGGTGAATACCCCAGCGGCTGAGTTTGGCTCCACCCTCATTCCTGACACCAAAGAACTGGTTTTCGCTTCCGGCCGCGAAGGCAAAAAGTACCTCGGAAACGGTGAGAATTTCAACGACCTGTACGCTGTCAAGTTCGATGACGCCGACAAGATGACCGGCGGCACGGTGCGCAAACTAGAGCCAATTTTCAATACTGAAAACAAGCACGAAGCCAGCGCCACCTACACTCCAGACGGCAAAACAATGGTGTTTGCCCGCTCCAACGACGGCACCAAAAAAGGCCTGCTAAGCGTAGACCTCTGGATTTCGTATTACAAGAACGGCGCTTGGTCGGAGCCGGTGTTGGCCAACATCAACGACCGCACAACCGACGATTTCGCCCCGGCTTTTGCGCCCGATGGCCAAACGCTGTACTTCACTTCCAGCCGGCGCGGCGGCCTTGGTGGCAACGACCTGTACAAGGCTACGCTTGGGCCTAATGGCCGTTTCTCGCCAGCCGAAAACCTGGGCGACCAGGTGAACACGCCGGGCAACGACAACTTCCCGGCCGTGGCGCCCGACAACACGCTGTACTTCTCTTCTGACGGGCAGCCGGGCTTGGGCAAGCTCGATATTTTCATGGTCGAGAAAGGCAAAGCCGTCAACGTAGGCTCTCCCATCAATAGCGCCGGCGACGACTTCGCACCCTACTTCACCAGCAAAGATGTGGGCGTTTTCTCTTCGAACCGCGCTGGTGGCAAAGGGTCCGACGACCTGTACATGTTCCGCAAAAAGCCCATCAAGCTGGTTACATTCTTTGTTGATGGCACGCTGGTGGAGCGCAACGACCGAACCGGCGAGACCCTGCCCGTAAGTGGCGAAACGGTCACGCTGAATGGTAGGAACGGCCAGAAACTGCAGGAAGTAACTACTACCGCCAACGGCAAATTCACCATGAAGCTGGACTCCGCAGCATCCACCTACTCCTTGGTTGCCGACCGCCCAGGCTACTTCGTGGCCCGCAACTCGTTGAGCACCATCGGGCGCAGGCCCCCTCAAGATCAGCTGCCCAACGACGTGAATGAAATTGGGGTGCCGGTGACCTTGACGCTAACCAAAATCGTGAAGAACAAAGCCATTGTGGTGGACAACATCTTCTACGATTACGACAAAGCAGAAATCCGGACGGATGCCGCAGCGGAACTAGACAAGCTGGTGGAAACCCTGAACGACAACCCGAAAATCACTATCGAGCTTAGCTCGCACACCGATGCTCGTGGTAAGGATGCCTACAACCAGTCTCTGTCGCAGAAACGCGCGCAGTCAGCCGTGGATTACATAATCTCTAAGGGCATCGACAAGAGTCGCATTACGGCCAAAGGCTACGGCGAAACGCAGCCAGTAATCAAGAACGCCAAAACCGAAGACGAATTCCAGCGCAACCGTCGCACAGAGTTTAAGGTGACCAAGATTGCTGAGTAAGCACGCTTGCTATCCGACTTGCAAAGCCCCCGCACCTTCCAGGTGCGGGGGCTTTTTGTTGTTCACCTCTGCACAAGGTTTCTGCGAGTAGCGGCAACAGAAAAACTGCACCGATTTTGCAGGCGACAAGCAGCCCTGCGAACTACCGCGCAAGTAGCTAACCAGCTCATGTACAAGGCTCATGCGCTGAATTGCAATGCAGAATTCGCACGTTCCATATGCCTATTGGCAGCCTTAGAACCGTGCTTGTAAGAAGTGGCACAATGATTGAATTTGTAGGACGCAAGGAGCAGATTGGCTGCCTCCTTCCAACGTACTACTGCCATGAAAAAGGCGCTACTCTTTTGCCTTAGCCTGTTTTTGCTGGCTTCAGCGCAACTTCTGGCCGCTCCGGCCAACGTTAATTTCACCTCCGAACGCGGCGTCCCCTTCAACTTACGCTTTGATGGGCGCGCGCTGACCCGTGGCGGCGCGCGCCAAGTACACATCGACCGGATTGCGCCCGGCGTGCATTGGGCGGAATTCGCTATTCCAGTCGGCTACGGACGCTTCATCAACTACCGCACCCGCATCTTCCTCGACCCCGGCCTGGAATCCAGCTACGTGCTGCTAACCCGGCCAGGCTTTGCGCCGGAGTTGCGCAAAGTAGCCGCCGTGCCGCTCCGCGGTGGCTACGGCCCCGGCTATGGCGGTTATTCCAATGGTGTCCCCCGTGGCAGCCAGGGTGGCTACCAAAACCAAGGCAACAACGATGACTATTACGAGGAAGATGACTACGACAACCAGCCTCCTACCGGCAACAACGGGGGCTACAACAACGGTGGGCGCTATCCTAACGGCAACAACGGCAGCTACTCCAATGACAACAATGGCAGCGGATACAATGACGGGGGCAGCGTGAGCTACAACCGCACCATGACCCCCCAGGATGTGGATGGCTTGGTATCCGCCCTGCACCGGCAGTCGTTCGACAAGGATCGGTTGCCGATTGCCCGGCAGGCACTCAGCGAAACCTCCATTCAGGCACAGGACCTGACCCGGCTGATGAAAGAACTAAGCTTCGAAGACTCGAAGCTGGAATTGGCCAAGTACGGCTCGGTCCGCGTCACTGACCGCCAGAACTTGTATCGCCTCAATGAAGGCTTCACCTTTTCCTCCTCGGCAAGCAAGCTGCAAGACTACTTAGCGCAGCAGCAACCCCAGCGCTAGCCAACAGATTTCATGAAATAAAAAAGGCTTCCGTGCGAACGGAAGCCTTTTTTGTGTGTTAGGAAGCAGGTGAATCAACCACTTACCGCAGCCGGTCCATGCTGCGTACCAACTGCTCGTCGCGACGAATAAAGCGGTTGGCTAGCACGTTCAAAAGCAATGCTAGGGTAGGCAGGTAGAACCCGGCCTGGTAGGTGCCCAGCATTTTAATGTTGAGCATTTGCTCTCCCAGATTGGAAAAATAAAAACCCGCCCCGATAGTGCAGAGGATAAGCAGCAGGTTGAGCATACCGAGCTTGAGCTGCAAAAAGCGGTTGCGGAATTGAAAAATTTCAAACAGCGCCACAGCGGCTGAAGCCACTGCAAACACGGCAATAAGCCATACGTTTGCGGGTGCTGTCAAGCCTGCGCCGGGCTTGTTGTAAGCGTAGCTGGTAGCCGTAAGAACCAACTCCTGCCCAGTGTTTGGGTCGGCTTTGTGCCAAAGGGGAAGGAAAAGTACGGCAATCATGCACAGCGCCAGCAACAGCAGGAATACGCTTTGGATTCTTTGTATCATCTTTGTGTTTTGACTGTTTACGCCACCTTTGCGGGTGGAAGACCGGCAAAAGTAGCCAACAACGACTGGAATAACCGCATTCTAACTAGACAATGCCCACTGCTTATATAGTTGACGCCGTCCGTACCCCGATCGGCAAATTTGGGGGTGCGCTGAGCAGCGTCCGCCCCGATGACTTAGCCGCGCACGTTCTGCGCGAGCTACTACGCCGCAACCCTACCGTAGACAAAGCGGCCGTTGAAGACGTGATAATGGGAGCTGCCAATCAGGCCGGCGAAGACAACCGCAACGTGGCCCGCATGGCGGCCCTGCTGGCGGGCCTCCCGACTACGGTGCCCGGCGTTACGGTGAACCGCTTGTGCGCTTCCGGCTTGCAAAGCATTATGGATGCCTCCCGCGCTATTATGGCGGGCGAAGGCGACGTATATCTGGCGGGCGGAGCCGAAAGCATGACCCGTGCGCCCTTCGTCATGGCGAAGTCGGAAACGGCCTTCGGGCGTGAGCTGACCGCCCACGACACCACGCTGGGCTGGCGCTTCACGAACCCCAAACTGAGCAAGCTGCACCACCCTTACGCCATGGGCGAAACCGCCGAAAACGTGGTGCGCAAGTACGGCATCAGCCGGTTGGAGCAGGACGAGTTTGCGTTCGAGTCGCAGCGCAAGTACCACCGGGCCGCAGAAAAGGGACGTTTCCGCAAGGAGATTGTGCCCGTGTTCGTGGCCATTCCGAAAGGCGACGCCGCCTTGTTTGACACCGACGAGCCACCGCGCCTGAGCACGTTGGAGAAGCTAGGTACGCTAAAGCCAGCCTTCCAACCCGTTGATGGCACCGTGACAGCCGGCAACTCAGCCGGCATCAACGATGGCGCGGCCGCGGTCATGGTGGTGAGCGAAGAAGCGGTGAAGCGCTACAACCTGAAGCCTCTGGCCCGGGTAGTAGCCTCGGCCGTGGCGGGTGTCGACCCGGCGTACATGGGCCTCGGTCCGGTACCTGCTACCCGCAAGGTGCTGCAGCGTGCCGGCCTGACACTGAAAGACATCGGCCTGATCGAGTTGAACGAAGCCTTTGCCGCCCAGTGCATTGCCTGCATCCGCGACTTGGAGCTGAATCCTGAAATCGTGAACGTGAACGGCGGCGCTATTGCCATCGGGCATCCGCTCGGAACCAGCGGTTCGCGCCTCACGGCCACGCTTCTGCACGAAATGCAGCGCCGCCAGGATGTGCGCTACGGCCTCGTGACGATGTGCGTAGGAGTAGGGCAAGGAGCCGCTGCCATCTACGAGCGGCTCTAACTGCAGCTTGGTGTACCAATGCAGCAAGTGCCATCAAACGCTTGCTACATTGGCACACCGGACGGACTAGACTTTGCAGTACCTGCTTATGATGGACGCTCTGCTTACGCCCACTCTCGAACTGCCGCTGCAAGAGGCGCGTTTGCGGCCCTGGTGCTTTGCCGATGCGCCCGCCTTGGTGGAATACGCCAACGACCAACGAGTCGCGCAAAACCTGCGCGACTCGTTTCCGCATCCGTACACGCAGCAGGACGCCGAGTTTTACCTCTGCCTCATGGCCGATCAGCAGCGCGACTTGCACTTGGCAGTTGAGGTTAAGGGGGAGGCCGTTGGTAGTGTGGGAGTGCACTTCAAAACCGATGTGCGTCGTCACTCCGCCGAAATAGGCTATTGGCTGGGTCAAGCACATTGGGGGCGGGGGCTGGCTACGGCCGCCGTGCAAGCGGTGTCGGATTACGTGTTTGCGCATTTCGAGGTGTGCCGGCTCTATGCAGTGGTATTCGAGACCAATCGGGCTTCCGCGCGGGTGTTGGAGAAAGCCGGCTATGTGCTGGAAGCCGTCATGCGCAAGAGCGTGGTAAAGGAAGTTCGTATACTTGATTCCTTGCTGTACGCGAAAGTCAAAGAGTATTAAGCACGTATCGTAGCGGCATCATTACTGGCTCTGGCAAGGAGCTTCGTGCCTGTTCTTTCTGCCTGTTTCACGTTTGTTTATGCGCTATTTTCTTCACCTCGCCTACGACGGTACGCGCTACCACGGCTGGCAGGTGCAGCCCAACACACTTACGGTGCAGCAAGAGTTGGACCGTTGCCTTTCTCAGGTGCTGCGCCAGCCGGTGTACTCGTTAGGCAGTGGCCGCACCGATACGGGTGTACACGCCAGCCACCAAGTGGCCCACTTCGAGGCCGAATTTCCGGAAGCGCTGGACTTGGAAACAGCCCTTTACCGCTTCAACCGGGCCCTACCGCCAGACATTGCAGCCTATGCGTTGCACCCAGTACCCGAGCACGCCCACGCCCGCTTCTCGGCTGATGCGCGCACCTACGAGTACTACGTGCGCCTCGTGCCCGACCCCTTCAGCGTCGACCGGGTTCTGTACCTCGACCGCGCCCCGGATGTGGACGCCATGAATCGGGCCGCGGCTTTCTTGTTGGGTTCTCGCGACTACACGGCGTTTTCGAAAGTGAAGGGCGGCGAGAACCACTACGTGTGTGTGGTGTACGAAGCAGGCTGGCACGTGATGCCCGGCGGGCTGGTGTTCCGGATTCGGGCCAACCGGTTTGTGCGGGGCATGGTCCGGCTGGTGGTAGGTACGCTGCTCACGGTGGGCCGTGGTAAAATCACGCCAGCCCAGTTTCAGCAGATTCTGCACGCCCAAAGCCGGGTGGATGCCAGCGGCGCCGCCCCGGCGCAAGGGCTGTACCTGAGCCGGGTGGAGTACACGCCCGATGTGGTGCCACCCGAACTACTCCCCCCTGGTTTGCCGTACTTTGTAGGCCGGTAACCAGGGGCGCCTTACGAAGGTATTCCTATCAGTGGCTTCCTACCTCATAACCTTGTATCCAAGGTACCAGCAACAAAGGCTAAGCTGTGGGCTGATGCGGTAAAACGTATCCGCCACTGCAACGTCAGCTTACGGTCTGGTTCTTTCGCGTAACGTACTCTATCACACTTGCCAGACGCTCTCGTACACCTGCTGGTACATTAAGCTTGCAACTTCGTGCCCGTGGTACTGGTTACAGCTTCTCAAATCCCATCTACTTTGGACCCAACTACCACTGCTACCAAATCCGGCAACATCTTCGACTGGCAGGTGCTGCGTCGGCTTATGGTGTACGTACGGCCTTACCAACGCATCTTTTATCTGCTGGTGTTTCTGACGCTGGCGGCAGCCGTATTAGGCACCTTGCGGCCCTTTCTTATTCAGCGTATGGTTGATGTGACCATCGAGGAAAACGATTGGCTGGGGCTGAACAAGATGTTTGGCTTGCTGCTGGTGCTGCTCGTCGCGCACGCGCTGGTGAGTTACCTCCAAACCTACTTCGGCGGCTGGCTGGGTCAGTACATCGTCCGCGACATCCGGGTGGACCTGTACAAGCATATTCTGAACCTGCGCCTCAAATTTTTTGACCGGACGCCAATCGGGGTGCTTACCACCCGCAATATCTCTGATGTTGAAACCCTCTCCGATGTGTTCAGCGAAGGATTGGCCGCCATGCTCGGCGACATCCTGCAGTTGGTCTTCATCATGGCCTTCATGTTTTACATCGACTGGCGGCTTACGCTGGTGAGTTTGTCGGTGATTCCGCCGTTGCTCTTCAGCACGTATGTGTTCAAGGAGAAGGTGAAGAAGTCGTTCCAGGAAGTGCGCACGGCCGTGGCCAACCTGAATGCCTTTGTGCAGGAGCACCTGACCGGCATGAACGTGGTGCAGATTTTCAACAACGAGCAGCGCGAATACCGTAAGTTCGAGGCGCTCAACCAAGAGCACACCCGCGCCAATATCCGGTCGGTGCTGTATTATTCCATCTACTTTCCGGTAGCCGAAGTGTTGGGTGCTGTGGGCGTTGGCTTGTTGGTATGGTATGCCGCCCAAGGGCAGATTGAAGGCACTATTTCCAAAGGCGCCCTCATTGCTTTTATCATGTACAACGCCCTATTCTTTCGGCCCATCCGCCAGATAGCCGACCGGTTCAACACCCTGCAGCTTGGCCTAGTGAGCACGGAGCGTTTGTTGAAACTGCTCGACAGCCAGGAGTACATTCCTAATAACGGTACGCTGGCCCCGGCCACGCTGCGCGGAGAAGTGGAATTCGAGAAGGTATGGTTTGCATACAACGAGGAAGAATGGGTGCTGCGCGACATCAGCTTCAAAGTGGAGCCTGGCCAAACTGTGGCGTTTGTGGGCGCTACTGGTGCCGGCAAAACCAGCATCATCAATTTGCTCAGCCGGTTCTACGATATCAACAAAGGCCATATTAAAGTGGATGGGCACGACTTACAGGAGTACGATTTGAGCGCCCTTCGGCGGCGCATTGGCGTGGTGTTGCAAGACGTGTTTCTCTTTGCCGGTACCATCCGCGACAATATCACACTGGGCAGCAAGGACATCACCGACGAGCAAATTTGGGAAGCAGCCGATCTGGTGGGTGCCCGCCGCTTTATCGAACGCCTTCCCGGCTCCCTCGACTACCCCGTGATGGAGCGCGGCGCTACACTGTCGGTAGGGCAGCGGCAGCTCATCAGCTTCGTGCGGGCCATGGTGTACCAGCCCGCCGTTATCATCCTCGACGAGGCCACTTCATCAGTCGATTCCGAAACCGAGGAGTTGATTCAGGCGGCCATTGAGAAGCTTATGCAAGGCCGTACGGCGTTGGTCATTGCCCACCGCCTAAGCACCATCCAGAAAGCCGACCGGATTATCGTGATGGATCGGGGCGAAATCAAAGAATCAGGCCGCCACGACGAGTTGCTGCGCCAGAGTGGCTACTACGCCCAGCTCTACCAAATGCAGTACCGCGACGTGCTGAACGCTGACCTTAAAAACGAGAAGTAGCACACTGGCTTGCACAAGAGCGCTCAGCGTCCCACATACTTTCGGTCGCCGTTTCTCGCTAGGTTCTGCCTTCGCATTTCTATTCTTAATCTCCGTTCCGAGACTCCCTTCTCAACCTTTGTTTCATGAACCGTATTTTCCTGATTCTCTCCTTGTTTCTCATAGTTGCCGTTGGGGTTGCTTACTACTTCGTTGGCGGCTTCAAACAAGCCGAAGTGAAGCTGGAAACCACCGCCCAACCCATATTCCTAGCCGGCAGCTATTATGAGGGCGCTGGCAATAGTGAAGCCTTCGGCGACCTGACGCGGAAAGCCTACGAAATCCGTAGTTCTGGCAAGCTGCGGGGTACTTTCGGCAACATTTTCTACAACGACCCTGCTACTTCCAGTGAGGCGGCCAAAGTATTCGTTGGCCTTATCGTTGACGATACCGTGTCGCAGCAGCTCCCGGCTGGGTACCGGTATCGGGTGTTTCCGGCCGGGCAGCGGGTGCTCCATGCCCGCATTGAAGCCAGCTACTTGGTAGCGCCAGGCAAACTTTACTCGGGCGTGAAAGACCAAGCCAAACAAAACAGCCTGGCACTACAAAACCTGTACCTAGAGCGCTTCCCGAACACTGGCCCAGTAGAGGTATGGGCGGTAGTGAAGTAAATTAAAAAGTAAACGAGCCTTTCCATCTGCAGTGGAAAGGCTCGTGGCGTAAAAGGTAGTTGCTTCTTTAGTTAGTTACCCAGATAAAGAGAGGCTCCTACACTTACATATTGAATGCCGAAGTTCGCTGCAAGACTGCTACCCGTGTTTGTAGAACTTCCTTGCCCGGCAGAATCATAATGCGTTTCGCTCTTGCTTTTATTATAAGTAAAGCCGCCCATAGCGAGGTCTATACCAAACTTCTTACTTGGGAAGTACACGAAGCCTGGACTAAACGAGGCGTAGCCGCCACGCGTCTCTGTTTCATTGCTATAATCATTGCTGGGGTTTCCAACGTATTCACTTCTTTGCTTTTCCAGCCGCCGCAGGTACCCTCCCGTCAGTTGGCCATATAGCCCGGCTTTCTCTCCTAGCATCTTGTAGTAGCGTACGAAAGGGCCAAGGTTTATCTGCCTACTAGTCTGCTTGATGTTATAGGATAAGAACGTATTGTCGGTGTTGTTATATTCAGTTCGGTTGTCTTGCCGGCTGCCTGTACCGCCCCCTAAATCAAGGCCAACTGCTAAATTATCCGCCACGAACAGCCCCACTTTGGGGCTAAAATTGAAGTTGAACCCGCTGTAGTCATTATCTACATTCGTTGGATAAGCAACTGAACCCGTCGTATTAGATTCATTGTTGAAACGAGAATAATTTATAGTGCTGTTGAGCAGCACTTTACCTGACTCGGTCTGTGCCTGTGCTACCCCCATGGTTGCACCCAACAACAGGATGCTTAGCATCAATTTTCGCGTTTTCATTTACTGGAATATAAAAAGTAAAACAAGGAAGATAGCCCCTGAACGGCACCTTGCATAGGATTATTTGGCGCCAAGGAATAATTATATTTTTTAATTTATGTATAATAATAGATGAATAACTGAGTTGTAGCTGGTCGACACCTATAGTCGTTGTGCTTGCTAGACCCAGTATCTCGGAGCTACACTGCTAGTAGCTCAACCATTAGCTGAACTATTTCGCCCATCCAGAGAAAGCCCGCCTGATATAGTTTTTCAGGCGGGCTTTTGCTGTGTTTGCTACGGCATGACGTTATGCTAAACCTATCTGTTCGCGAGTGAACTTGGTTAGGTATTAATACGGATCGGCTCGAAAAGTGCTGGTGTATAAATGCGTATTTCTTCCCTAATATGCTCGTACAAAAAACCTTAAGACAGGAGCTAAGTACAGTCTAGCACCTTTCGCAAACAACTTCTCAAGGCATTGCTCACGGAGAGCTATGGGAAGCGTTTGCAACTGCTGCCACTTTACTTCCCACCTCCAAAACAAACTCCTATGTTAGCAATGGATTATAGAGGCCCGAAAAGGGTCCGTGCCACGCAGAAACCGATGCCTGAAATCAAGCATCCACAAGACGCCATTGTTCGGGTTACGCGCTCTTGCATCTGTGGCTCTGACTTGCACTTATATAATGGCAACGTACCAGACACCCGCGTAGGCATGACCTTCGGGCACGAGTTTACGGGCATCGTAGAGGAAGTTGGTCCAGATGTAACCAAAATCAAGGTTGGAGACCATGTATTGGTGCCCTTCAACGTAGCCTGCGGGGAGTGCCACTTCTGTAAGCAAGGCATGTTTGGCAACTGCCACGAGTCCAACACCCAAGCCAGCGCGGTAGGTGGCATCTTCGGCTACTCGCACACAGCTGGCGGCTACAATGGCGGCCAGGCCGAATACGCCCGCGTACCTTACGCCAACGTAGGCCCCACGGTAATTCCAGAAGGCATGGACCCCGATGATGCTGTATTGCTCACCGACGTAGTACCTACCGGCTACCAAGCCGCTGAAATGGCTGGCATCCAAACCGGCGACACCGTGGTAGTATTCGGGGCGGGCCCAGTGGGCATTATGGCGGCGCGGTGCTGCTGGCTGTTCGGTGCTGGGCGCGTTATCATTATCGACAAAGAAGACTACCGCCTGGAATTTGCCCGCAACTACGCCAACTGCGAGGCCTACAACTTCGAGAAAGATATGGACGACCCGGTGGTATTCATTAAGAAAATCACTGATTATATGGGAGCCGACTGCGTGATTGACGCCGTGGGCGCTGAGGCGGCCGGCAATGCCATGCAAACTATCACAGGCCGCAAGCTGCTGTTGCAGGCTGGCTCCGCTACGGCACTCCACTGGGCCGTTAACTCGGTGAAGAAAGGCGGCGTGGTGTCCATTGTAGGAGTGTATGGCCCAACTGATAACCTCGTGCCTATGGGCAACGTGTTGAACAAGGGCCTTACCATTAGGGGCAATCAATCTTCCGTAAAGCGCCTATTGCCGCGTCTGATCGAGCACGTGCAGAATGGGGTTATCAATCCGAAAGCATTGATTACGCACCGGATTCCGCTGGAAGAGGTTGCCGATGGCTACCGTATGTTCTCGGCCAAGCTCGACAACTGCATCAAGCCCCTGATCGTTTTCCCTTCTGCCAACATCTAACGCCGACTACCCATGGAAAATACCCTCAAAGATCCGCAGAAGCTACCCGGTTGGGGGATTGATGCGAACCCCGAAAACGACCCTACATACCCCATGCGGGAGCCTCGCTTGAACGTATCGCAGGATCCTGATAGCAAGCATCGTCCGGCCTCTTTACAGCCAGTGGATATAGAAGTACTGCAGTCCATTGAACGCCCCAATGTGTCAGCTGTTTTCGGCGAGTCGTCGCCTCCGGTTGGGCTAAGCGGCATGATCCGCCGGTTTGCCTTCAAATACAGTGAATCGCATTACGGCCACTGGCTGCCTTTGCTACTAGCCGACCGGGTGAACGTAGTGGAAGGCATTATTGAAGATATTGTTCATGGTAAAGTGCCCAATATCTTCGCCGAGAAAGGCTACGCAGTGGAGTGGAAGCATAACCGCACTGCCTTTGTTACAAAGATGGCCACCATTGCCGTTCTAACAGCCGGCACAGTGTTGCTACTAACTTCTGGCAACAAAAAATCAGGCAAGCCCAAGCGCGGCTATTACTACAAGTAGACCTAACGTAGTCCGCTTTCACAAAAGTAAAAGCCCGCTGAACATACATTCAGCGGGCTTTTACTTTTGTGAAGTAGGTATCGGGGCGGCAGGAATCAAACCTCCAGCCTCGCCGTCTCGCATTAACGAGCGTGCTACTCCCGAGAGGTTCCAGCAAATCAGCTTACAAGAGAAACCAAAGGAGTAATAACTGAAAAGAGCCTCCAGGTGGGGTACCTAGAGGCTCTTCGTACAGTAATTCTTCAGTCGGAGTGGCAGGATTCGAACCTACGACCTCCAGCACCCCATGCTGGCGCGATACCAGGCTACGCTACACCCCGAGGAATTATGAAGCAAAGGTAAGCCAGAATCTGAAAGCCGCGCAATTTCTATCCATAAAAATTCCAGCCCGCATAGGTCCCTACAGTTCCAAGATCCGCATTCACTACCACATGGAGAAAAGCTAAGCAGCGACAGGTAGCTCACTTTCTGTGGGTTGAATTAGCACGAACTGGAATGCAGTAGGGTCGAGAGTTGAAAACGAACTCCTGAATATTTGTTGAGTACAACGCTATTCTGGCGCGATTTTCGAAGTGAAGCTCAACCTCAGACTTCTAGTTTTTCTCACTGCTAATTGAGAAAAGTGGAGCCTTTAGAGCCTGTCTTGCGCATTTTTTTAGCAATTATAATGTGCGCAGGAAAATGTTGATTATTATAATATTCGGTGCAAAACCCCATTTACCCCCTCGTTTTTAATTACTTTTACAAGAAACCACAGCAGCTCACTTTAACGTTAGGTGTGCATATGAAAGCTTTATTTACCAGTATTATCTTGTTGGCGGCGTTGCTGGGTAGTACTCCTACGCAGGCACAAACCAAAGCTGTCCCAAAACCAGTTGCGAAACCTGCCGCTAAGCCTCCCGTCAAAGCCGCAGCGCCTGCTGCTAAAGTGCCTGCTTCGACCGTTGTGAAAAAGCCTGCTACTGTAGCTACTGCGGCAGTAACTAAGTCTGCTGCCGCTGCTCCGGTGGCGGCGCCAACTCCACCAGTGGCACTCGTTACCGATAAGATGGAGCCACCAGCAGCCAACACCTCCTTGTTGAAAGTGGTGGCTAGTTCCAACCCGATAACCGGGCGCCTCACGGTGCGCACCAACTCGCCTAACCCTACCCGGGTTGAGATAAATGGCCCCGATGGCCGGCCGGTCATAACCAGCGACTTGCTTAGCAGCAGCGACGTGGCGGTTCTTGATGTAAGCAACTTGCCGCCCGGGGCATACATTGTGCAGTGCACTTCCGGCGAGCGGCGCGGGATAAAACGCGTCATGGTAGGCCAATAACACTAGCGCATTTGTAATACAGAGTACAGAGCGCCCATCTGAAATGTGTCAGATGGGCGCTCTGCGTTTACCTGATGTAGGGTGAAAGCGTGGTATTGACTACCAGCTTAATGGCGCCCCATATACACAAAAGCTTGTTGAGCTGTGTAGCCAGTTGTTGGATGCGGAAGTTGTTGCTTACTGCTGTACCTTGAGCGAGATGGTTACGCCCTTATTTTCTTATTGGGAGCATCAGACTTTCCTGCGAGGCTACGATGTGGTGATTGTAGGTGCTGGCCTAGTGGGTCTTACTGCCGCGCTGCATACGCGGCGGCTCCGGCCCCGCGCACGAGTGTTGGTGCTGGAGCGAGATGCACTGCCCAATGGCGCCAGCACCAAAAACGCTGGTTTCGCGTGCTTTGGCAGTGTCTCGGAATTGCTGGAGCAGGAAGCGCGCGGCGGCACAGACGCCTTGCTGCGCGTGGTGCAAGCTCGCTGGGAAGGCCTAGCAGAGCTGCGGCATCTCGTATCCGACGAAAGCCTACACTACCAGCCAACAGGTGGCTACGAGCTATTTCGGCCTGCCGAAGCACAACTGGCCCAGACTTGCCGCGACGCCATTCCTTATTACAACGAGCTATTAGCTCCGGTCATCGGCACAAACGACATTTTCCGAGATGCAAGCAGTCAGCTTGCACGCCTGGGCTTTGTGGGGGTAGATGTGATGTTGGAAAACAAAGCAGAAGGAGCCTTGCACACCGGACGAATGATGGAAGCATTGCTACGACAAGCATGGCAGACAGGCATCATGGTGCTACATGGCTGCGCGGTGCAAGCCGTGGAGCCAGGCACTGGCTTAGTCCGTTTGCAAACAACACTGGGGGCCATTGAGGCAGAACAAGTGGTATTGGCTACTAATGCCTTCAGCCGTCAGTTCTTCCCCGACCTCGACCTACAACCCGGCCGCGGCCAGGTGCTTGTGACGGAGCCCATAGCAGGCCTGCACCTACCCGGCACGTTCCACTACGACAAGGGCTACTACTATTTCCGGCAGGTGGAAAATCGCATTTTGCTCGGGGGAGGGCGCCACCTCGATTTCGAGGCCGAAGCAACCACTGAACCGGGCTTGACTCCGTTGGTGCAGCAGCAGCTAGAGCAATTATTGCACGACGTGATTCTGCCCGGCCGCGCCCTGCGCATCGACTACCGTTGGAGCGGAGTAATGGCGTTCGGTACGGCATTGGAGCCGTTCGTTGGTTTGCTGGCGCCCGGTGTATTCGGTGCGTTGCGCTGCAACGGCATGGGTGTAGCGCTTGGGGCGGGCGTTGGAAAACGAGTGGTAGAAATAATGATGTGAGACACCCGCAAGGCCGAGCCTTTTCTCTTTCTATTGCCCGGCAAAGTGCGTTTTACCGGCACAAATGTCAGCGTACTACTTGATGGAGTGCGGAGTAAGACGTTGTATTATCTGTTTTAAAAGATATTGCGATTTCCAAAAAATGGTCTACTTTACGGCCAGAAGTACGCACTCATGGCCTTTCCTTCGTTTCAATTTTCAACTATTTCCGCTCCCACCGGCGTCTTTATGACGACCGGCACAGGCATTATTACAGGTATTACAACCCGCTAGACGGGCTGCGCTACCTCTCTTTCCTTTGATGTTTCGCAGCCCGTCGCCGGCCGCTTCCTAACCAGAAGCCAAGCCGGTCCCGACGGGCTTTTTCATGCCCACTCACCTCTTACTCTTTATGCAGGTTCTGAAATTTGGTGGTTCTTCGGTGGCTACGGCACCCAATCTCCAGCGTGTGGCGCAGCTCGTGGAAGCGGCTGCCCAACAAACGCCCACAGTGGTAGTAGTGTCGGCGCTGGGCGGCACCACCGATGCGCTGATTGAAGCCGGCCGCCTCGCCGCCGCTGGCTCCGATGAGTACCGCTCTCGGCTCACCCGCTTGGAAGAGCGCCATCTAGAAGCCGTGCGCGGCCTGCTCCCTATTCCCGACCAAAGCGCCGTGCTGAGTTTGGTGAAAACGTATTGCAACGAGCTGGACAGCTTGTGTGACGGTATATTTTCACTGGGTGAGCTCTCGAACCGAACGTTGGACCGGCTGGTCAGCTTTGGGGAGTTGCTTTCGTCGCGGCTACTGGCCGCCTGCTTGAAAGCCCACGGCGTACCCCACGTCTGGCATGACAGCCGCACGCTGATTCGCACCAACTCGCAGCACGGCTTTGCAGCCGTAGACACGGCCGTTACCAACCAGCAGATTCAGGACTTTGTGTTGGAGCATCCAAGTTCGGTGTATGTGGTGCCGGGCTTTATTGGCAGTGATGCGCAAGGCATCACCACTACCCTGGGCCGCGGCGGCTCCGACTACACGGCGGCCATCTTCGCGGGTGCCTTGACGGCCAATCAATTGGAAATCTGGACGGATGTGAGCGGTATGATGACGGCTGATCCGCGTCTCGTGACGCTGGCTCGCCCGATTCCGCGCATCTCGTATCAAGAGGCGATGGAACTGTCGCACTTTGGAGCCAAGGTATTGTATCCGCCTACTATTCAGCCAGTCATGAGCCAGGGCATTCCGCTTTGGATCAAAAACACCTTTGCGCCCGAAGACGAAGGCACGCTTGTAGAAGTAAGTCCGCCAGCCAATCGGGACGTAGTACGGGGGCTGTCCAGTATCTCGCACCTGGCCTTGCTGAACCTGGAAGGCAGCGGCATGGTGGGCATACCGGGGTTTTCGCGGCGGCTGTTCGGCGCTTTAGCGGTGTTGCGCATCAACGTTATTCTTATCACCCAAAGCTCTTCCGAGCACTCTATCTGCGTGGCTGTGCAAGCTGCCGACGCGGGCGCAGCGCAAGCCGCCGTGGATGAAGAGTTCAGCACGGAAATAGCGGCCGGTAAAGTGGCACCGCTACGCTGCGAAATGGATTTGGCCATTGTGGCCCTGGTGGGCGAACAGATGCGCAACCACCCAGGCATCAGCGGACGGATGTTTGGAGCGCTTGGCCAGAACGGTGTCAACATCCGGGCTATTGCGCAGGGCTCATCGGAGCGCAACATATCGGTGGTGATACGGGCGGCGGATGTGCGCAAAGCCATCAACGTGCTTCATGAGGAGTTTTTCGAGGAGACCACCAAGCAAGTGAACCTGTTTGTGGCCGGCGTGGGCAACGTGGGCCGGAAACTACTTGAACAAATGGCGCGGCAGCAGCAGTGGTTACGCGAGAAGCTACGTCTCAACTTGCGGGTAGTAGGGCTGGCCAACAGCCAGCGGTTTGTGCTAAGTGAAGACGGTATCGAGCTAAACGACTGGCAAATCGCCTTAGAGCAGGGGCAGCAACTGAATTTGAGTGAGTTAGTGGAGCAACTGAATGCCCGCAACCTGCGCAACACTGTGTTTGTGGACGTAACGGCCAGCGCCGACGTAGCTAAAATCTATGCGGCCCTGCTGGAAAAAAGTGTGGCGGTGGTGGCCTGCAACAAGGTAGCTTGCTCCTCAGAGTACGTAAACTACGCTCGTTTGAAGTCTTTGGCTCGAGAGTTCAACGCTGAGTTTCTGTTTGAAACCAACGTAGGCGCCGGCCTGCCCGTTATCGGCTCGCTCAACGATTTGCTGCGCAGTGGCGACCAGGTACACCGCATCGAGGCGGTGCTGTCGGGCACGCTCAACTTCGTGTTCAACCACTACGATGGCACTGTTCCTTTCGCCGATGTAGTGCGGCAGGCGCAAGCCGAAGGCTACACCGAGCCAGACCCACGCCTCGACTTGAGCGGCACCGACGTAGCCCGCAAAATCCTGATTTTGGCCCGCGAAGCCGGTCAGGAAATGGAACTGGCTGATATTCACAACGAATCTTTCCTACCGGCCTCCTGCCTGGAAGGCGATGTGGAAGCTTTCTATGAACAACTGGCGGTGCACGAAGCCCACTTCCGCAGCCTCTTTGATGCCGCGGCTGCCCAAGGCCAACGCCTGAAGTTCGTGGCGCGGTATGCTGATGGGCAAGCCAGCGTGGGGCTGCAAGGCGTGGCGCCGGGCCACGACTTTTATGTGCTGCAAGGCAAGGACAACGCGGTGCTGTTCTTCACCAACCGCTACCCCGAGCAGCCCTTGGTAGTGAAAGGAGCCGGCGCAGGGGCTGATGTTACGGCCTCCGGTGTTTTTGCCGATGTCATCCGGGCGGCACGGGCATAGCACTATGCGCTGCTGTAGTAAGCAGCCCCAAGCAAGCGAGCTATCCAAGCTGTTGGGCTCCAACTTCTTATTGAACGGTCACCTAGCCAACGCGCGGTGCTACATTCCACTTTATGTCTGATTTCCTAACGCTGTACTCCCCGGCAACGGTGGCCAATGTGGTTTGCGGGTTCGATGTGCTCGGCTTTGCCCTGGAAGCACCCTATGATACCATGCACCTCCGCTTAAGAGACGAGCCGGGCGTAAGCATCGTGCACGAAGACGACTTCAACCTGCCCACGGAGCCGAAACGCAACGTGGCGGGGGCCGCCTTGCTGGCCTTGCTACGGGCCGCCCCGGCTGGTACCGGCTTCGAGATGCGCATTCAGAAAGCTATTCTACCAGGTAGTGGCATTGGCAGCAGTGCGGCCAGTGCCGCCGGCGCCGTAGTGGGAGCCAACCAGTTGCTAGGCAACATCTTCACGAAAGAAGAGCTGGTACGCTTCGCCATGTTTGGGGAAGAAGTAGCATCGGGCGCGCAGCACGCCGACAACATTGCCCCGGCTATTTATGGTGGCGTTACGCTCATCCGCTCGGCCGAGCCGCTGGATGTCGTGCCGCTGTCGGCGCCGCCGCTACACGTAACGGTGGTACACCCGCAGATTGAGGTACGCACCGCCGATGCCCGCCAGATTCTCAAGCAGCAAGTCACGCTGAAAGCAGCCATCCGGCAGTGGGGCAATGTGGCCGGACTGGTAGCGGGCCTGTTGCAGTCAGATTACAAGCTGATTGGCCGCTCCCTAGAGGACGTTATCGTAGAGCCCGTACGCAGCATTCTGATTCCGGGGTTTGCGGCGGTGAAAGCCCGAAGCCTGGAAGCTGGCGCCTTGGGGGGAGGTATATCAGGTTCTGGCCCGTCCATTTTCATGCTCAGCGAAACCGAGGCCACGGCGCAGGCTGTAGCGGCGGCCATGCGGGAAGTGTATCAGCAGCTAGGCGTTGACTTCCACATTCACGTCAGCACCATCAACTCCACCGGCGTACGCTTTGCCTCCTAGCGCGGCAAGCTCGCCGTGCCATTCAGTAAGAACGGCCGTGACTGGCTACACAACTCAACTTCATGCGCTACTATAGTCTCAATCAGCAAGCTCCACCCGTTGACTTCCAGGCCGCTAGCATTGCGGGCCAGGCCCCAGATGGTGGCCTCTACTTTCCCGAGCAGATTCCTAAGTTTTCCAAGGAATTGCTTCACAACCTGAACACCATCCCCCGCGCCGAACTAGCTTTCGAGGTGATTCGGCCATACGTCGGCGACGCTATTCCGGACGACGTCCTGCGCGGCATCTGCGCCGAAACTGTGGCGTTCGAATTTCCGCTAGTACCCGTCACTAGTCAGATAGCCGCCTTGGAGCTGTTTCATGGGCCTACGCTGGCGTTTAAGGACGTGGGGGCGCGGTTCATGAGCCGCTGCCTTGGCTACTTCTCTCGGCAGCAAACGGCCCCCGTTACGGTGCTGGTCGCTACATCCGGTGATACCGGAGGAGCCGTAGCCGACGGATTTTTGGGCGTGGAGGGGGTTGAGGTGGTTATCCTGTATCCGTCGGGCAAGGTCAGCCCGCTGCAAGAGTTACAGCTAACTACGCTCGGTCAGAACATCACGGCACTGGAAGTGCGCGGCAACTTCGACGACTGCCAGCGGCTGGTCAAGCAGGCGTTCCTTGACCCGCGCGTGACCAGCCACCGGCAGCTCACCTCGGCCAATTCTATTAATGTGGCCCGTTGGCTGCCCCAGCAGTTCTACTATTGCTTCGCGCTGCAACAATGGGAGCAGCCGGCACCACCGGTAGTAGCGGTACCAAGCGGCAACTTCGGCAATATTTGCGCGGGGCTGATGGCCCATGCCTCAGGCCTCCCCATTGGGCATTTTGTGGCGGCTTGCAATGCTAATTCCGCTGTGGCGGACTACCTGCGGACCGGTACTTTCGAGGCGCGGCAGGCCATTGCCACCCTCTCCAATGCTATGGATGTCGGCAACCCCAGCAACTTCGGGCGCATTCTGGAGCTGTTCGGAAAGCGCCACGCAGACATCAGCCGCTTGGTGAGCGGAGCAGTGGTTTCCGACGCCGATACCACGGCAACCATCGGGCGGGTGCACCAGGAAACAGGGTACTTGCTCGATCCACACGGCGCGGTGGCCCTGTGGGCGCTAGAACAGTATCTGAGTGAGCACCCAACGGAGCACGGTATTTTCCTGGAAACAGCGCACCCAGTGAAGTTTCCGGAAGTAGTGGAACCCGTAATTGGCACCACGGTGCCGGTGCCGGTAGCTGTGCAGGGGCTCCTAAGCCGTACCAAGCAAAGCGTGCTGCTGGAACCTTCGTATGAGGCGTTGCAAGAGTTTTTGCTACGATAGTTTTTTGTCTGGCACCGAAACTTGCGGGCGGGGCAGCGGGTAGTTGGGGAAGTGCGGCCGTTGTCGTCTCTTTGTTTTGTTGATTTGCTTTTCTGTCATGCCTCACTTTCTCCGCTCACTTGCCGGACTTCTCTTGCTTTCCAGCCTGCTAGCTGCTTGTAGCTCCGACCAAATTGAGCACATCAAAGACGGCAAGAAAATCGCCATTACCCTCGACAAAATGGTGGTGAAGCGCATCCTGCCCGTGGACTTACTCCGCGCTACGCGCTGGGCCGGCGATTCACTGACGGGCCACGCTGACCAGGAGCTACGACGCGTTCTGGCCGAGAAGTTGCAAGCCGGGGGCGTAGCAGCCGCTCTCCCCTACTGCCGTCCCGAAACGTTCGCCTCCGTCGATTCAATAGAAAAAGACCTGCAAGCTGTTGCCCAACGGCGGAGTACGCGGCCCCGCAACCGTGCAAATCAAGCAAGCCTTGCTCCTCCTGACATGCAGCCTGACACCGTCCGGCGCGTGGCGCGTCTTAGCGGCGAGGTATTCACGTACCAGCGGCCTATTACCCTCAGTGATGCACTCTGCCTGCGATGCCACGGAGAAGTGGGCAAAGACATTACGGCTCCTGACTACGCACTTATTCAAAAGCAATACCCTCAAGACCAGGCCACTGGCTACCGAGTAGGTCAGCCCATGGGAGTTTGGCAAGTCACTTTACAGCGGGCCGGCATAGCTGAGTTTTACACGATGAAGACCCGGAAAATTATGAAGCCCCGCAAAAAGCTATTTTAGTTGAACCGCTATCTATCCCCCTTCTTTCCGTTGTCGATGCTATTCTCTGCGAAGCGCTCTGGGTTGTTCTGGCTATGCCTCGTATTGCTTGCCAGTAGTTCAGGTTGGGCGCAACGTCCAGCTGTGCAGAAGGCGAAGTTCGACGAGTGTTATCGGGTGGTTGGCAAAGACAGTGTGGTATTCTTCTACTCCGCCGACTATGTGCTTACTCCACTCGGTTGCGCAACCATCCGCCGGCATGCGCGGATAGATAGTGCCGGCCGCTTTTTAGGGTTTGTCCACGACTACAACTTAGCCAACAACTTGCCGCTATTGAAAGGCGCTTTTCGGGAGGGGTTGATGGAAGGGCAATTTGAAGTGTATCATACCACTGGCGAGTTGGCAGCCCGCGGCCACTACCGCCAAGGCCGCCAGGTGGGCGACTGGGGGTACTGGTACCCGTCGGGTAGGCGGCGGCAGATTCTGAGCTTCCGCAATGGCCTCGACCCACTGGTGCAGCAGTTTTGGGACGAAGCAGGCCAGCAGTTGGTTAAAGATGGCAACGGCGCTTGGTACTGCCAAGAAGACGGCCTGCAGCTCCAGGGCAACGTAGTGGGCGGTATTCCGGACGGGCGCTGGCAGCTACGCCGGATAGCCGATGAAAGCTTGGTGGCAAGGGAAACGTTTGTAAAAGGAAATTTTCGGAACGGGGTTTCCATTGACAGAATGGAATCCTACCGCGACCAGTCGCGCTTCAGCATAGGTGACTGGGAAAGCTATAGGCAAGCCGAGAAGTATGTACTAGGAACTTCTTGTCCGCCAGTAAAATAAAAGATCAAACAGGTTGTTTACCCAACCTTACAGCGAATTTTACAGTTTCGGGATACTATGAATGTTCCTGCATCCGCACAATTGCCCATCGTCGTGGTTGGCGCTGGTATGGCCGGCCTGACTTGTGCCAACTACCTCCACCGCGCTGGCTGCCCCGTAGTGGTACTGGAAGCCGCCGAGGCCGTAGGGGGCCGCGTCCGGACCGACGTTACGTCTGACGGTTTTCGCCTCGACCATGGCTTTCAAGTGCTGCTTACCAAGTACCCGGAAGTGCAGCGCATGATGGACTACGGCGCTTTGAACCTGCGGGCGTTCCGCTCCGGTGCTGTTATCCGCCTGCCCGATGGCCGCGAAACCACCTTGCGCAACCCGCTGCAGCAACCTCTGGCCGCGTTTCCAGCCCTCACGGCTCCTATTGGCACCCTAGCCGATAAGCTGCGCATTCTGAGTTTGGTGCAGCACGTGCGCAGCCACAGCGCCGAGGAGCTGCTAGCGCATCCCGCCACCGACACGCTAACCTTTCTGCGGCGCTACGGCTGGAGCGAGCAAATAATTGACAGCTTTTTCCGGCCCTTCTTCGGGGGGGTATTTCTGGACCGTAGTCTGACCACGGCCAGCAACTTCTTCGAGTTTGTATTTCAGCAGTTTGTTGAAGGGGAAGCAACAGTGCCCGCTCTAGGTATGCAGCAGATTCCGGAGCAGCTCGCCAACCGCCTACCAGCCGGCGCTGTGCGCCTCAATACCCCGGTCGAGGCGGTGGAGGGTACCACGGTGCATTTGCGCGGTGGCACCACTATAGCCGCATCTGCCGTCGTGTTGGCCACCGACGGTGATACTACCGCTCGGTTGCTGCCTCACTTACCGCAACTGCATGCTACCACGTGGCGGCGGACCACCTGCACCTATTTCTCGGCTCCAGCCTCACCCGGCCGGCAAGACAAGCTGCTCCGGCTCAACGCCGCCCACGGCCAGATGGCGCACAACGTCTGCTTTCCCTCAGATGTCTCACCCGATTACGCCCCGGCGGGCCGGACGCTGGTATCCGTGAGCACGCATGGCGAGCATCATTTGCCTGAAACCACTCTGGTGGCCATGCTGCACGCAGAATTGATGGTGTGGTTTGGCAACGAAGTAGCAGACTGGCACCATCTGCGCACTTACCATATCCCCCATGCCCTCCCAGTTTATGCCAACGGCCAGGCGCAACACCAAGATCTGAAGCTTAGCAGCACACTCTACCGTTGCGGCGACTACACCGCATATCCGTCGTTGAATGCCGCTATGGCTTCCGGCCGACAAGTGGCTGAAATGATCCTTACCTCTTAATTAAACGAGCCTGTTGGTTTTCAGCAGTGGCGCTTTCTAGGCGCTAAGCGCCACTGCTGAAAACTACCCATCAGAAAGACAGATAAGCCGGACAGTGGTCTGAGTGCACTACATCTGGCAGAAGGCCCGCTTCCTGAATACGAGGCTCTAATTCTTTGTCAACCAGCAAGTGGTCGAGGCGCCAGCCTACATTGCGCTTGCGCGAGCCAGCTCGGTAGCTCCACCAAGAGTAGTGCCCCGTAGCCTCGCCGTGGTGGTGACGGAACGAGTCGGTATAGCCGTCGGCCAGCAAATCCTTGAACCATTGCCGCTCTTCCGGAGTGTACCCAGGGCTGTTCTGGTTTGCTTTAGGGTTGTGCAGGTCGATGGGGGTCTGGCAGCAGTTGTAATCCCCTCCAATGATAAGGCGACGACCCTCGGCTCGGAGCTGGCGCACATAGTCGCGGAAGAAATGCAGCCACGCCACCTTGAACGTCTGCCGCTCCGGGCCGCTGGTACCGGAAGGCATATACACGTTTAGGATCGAGTAGTCTTCAAAGTCCAGCCGTAGCACGCGCCCTTCGGCATCGTAAAGCGCGGTTCCGCAGCCCACTTCCACGTGCAGTGGCAAGTGCTTAGTGAACGTAGCAACGCCACTGTAGCCAGGCTTCTCGGCGGGGTGCAGATACGCGTGGTACCCGAGAGCAATGAATCCCGTCACGTCTAGCTCTTCCCGTCCAGCTTTGATTTCCTGCAAGCATAATACGTCTGGCTGTGCTTCTCGCACCCAGTCTAGCAGCCCTTTGCTCAGCGCCGAGCGTAAGCCATTGACGTTGTAGCTGATAATGTTCATCTAAGTACTTGAGGATTGCTAGATGGCTGCTTGTGGGAGGTTGGTCACCACCCAACAAGCAGCCACCCAACTGTCAGTTATCTGAATCAAAATATTCCAGCATGTGCCATTTCAGCATGCGCTCTTGCTCTTTCAAACTAGCAAAGGGTACAGCCTGCACCAAGCGGTAGTGAGGCCAGCCTTCTTCGTCCACTCTTTCCAGCTCGTAGTGCCCTGACAGGCTGAAGAGCTTGCAGGTGGCAATGTGCATGAGGTCTTGCTTTTGCTCTTTGGTGAACGGACCGGCACCCTGCCCAAGTTCCTGTACGCCAATAAGCAGGAGCAACGCATTCAAATCAGGCTTTTTACCGAACCGCTCACGCATCTCGTTCATGAGCTGCCACCAACGGGCCTCAAACTCGGCTTCTGTTTCTTGCGGATCTAGGTAGCTCATGCGTCGTGGGAGTGCAGCGGGGCGGGCGTGGTAGCCTCCTCTTTCAAGATTTCCCAATACTCCACGGCGCGCCGGAAGTGCGGAATCACAATGCTGCCCCCAATCAGGTTGGCAATGGCAAACACCTCGTAGATTTCCTCGTCGGTTAGCTTCTCTTCGTAACACTTCCCGAGATGGTACTTGATGCAGTCGTCGCAGCGCAGCACCATGCTGCACGCCAAGCCAAGCATTTCCTTGGTTTTCACGTCTAGGGCGCCCGCCTGATAAGTGTTGGTATCAAGGTTGAAGAAGCGCTTAATTACTTTATTATCAGCCGCCATGATCTTCTCGTTCATGCGCTGGCGATACTCGTTGAATTCGGTTACCTGAGACATATAGAATGTGTGCTAGGAGGTTCAGAAATAAGGAAACACGAAAGTAGGCACAAATGCTCCGGCGGCTTGTATTCTCCGTTACCAGGGCCTACTTTACTTGTGCTTATCTCTATCCTTTGTCTTTTCTATCTAGTATGGGCGTTATTCGATTTTGGCGCACGGCGCTGACGCTGCTTTTAGGCATTACTTTCTTCACTTCCGGTATGGCCAAGCTCTACTACAATCACCTGTTCTGGGGATGGATTGGTCCTGTATGGTTGGCTGAGCGCTTGCAGCCTTTTCAGTTAGGTCTTTACGTAGCCTTTATTGCGGCCAGTCAGCTAGTTACAGGCTTCCTCTTGCTTACGCGTCGCTTTTGGTTGCTGGGCGCAGTGCTTCTCGTACCAATGCTAGCCAACATCCTGCTTGTGACTATCTCCTTGCAGTGGCCAGGCACCCCTTACATAGTAGCGGTATTGCTGCTAATGAATCTGGCCTTACTGTTTTCCGAGCATCAGCGGTTGCGGGTGCTATGGTCACGGGCAGCGTATGTGCCCGCATCAGCAGGACCAGCGCGTACTGTTACCGGCCATGTAGTTTGGGTGGCGGGGCTTCTTCTGAGCGTTTCAGCCGCTCCAATATCATATGTGTTGTTGCCGTTAAGCTATTGGCTGGCTATTGGTGGCGTTGTGCTAGCATGCTGCAGTTTCTTGGCTGATTCCTACTCTCCTCGCCGCCTTCGGGCCACCATGCCATGATGCCCAGCTTTCTAGCCGATTTTATTGGCTTAGTTTTCCCAAAGGTGTGTTTGGCTTGCGAGCAGGCCTTAAGCCGGGGCGAAGACCATCTATGTACCACTTGCCGGGTCCAACTGCCTTACACAGATTATCATCTGCTGGCTGCTACCGACAATCCAGTGGCTCGCCGTTTTTGGGGCCGCGTGCCGGTATGCCACGCCCTGAGCTATCTGCGGTTCTTGCGCCGTGGGCGAGTTCAACACCTGTTACACCAGCTCAAGTACAAAGGGCAGCGCGACGTCGGCTTAGTACTTGGTCGGTGGTATGGTCATGACCTAGCTCTTCACAACTTCCATTTCGACTTGATTGTACCGGTACCGCTTCACCCTAAAAAGCTTGCCAAGCGCGGATACAACCAATCCGACCCGTTTGCGGAAGGCTTAGCGGAAAGCTTGCACATTCCGTGGGACGCCAACGGGCTACGCCGGCTAGAGCACACCGACTCGCAAACGCAGAAGAACCGCGTTGAACGATGGCAGAACGTGGCCGAAGTATTTGAAGTAGCCACCCCAGCTAGCATCCAAGGCAAACACGTTCTGGTAGTTGACGATGTACTGACCACTGGAGCCACACTCGAAGCGTGTGCAGCAGCGCTGTTAGCAGCAGGTGCCACCGAAGTAAGCATAGCCACCATTGCTTGCGCAGATAGATGACTTAAACTTGACTGCGGGCATCTAGCGAGTAGTATTCCCCCCAGCACAGCCCTATACACAAAACAAGAGCGGCTTGCCAGTTGGCAAGCCGCTCTTGTTTTGTAGCCATTATCGAATTCAACGAATCCGATTACGATGCTTACTTGTTGGAACCGGCGTTGATCATGGCGCAGCGGAAACCAATGGTAGCCGTAGCAGAGTCTTCGCCCATGAAACGACGGGTACCTGGCGAGAGCCAGTAAGCTACGTCGCGCCACGAACCACCTTTGTACACACGAACGTGGTCGTCGATGAGCGACTGGTAACCTTTCTTGTCATACTTCTCAGCTGGGTCAAGGAAGCCGTTCCGACGGAAGGGGTTCAAGTCTTCCACATCTTCAAACGAGAGCGGACGATAGATGTCCTGTACCCACTCGTTCACGTTGCCAGCCATGTTGTATAGGCCGTAGTCGTTCGGGGGATAGGCGTAGATGTATTCAGTAATCATGGCGCCGTCGTTCAGCGAGCCAGCAATACCGGCATAGTCACCGCGGCCACGCTTGAAGTTAGCCAGGAACTGGCCCATCTTGCCGCCATATGGGTTCCGCACTTGGCGGCCGTCCCATGGGTAAATGCGCTTGTTTTCCTGGTTTTCGTTGCCGGTTTCCTGGGTACCAATCAGGGCTTGAGCAGCATATTCCCACTCGGCCTCCGTAGGCAGGCGGTAGTTCGGTAGGGTGTTACCGTTTTCAATGGCAATGGCCGTGCCTTCTCCGTCGGTACCTTCAGCAGCTTCGCCACCTTTGTTCTTTTTCTTGAACAGGCCACCGCCGCCACCGCCGCCGCTTGCATTAGACGCAAGGGTTTCGTTCACCTTCGACGTCCGCCACGTGCAGTAGTCGTTGGCTTGCAACCAGCTTACACCCACCACTGGGAAGTAGCGGAAGCCGGGGTAGCGCAGATAGTAGTCTACGTACGGGTCGTTGAACGACAGCTCACGAGCCCACACAGTAGTGTCAGGCAAAGCCGACTGATAGAATTCCTCTGACGAGTCTTTCCGAACAAAGTGCAAATACTCCAACCAGTGAATGTTAGCTACCTCGGCTTCGTCCATGTAGAAAGAGGCGATGGTAACGGTACGCTCCACGTTGTCGTGGGTCATCGTTACATCTTCTTCCTGGGAGCCCAGCACCGTGCGGCCACCTTCAATGAAGACCAGGCCTGGACCTTCCGGAATGCCCTGATAATCGGCAACCTTCATGCCCTCTTCGGTATTGTACTCTATGCCCGTAGTTGAGCTGTACTTACCGGGTTTGGTAGCGGTGGGCGGACCGCCCTTGCAGGAAGCCAGAGCGCAGGCTCCTAAGACCGCAAAACGCAGGTACTTGGAAAAATTCATGATTTAGTTTAAACTACCTGTAAAAAAAGACTTAGGACAAGGTAAGCTGCTGCAATAATACAAAAATTCAAAATGCCGGACAAGGTGCCACCGGGTAATTCCGGCGTTTTAATCGGCGCCATGCGGCATCAAGCGAATCAAACGCACGAAGGGCCAAAGAAATTTCGTGCGCTCCACCTAATTCAGCACTTAACGCACTCAAACCAACGTCATACGCATAGCCCAAGCGAAAACTGCCTACGCTAACGCCCGCAATGGCCGTCAGAATCTGCTGGGGATTAGGAGCACCAGGCAACGGAATGCCGCGGTATACCACCCCGAGAGTAAGGGGCGTAATAGTACCATAAAGTCCAGCTTCCACCCGCTCTGAACCACCTTGCCGCACGTAATGCATGGTAGGAGTCAGGCTCACTTCTCGCTCTTGCTGCTTCTCGCTAGTACGCAGAAAATAATGCTTGTAGCCGGTGCTCAACTCGTAGCGCAATGGCAAACTGGCTTGCGTATTGAATCCCAAGTCGGGCTGATTGAGATGCTGCCCAGCCACCGATACCCAAAACCGCTCACTGTAAAGCAATAAGCCTACCCCCACACTGGCGTAGCTGACGGGCCTGAAGTCGTTGATTTCACGCGTAGGCATGCTCGTTGAACCATCTTCTGAAAGCTGGTCGCCAAAAACCAAGTTGTCGTAGCTGACACGCTGGTTGCCGTAGCTAGCCCGCACACCCCCGCTGAATGCCAACTCTTTGGTTAGCCGGGTGTGATAGGCGTAAATACCTCCTACCTCGAAGCGGGTGTACCCAATGCCACCGGTCCGGTCGTGGTTGATCAACAAGCCAGCCGCATTGTGCTGATCCTTAAACCGGTAATCAGCAGCCAATTGACTGGTTTGGAAAGTGCCGGCTAAGGTTGGAAATTGGTTGCGGTAGCTCAACGTAACGCTGGCATCATCTAGCAGGCCAGCAAATGCTGGGTTCTGAAACAGACGATTGGCATAAGGCTGAGCGAAATACAAGTCTTGTGCAACGCCGGGCAACGACAGCGCCATAGCACCGGCTAGCAACGGCTGCCGAAGCGTACACTTCCTTGATTTCCTCCTTCCGATTGGCCCCATCATCAGCGTAATAAACGCACAACCGGCGGCGCGTAGTGCGTCGCCGGACTTGTTTGCAGAAACTAAATTGCTGAATTCCTTACGCATTAACAGAAAGTCGAGGTTCTAAATCGATGAGTGGGCTGGTTTTCTGGCCCAGCACCCCAGGCTTACAAGCCTGAGGCTGCTACTTTTGTATGGTTGCTCAGGGCTTTAGCGCGTGGTCTAAGGTAGGATGGCACCTGCTGTGTACCAAGTTTGTTCCGCAGACTGGCCGCTACCCTTGTGGGTGGGAAGCACCGCTATACTACGGGCTGGCTCTTCACTCGTTGTATGGCTTAAATCCGTTCGTGAGCTGATAGCAGTTCTCCAATGGGCTTCCACCACCTGCTTTAGCTCGGTAGCTACTTCGCTGCAAAGCTCCAATAATTAAGTACTGAAAGTATATGCGCAAATTCTGGATTGGACTGTTAGTTTTTCTGGTGGTGCTGGTGGCTGGTGTGGCCCTCACTCCCATTCTGTTCAAAGACAAAATCAAGCAGGCCCTCGATAAGCAGTTAGCTGAACGAGTGAATGCCAAGGTTCAGTACGACCCCAAGAACGTCAGTCTTAGCCTGTTCAGTAGCTTCCCCGACTTGGCTTTGGGCATTGATGAGCTGCGCGTGATTGGGCAAGACTCGTTTGCGCGCGACACACTGGCTTACCTGCCTTCCTTTCGGGTGGGCCTAGACTTGATGAGCGTGGTGCGGGGCAGTACCATCAAAATCAACAGCGTAGCCTTAGACCAGCCCGACATCAGCGTGAAAGTGCTGAAGAGCGGCCTGGCCAACTACGATATTATGGTTTCCGACTCGGCAGCAGCGGCCAAAGGCCAGGATACCAGCCAGGTGAGTTTGGCCATCAAGGGGTGGGAAGTGAAGGATGGGCACGTGCGCTACGAGGACCGGACGCTGCCCTTTAGCATGGAGCTACGGAGCCTCAACCACACAGGCTCCGGCGACTTTGCCCGCAATGTGTTCGACATGGAAAGTGCAACCCGTGCCGAGCAATTCTCCATGACGTATGCCGGCACCGAGTATGTAAGCAAAAAGAAGCTAACGGCCGACGTAACCATGGCCATGGACCTCGATAAAATGTTGTTCACCTTCAAGGACAACAAGGTGCAGCTCAATGACTTCCCTGCCTCGTTCCAAGGTTCTATCGGGCTGCCCAACGCTACCGATATCACCTATGACCTGACGTTCAAGGCTCTGGAAACCGACTTCAAGAACATTCTAAGCTTGGTTCCGGGAGTGTACACTGCGCAGTTTAAAGATGTGGAAGCAGGCGGCTTGGTAGCTTTTGATGGCTACTACAAAGGCGTGCAGAACGACGTGAAAATGCCCGGCTACGGCGTGAACCTGCAAGTGAAAAACGGCATGTTCCACTATCCGCAGCTGCCGCAGGCGGCCAAGAACATCAACGTAAATATGGTGGTGGACAACCCTTCTGGCTTCACCAACAACGTGAAGGTGAACGTAAAGCAGTTCCACCTAGACTTGGGCCCCAACCCTGTTGACGGCAACGTGGCTATTGACGGCTTGGAGCCCATGAAAGTGGATGGCCGCGTGAAAGCCAACGTAGATCTGGCCGAGATGATGAAGGTGTATCCGGTGCAAGACCTAGCCCTCCGGGGCAAGCTGTTTGTAGATGGCACGGCCAAAGGCACTTACTCCAGCACGCAGATGCCGGTGGTGCAAGCCAAAATGAACCTGACCAACGGCTACGTGAAGTCCAAGCAGTTTCCGGCTCCCATCGAGAACCTGGCTGTAACGGGCACAGTGCTCAACCCTACCGGCCAGCTCAACGACACGCGCGTAGATATTTCCAATTTCCGCATGCTGCTGGATGGTGAGCCGTTGGAGGGCCGTGTGGCTACCCAGGGCGTAGACAAGCTGCGCTTCGACGCCGATGTGAAAGGCATAGTAGACCTAACCAAGCTCACCAAAATATTCCCGCTGGAAGGCATGACCGTAACGGGCCGCCTCAACGGCAACGTGGCCGCCAGAGGCAACATGGCTGACATTGAAGCTGGCCGCTACCAAACGGTGGTGGCCTCAGGTACGGTGAATGCGCAGAACATCACCTACAAGAGCCCCGACTTGCCACAGGGTATGAAGGTAACCAAGGCCACTGCCACCTTCAACAACGACAAGATTGTGTTGGAAGACATGAATGGGTTTGTGGGCTCATCCGACATAGCGGCGGCAGGTACTATCTCTAATTATATGGGCTACCTGTTCGTGCCAGGTCAGCCATTGCGCGGCAACCTCACGGTGAATTCGCAGCGGTTCAACATGAACGAGTGGATGGTGGATGAAGTGAGTGAAAAGCCTACTCCGGGTGCTACTGCCGCCACCAAAGCTCCCGCTACTACCACCAAGGCCGACGGTGTACTGCAAATTCCGAAAGAGTTCGACCTGACCCTGAACACTAGCGTGGGCCAAGTGATTTACGACAACCTGAAGCTAGAGAACGTGAAGGGCACGGTCGGCGTGCGCAACGAAACGGCCACGTTGCAGGGGCTTACCTTCAACACGTTAGGCGGCTCGTTTGCCACCAACGGCTCGTATAGCAGCAAGGACTTGGCGCATCCAAAGTTTGATTTCGGGCTTAATATCAAGAACCTGAACTTCCAAAACGCCTTCAATGCCTTCAACTCCGTGCGCGCCATGGTGCCGCTGGCCGACAACTTGGAAGGTATTTTCTCGACCAATTTCAACGTGAGCGGCGAAATGGGACCCGATATGATGCCCAACTACAGCACCCTTACCGGCAAAGGGCTATTTGAAGTTGTACGGGCGGCAGTGAGTGGCTCGCCAGTACTCACTAAAATCAGCAGCCTCACCCAATTTCAGGAGTTGAAGAATTTCGCTGTGAACAACAAAGATGTGGCGGCGGAAATCATCAACGGCAACTTTATCGTGAAGCCGTTTGAGGTGAACGTAGGCGAAATCAAGATGACCGTGGGTGGCTCCAACAACATCAGTAGCGGCGGGCTGGAGTACGTGACGGCCCTGAACGTGCCCACGGGCAAGCTTGGTAACCAGCTCAATAGCCAACTTACGCGCCTTACCGGTGTGCAAAATCTGCAAGGCACCGAACGGGTAACCCTTGGCCTCAACATTGGGGGTACCGCCAGCAGCCCCATCGTCAAGCTGGCGTCCGGCAGCGTGAAGGCGCAGGCCAAAGACTTGGTAACCAACATTGTTCAGGCCAAAGTAGATGGCGCCAAATTGCAGTTGCAAGCTCGCGCCAAAGTGGCGCAAGACAGCCTCCAACGCGAGGTGCAGCGCAAACAGCTAGAACTACAGGCCAAGGCGCAGCAGGAAGTGGAGAAGAAAAGACTGGAACTGGAATCCAAGGCGAAGCAAGGGCTCAACAACTTACTTTTTGGCAAACCGAAAGCAAAACCGGCCCCAACTCCTGTGGAGCCAACCCCTACTCCGACGGATAGCACAAAATCCAGTCAATAGAATTTTTTCGTAATTTTGAGAGGCATATAGGCACGCTTGTTGCGTGTTGCGGAGTAGCTCGACTGCCTACCTAGGCACTCAGTTACTCCGCTTCCTTTTTCTCATTTATATTTTATGAAACCGCTTCAATTTTTACCTCTTGCCCTCCTAACTACTTTGGCTTTTGCAAGCTGCAGCAAAGATGAAGAATCTTCGAAACTGGAAGTGCGGCTTATGGATGCTCCCGGTGACTTCCAGAAAGTGGTGCTCGATGTACAACAGATTGAAGTTCATTTGAAGGAAGAAAACGATCCTGAAGGGTGGAAGCTGCTTCCTTTCAGCGCCCAGGATATCAACGTATTGGATTATGTAAACGGTCGTTCGGCGTTATTGGTGAGCACCGATTTCGAGCCTGGCGCCCTCAAGGAAATTCGCTTGAAGCTTGGCCCTAATAGCTACGTTATCGGCCGTGATGAGCAGCGCTACGAACTCAAAACACCCAGCGGACAAACCTCGGGCGTTAAGTTGAAGCTCGCTAATGTGGCAGTGCAGGAACATCAGAAATTTCAGTTGCTGCTTGATTTCGACGTGGCCAAGTCGGTGGTGGAGCGCGGCAACTGGCGCCCCAGCAACGATAAGAAAGAGCGGTACCTGCTGAAGCCCGTCATTCGGGTGGTTACCCAGGAGTTGCGGGCTGCTCTGCGGGGCTCCGTTACACCGGTAGCGGCCAAGCCACAGGTGCTGGCTATCCGTTCGTCTATCACGCCAGCCGACACCTTCAGCACAGCAGCGGATGCAACTACCGGAGCGTTCCTTTTCAGCGGCTTGCCAGCTGGTACCTATCGGGTGGAGTTTTTCCCTACTACCTCGGCCCCAACTGGCCAGGCACCTTACAAAGTGGTATCCGTGCCTAACAAGTCTGTTGTCAACGACCAGACGCTCGACCTCGGCCAGATCAAGCTCGACTAATTAGCGCACATGCAGCCAACCAAAAAGCCTCAGCTCTACTGTATAGGCTGGGGCTTTTTTATGTTTGTTAAAGCTGGTTATTGCAACCCTTGCACTAGCGCTAAAAGCTCTTGCTGAGTGGCTTGCGTTTTGTCATGGGCATACCAAGCATGAATCTTCTCAGCATATTCCTCGTGGGTAGCGCCCTTGGCCTTTAGTTCCAGCAGCAGGGTTTGTGCCTGCGTTGGGCGTGGGCCCCATTGGGCGGCCTCCGTGAACGTATCGGCATGCAACACCACTAGCTTTGGAATAGAGCGGGTACCGTTGGTGAGGTATCGGTCTATCAAGTCGAGGTTTTCGTCGCGGAGCAGGTAATGGGTTGTGAGTTTGCCGCCACTGGCTTGGGCAGCGGCTTCCAGCACTGGCACAATTTGCGCAGCGTCGCCGCACCACCCTTCGGTGATAACCAGGCCAATGTACTGCTGGCGCAAATTGGTTAGGGCCGCTTGCAGTTCGGGTAGCACGCGCACCGTTTTGTCTATGCGCTGCATGCGCTGCACGTTAAGGCGCGTGTATTCAGTTAGCTGATCGGACTGCTGTGGGCCAGTGGTTTTATTCTCTGTAAGCAGGTCGTTTATTAATTGGCGGTAGCTAGCGTACGTATAGGCCGCCTGTAGGCGCTCGGGAGTCAGGACGGGGGCAACCAAGGAATTAGGCATACGAGTGGAAGTTGTGAAAACTTGATACAGCTACAACAAACAAAATCCCTTTTCGGTGGCCATTCGAGGCAATACCGAAAAGGGATTTTCCCAAAATATTCAGAGGCCTACAAACTCGGGGCGTCGGCTAAAGCGGCCTTAGCCGACAACTCGCGGCAATACGTAATGAAATCGGTGTTGATGGGCTCTAGGCCCGCCGCTCGCAGCTCTTTGGCTACTTGGGCGCGGTGGTAGTTGGCGTGTACCGGCACGTGCGTGAAAATATCAGACACTTGGCTGGTATAGGTTTCGCCAATGGAGTTGGTGTACGAAATCAGGCGTTGTAACTCCGCTTCATCTGCGTTGATAACGTACTGATGAAACCGGTCGGAAGTCTGTTCGTGCCAGTGGTGTAGCGTGGCGAGGTCGTGCTCCTGCCATACTTTCACGGGGCTAGGCGTGGCGGTGAGGCGGCCTAACCAAATGGCTTGCGCATTCAAAACGTGGCTAAACAAACGGAGGGCACCAGTTGGCAGCGTAGCCCCACCGGCTACAAGGTGGTCGAGGTGGTCGAGCAGGGTGGCGTTGGCCCACACGTTGTAGGCCCCCAGCTTTTCATTGGTGTTGATCATGATGCTGTTATGAATGATAGTAGGTGATATGTGCCGCAGTGCGCCGCAAGATATACTCCATTAGCGTCTGCTCCCTATTGGCGGGCGTCTTGCCAGACCAACCGCTCTTCAGTACGGTGCTTAGTGAAGTACCGGCAGTTTCCGTCGCCTTTGCCCGTGATGCCGCCTTCGGGGTGGCAAATGAGTTTGCCGTTTTTGTCGTAGAGGTTGGTGTATTGGTCGCAGCAGCCCAGGGTTTCGTAGTACACCACTTGGTCTTCGAAGCGGTACCGCATAATACGAGCCGCCGGATTCTGAGGGGGCTCTGCTGAAAGCTTTTGGATGCGCTCTTCCAACCAACCAGGGCGGGAAGTGGTGTCAAACTGCACCATTGTGCCGTTGGGTACAGGGGTAGTGGTATTCTTGGCAACAGGAGTCGGGGTCGACGTAATACCTGTGTTTCCTCCGGCGGGCGTATCCGTGGGGGTGGTTAGTACCACATTTTGCTGGCAAGCCACTCCGCAGAGCAACACCACTACCGGCACCAACCGAAACAAAGAAGAGCGCATAAGGCTAAGGGAAGAAAACGCGAAAGTAAGCAGGCGCACCTAAAGCGGGAGCCCAACCGTCCGCTTACGTCAGTTGTGAGTTGCCAGTTATGAGCAGCCTGTTACCAGTTGGTGGTAAGGAGTGGCTGATAGATTGCGTCTGCTTGACTGATACCTCGCATCTAACTGCTGGCAATCGATAACCGGCTTAAAGCAGCGCCCATACGTGCGGCCCAAATATCAATAGCCCAACCACTAATGCTGCCACCGCTCCAACCAGCACCGCACCGGCGGCTACGTCTTTGGCTCGCCCGGCCAGCGGGTGGTACTCCGGCGACACCAGATTTACCACGGCTTCTACGGCCGTGTTCACCAACTCCAGGCCCCACACCAAGCCCACCGCCAAGGATACAAGCGCCCATTCCAACCAACTCAGACGGAAGTAAAAGCCAAGCCCTATCACTACCACCGTGGAAATAGCATGAAACTGCAAGTGCACTTCCGAGCGCAAGGCGGCTACCACGCCCTGAAACGCGTAGCCGAAACTGGCGGCGCGGCGCATCAGGGCCGGAAAGCGGCGGGGATGCGGGTTAGGCTGACTCACGAGTATCGAATTCGCGGAATGCTCCTTGGCGCAACACGTTCCACTCCGGCTTGATGACGCTGAAAATCACCGTGTCGCGGCGCCGGCCCCCTTGCGTGTAGCGGTGGCTGCGCAATGTACCTTCCTCGGTAGCTCCCATCCGGCGCATAGCCTCCTGCGACTTGTGGTTGTGGGCATCGGTTTCCAGTTCCACCCGCTCACAGCCCAGCACCTCAAATGCGTGGCGAAACAGCAGGTATTTCACTGCTCGGTTCAGGCCCGTCCGCTGAAACTCACTACCAATCCAGGTGTAACCAATGGACAGGCGGGCCTCATGCAGGTTGATGTTGTAGTAGCTGGTGCTGCCCGCCACCCGGTCGGTGTCTTTGTCGATGATTAGGAAAGGGTAGCGCTGGTGCTGCTCCCGGCCCTGCATGGCAGCCGCAATATAAGCGGCCAGGCTGATGCGGTCATCGGCGCGGGTTAGAGTGTACTGCCACAGTTCGGGCTCGAATGCTACGGCTTGCAGGCCTTCAAAATCCGCAGTAGCCAATGGTCGTAACAGGGCGCGGTTGCTTTCGAGAATAATGTCCTGAGAGAAATCCATGGATTGATAACTGAAGGTGAGCACCATCAAATATGCCTAAAATAGCCATTGGTAAACAACCTTCCTATGAATAACCTAGGCCTTGCAGCAGTAAGTCATACTGTGCTGGCGGCAGGTGCCCCCCGCTGGCCTGCGGGTGTCCGTGCGCGAAATTAGCGGGTGGCTCCACTCCTATGCGGGCGAAAGCTGCGCGTAGCAGGTTTGGAATGTGCAAGTCGCGGCTGGCGGCGCGGCCAGATACAGCCACCACGCCATCGGGTAGATAGCCGAGGTTGGCGCACAGCACCACTCGGTCGGGAAGGCGTTGTATCCACTGCTGTGCAATCAGCGGGTGAATCTGGCAGGGCGAGTTGATGGTAATAAGGGCAACGGGCGACGCATCGGGACCGGCTGGAGGAAACTTTGGGGGCAGCTTGCGCGCCACCGCTAGGGCGGCCGCTACTTCGGCACGGTAGCCGGCCAAGGTAGCATCTTGTGCTAGGCCGCGTGGGTTGTCGTCGTGCAAGAGGTAACGCAGGGGCAGGGCGAGGTCGAAAGAGCCGGCGCGGCGGGCCGCATTGCACATGGCCACGGCTTCTTTCAGCCATTTGGCGGTGTGTTGCTTTTTGGTTTCTGCTAGTGGCGGCCACGGGGCTTGGTCGCCAAGGTCAGAGAGAATGCCGATGGCAGCCACCCAGTGTAGGTCCGTCACCTCAGCCTCGGCAGCCAGCAACTCGTATGCTAGCCACGCCGAACAAGGTACCGGATCGAGGCCGTAGCCGGTGAGCACCGTGCCGCCCGTTGGTGGCATGCCTTCCGGAATGTGGTGGTCGACGTACAGCACCGGCACCCCAGCCGTTTCCAGTGTACCATGCGCATGCACTCCCAAATCTGTAACGATGAGCGCATCAGGTTTTCGCGCCAGCAGCATTTCCTGAACTCCAGGTGTCAAGAAGGCATTCTCTCCCTTGCCAGATGGCACCACTTCCACCTGCCATTGCGGGTTGATTCGGTTGAGGCCGCGCCCAAATAAGGCGCCAGCGGCCAGTCCGTCGGCATCAAAATGACAGTAGACCACCACGCGTCCCGTCGTCGGAATCTGGTCGAGGAAGGTCCGGAAGGGCGCCACAAAGTGGGGATAAGCAGCCATGAAAACGGGCAGCCGGCATAGTAGCCAACTGCCCGTTGTTCGTGAACTACGCTGCTAAGGTTATAGCACCGCATCTAGCACGCTAAGGAGCCTCGTTCTTAGATATCTTCACTGGCTGATTGCTCCATTGAAAATGGCTTGTCAAACTAAATAAATTCTTGAAGAGCTTTGTCCACATAGGACGCTGCTTTTCCAGCACTACCCCAATCAAAGCAGAGGTAATTAAAACCACCGCAACGCACTGCCACATTTGTGTGATATTATACTTTTGGTAGTCAGAAATATAGCGCGACAATATTAATAATGGAGTGTGTAGAATATAAATAGGGAACGTAAGATCCGCAAGCTTGCGAAACCAGCTCACCCAGCTTTTAGCAGGCACAGAATATGTGCTTAAAGGCAAAAACCAAAGTGCTATCGAAAATAAAAAACCATTAACCCAATCAGTTAAAAATTGATTTGTGAAATAAAGTGGTGGCGCTCCTATTGTGTAAGGCAGAATTGGAAAATACACCACCGAAAAGCTTGTCGCTACAATCAGTACACCTAGTATCAGCCATGACATTGAAGTGCTAATACGTAGCTTAGGCAACCTATAGGCTGCAAATCCGGCCAGCCATATGGGCATCATCAACAAAATTTTGGGGCCGGCAATTACGCAGGCTGCTATAAGAAGTGCCGTTGATTTCCAGCCTGCGCTACGAAAAAACCAGAGGCCGAAAATCATATAATACCAGAACTCATACCCTAATGACCACAACGGGGTGTTCATGGGCGGCGCAGCAGACATAAACCAGATTTCGTTCAAAAAACTGCCTGATAACAAATAACGAGGCAAGGATGCGCCTCTAGAATACATATCATGCAATTCTGGGGCAGCAGAGCTTACCACAATTTCTGCTATTCCAGTTATTATAAGAGCAGGAATGACCACAGAATATAAGCGGCTAAAGCGAGCTTGCATATACTGGTGCAGTCCTCTATTATTAACCGTAGTGGTGTACGCAATAACATAACCCGACAAAGCAAAGAAGACGACAACTGCTGCATGAGCCAAGTTATGCAGGGGCGTTGCAGCATTATCCTCGGAAGGAAACCACATGGAATGTGCATGAAAAATTGCAACAAGCAAGGCAGCACCGAGCCTTATGGCATCTAAAAACAAACTGGAGTTTGCGTTGATCAAACGGGCAGGTGTTTCAGTCATATGGTGTTAATTGTTTTGTGCCATCTTATAGGTTCCTAGAAATGGCGCACCCCTCACAATATCAGCTTGATAAAAAACAAAAACAGCTGTATTTCAAGCCGCTAAGATAAAACCTTATTACTTAGCGACTAGCAAAAAGCATAGGGAAACTTGTTATTATTCAAACATCTAGTTATCTGCAAGTAGGTCTTTAACCCCACTGGGCGCAGGTTTGGGCCTATTACCACATGCGGTTGAGAGCCACAAGAACTTGGCTACACAACTTGATGCTACAGTGCTGAACGCAAGGGAATAGCCAGCAAAAAGGAAGGCGTATGTACTATGCGGCCACTCAATGACCACCATAGTGCATACGCCTTCCTATCAACCAACATCACCTGTCAGTGCTTCCCCTTTTCAACCAGGCAGACCAGATGGCACCTAGTAGCGAAACTTAGAAGCACACAGTAGTGCCAGCTACTATTTTACTTCTTAATCTCGCCTACCATGTCCTCGGGTTTCAGCCACTCGTTGAACTGCTCCTCGGTGAGGTAGCCGAGTTGGAGCGCCGTTTCTTTCAGAGTTGAGCCGTTTTTGTGGGCGGTTTGAGCAATTTCGGCCGCTTTGTAGTACCCGATGTGTGGGTTCAGGGCCGTTACTAGCATCAGGCTGCTGTCTACGTGCTTCTTGATGTTGGCTTCAATCGGCTCGATGCCGGTGGCGCACTTGTCGTTGAAGCTCACGCATACGTCGCCGATGAGGCGGGCGGAGTGCAGAAAGTTGTAGATCATCACCGGCTTGAACACGTTCAGCTCGAAGTGGCCGTTCATGCCGCCGATGTTGATGGCTACATCGTTGCCCATTACCTGCGCAGCCACCATGGTCATGGCTTCGGCCTGGGTAGGGTTCACTTTGCCGGGCATGATGCTGGAGCCGGGCTCGTTGTCGGGGATATGCAGCTCCCCAATGCCGGCGCGCGGGCCCGAGGCCAGCAAACGGGTGTCGTTGGCAATCTTCATCAGGCTGGCAGCCACCGTTTTGAGGGCTCCGTGGGCTTCCACAATGGCATCGTGGGCAGCCAGGGCCTCGAACTTGTTTTCGGCGGTGATAAACGGCAGGCCCGTAAGGTCGGCAATGTGCTTGGCTACGTTTTCAGAATAGCCGGGAGGCGTGTTGATGCCCGTACCCACGGCGGTACCACCTAAAGCCAGCTCGGAGAGGTGCGCCAGCGTGTTCTTGATGGCGCGCAAGCCATGATCGAGCTGCGACACGTAGCCTGAAAACTCCTGCCCTACCGTGAGCGGCGTGGCATCCATGAGGTGGGTGCGGCCAATCTTCACGATGTGCATGAACTGCTCGCTCTTGGCGCGTAGTGTGTCGCGCAGCTTCTCGATACCGGGAATGGTAGTTTCCACCAGAATCTTGTAGGCTGCAATGTGCATGGCCGTTGGGAAGGTGTCGTTGCTGCTTTGGCTCTTGTTTACATCGTCGTTGGGCGCCAGCACCTTTTTCTCGTCGCTGAGCTGACCACCTTGCAGCACGTGGCCGCGGTACGCCACCACTTCGTTCACGTTCATATTCGACTGCGTGCCCGAACCCGTCTGCCACACCACCAGCGGAAACTCCTTGTCGAGCTTACCTTCCAGGATTTCGTCGCACACTCGGCCAATCAGTTCGGCTTTTTCGGCAGGCAGAATACCAGCGTCGCGGTTGGTGAGGGCCGCAGCTTTTTTCAGGTACGCGAAAGCCTGGATGATTTCCTTGGGCATCCGGTTGATGTCCTGCGCAATTTGGAAGTTGTCGATGGAGCGCTGCGTTTGGGCGCCGTAGTAGGCGTCGGCGGGCACCTGCACGGTACCCATGGTGTCTTTCTCGGTGCGAAACTGCATGAAGTGGGTAATTAGGTGAAGGGGTGAGTGAGCTGTCCGTTGCCAGCTACCGGCTACCAGTTGCGAGTTCCATGCTAGTACTAACCAGTAACCAAAGACTGGTGGTTCGCAACTGTATCGAAGGCGGGCAAAAGTACACACCACACCGGCTCCGGGCTAACTAGTTCATAATTCTGTTATCACGCCCCTCCGAGCCCCCAGATATAGTCAAGCTACCGGCGTCTTGCGTACACTCACCTAACCATCCTTACCAATCGAGCCATGAACAAGACTTTCGAATCAGAATCCGACGCCCTAGCTACCCCATCCGAGACGCCAACTACCGCTCAAGCCCCGGCCACCACTTCCGGCACCGACGACGCAGCCCGCGAAAAGCAGCCCGTACCTGCCGGCAACGGAGCCCCCGACTACAGCGACGTAGAAATTAAGACCGAATCGGATTTGCCACAGCCCGAGAAACCCGGCGGCAGCGCCACCGAACCCGAAAGCGGCGGCGGCTACAGCGGCTAGTATAGCCCTAGCACCCGAGTACAACAGAACAAGCCGTTTCGAATATGCATGCAGCACATTCGAAACGGCTTGTTCTGTTGTTACAGTACCCTACCGCTGATCCTCGAGGCGAAACGGCACGCTGATTTCCACCGTGCGAGTTGTGCGTTGGCCTTTCGCAATAGCTGGATACCACTTCGGGCCCTCCTTGAGCAGCCGGATAGCTTCGGCATCACACTCCTTTGACAGCCCGCGCAACACGGTAATATCCTGCAAGCTACCATCAGCGGCCACCACAAATTTTAGTTTGACGGTACCTTCTTTGCCGTCCTTCAACGCCTTTTCTGGGTACTCCAGCTTCTGCTTCAGGTACTCCTGAAATGCCTTGTAGCCGCCTGCGGGCAAAGCTCCAATTGATATAGGCGCGGGCGGACGCTCACGGCGCACGACCACCACTTCATTCAACGACTTGCTGTCGGGAGCCAGCGCCAGGGCCATGGCGCTATCCGAGGGGCTAATGGCTTGCTCTGAAGACACAAACCCAACCGAGTGAAAAGTCAGTGTCTTCACCGATTCTGGCACCAGCAGGGAAAAGGACCCGTCGGCAGCCGTACTGGCCCCGATGGCGGTACCCTTAGCCAACACTGTTACGCCGGGGAGGCCCGCGCCACTGCTGCGGTCCGTAACTTGGCCCCGCACTACGCGCATACCCGCCGGAGCAGGAGCCGCCGATACGATTTGCCCATGCAGGGTGTTGCGGTCTACTGGCACCGTAGCTGGCTCGGCCGCTGGAACCCGGGCCATTATGGCAGCAGAGGCGTTGGTCTTTGCTTTCCTGGCCCTACTCATCTCGACTGGTGACGCTTGCCTGCTTAAGTCAGACGAGTTGCCGTTCGAGGCTACCTGCACGGTATCGGCGGAGCGAAGGGTGCTAGCAGCTAGGTCGTTTTCGGGAGCAGCGGCTACACCCGCCACATCTACCCCCGACATACCAACGGCTTCCGGCTCTTTTCTGTCGGCGAGTATCCGTGGGCGGCTTCTAGCTTGAAGCCCTGTGCGTGGCTGGCGGTTGGCGGCTATGAGCGGTGCGCGCTCCGCCGGAACAGGCGCAGCGGCCACAGCCTCATCTGCTGATACAAACGCGTTTTGTGGGGCAGTCGGCTTCGAGGAGGAAGACGCCTCGGGTTGCGTTTTCGCTGTCACATCAGCCTTGGTTTCGCTCCGGCGCATAGCCACTTGCGATGCCGCCGCCGGACCTTCAGTAGTGCGGCGTACGCCTAGCCATACGGCCGCACTTACCAGCAGCAGCAATACGGCCGCTGCCAATTGGCGCCAGGGCCACAGCGGCACTACGGGGGCAACCTCGGGCGCTTCATTGGCTAGGCGGGCGTGCAGGCGCGCGTGCAGGTCGGTGAGGGCGCGGTCGGTGGTGGCGAGGTCGGTTTGGGAGAGGCCGTCGAGGATGTCGGCACAGCGGGTGCAGGACAGCGTATGGGCCTCCACACGGTGTTGCTCGGCCGGTGGCAGCGTACCGGCCACGTACTGCCGCAGCACTGCCATCGGCAAGTGCTGCCCCCCCGACGAACCGGGGGACAGTGGGGAAGCAGGAAACTGGTCAGCGGGCCGCATCAGAAGAAAACGAAGTGGTGGGCGGTGAAGATTCGAGGTGGCGCTTCAGGTTGCGCTTACCGTTTTGCAAATGGCTTTTTACCGTGTTCAGGTCGTATCCGGTTTCCGTGCTGATGTCGCGGTAGCATTTCTTTTCCAAGAAGAACAGTTCCAAACATCGTCGTTGACCGGCAGGTAGCGCACTCATGGCGTGTTCCAGGGCTTGCAGGCGGGCTTCGGTGAACGTCGCTTCGTCGGGGTCATCGTCTTGCAGATGCTCGGCAACCACCGATTCCATATCTGCGGGGTTCGGAAAATGCAGAACCAGGGCACCCCCTCGGTCGGGGCCGGGGCGCTGCCGAGCCCGCAGCACCATCAGGCAGTGGTTGCGGGCCGTTGCGTGCAGCCAGGCCGGAAAGTGGTCAACCTCGTGGCGCCGCAGCTTTTCCACCAGCTGCTCGAAGAGTTGCATCACGGCATCTTGGGCATCGGCCTCGCCTGGCCCCAAATACCGCCGACAGATAGCAAACACTTCCGGCATGTGCCGCTCATACAGCACCCCGAGGTCGGCTACTACGCCTTCTTGGCGGTAGCGAGCCAGCAACTCCTCGTCGGATAACTCGGTCGGCGACTTAGGACGGCGTTTGAAGAACATAGCACAAGACACTCCGGGTAGTAACGGCCTCTTGTGCGACGCGCCAGCCGCCGGCTGCCCCGCCAAGATACGGCGGTTGCAGTTGCCAGACCAGCCGGTAGCTGGCTCGGTTTCGGTGGCCGGCTACAAGGTTTGCCACCGATCCTTTTCCAGTGCATAGGCCAGCGCAGTGACGCTACTCTTGTGCTGTCTCTCAGAAAACCGGAGCGCGGCAATTGCACCCAGGTTTTATTGAATTGTGTGCTGCGGCGAATATTCGATGGACAGGGCATAAGACCCTCAAAAAGCTCGCTTTTCACCGTCCGCCGACCGTGATTCCACGTTATCTTGTTTCGCTTTTGCCTGCTACTTGCTTGCCGCAGGCTTTCTTTTTATCCTTCTCCCTGGTGCCGTGCCACAGCCTCTCGCCGATACGCTGACCCACCTTCGCGTGGGCAACCAGACTTTCCTGATCAATTTCTATCGGGATTACCGCGACGATTTTGCGCAGTGGGCGCGCCAACATCAGCAGCTTGAGCGCTCCGCCGCGCATGAGTTGTTGCGCTCCGTGCTGGTTGAGTTCTATAACCAGGTAGTTGACGGCCGCCTAACCAAGCTTCCGCCCGACCTGCGCGCTCATGTGTATGGCATGGCGGTCCAGCAACCCCAAGCTTCTGCTACTGATTCTCTGCCCCCTGCCGAAGCCAACCGCCGTCGGCAGCTGCTTGGCCTATTTGGCCAGCTCAGCCCCGACTGCCAGCAGGTACTGATGTTCTTTTACTTCCGCGGCTACAACTTCAAGAAGCTTGCCGTTAAAATGGGATTCGCCAACGCCACCGTGGGCAGAATCCAGAAATCGGGCTGCCTCCGGCGCTTGTATGAGCTGCACCTACGTGCTGTGTGAGTCAGCAGCCAACCACTCCCATTCAGCTTTCTATACTCCATTACTCCCTATACCATGGACCTGCGCCCCTACCTGGATGAGCTAGAGCGTTTTGCTGACGGGCAACTGTCGGAGGCGGAGCAGGAAGCTTTTGAGTTGCGTTTGGCGCAAGACGAGAAGCTGAACGCAGCCTATGAAGCCTACGAGCAGTTCACCGCCGACCTACGCTGGGTGGCCGGCCACGAAACCCTGCGCAATCGGCTCCGCAACCTCGACAAGCGGCTCGACCAACGCCAGGTGGCACTGGCTAGCATCCAAACTCGTTCTCGCACCAACCGCACCCGGTGGATAGTGGTGGCGGCCGTGGCGGTGCTGGTATTGGCCGCGGGGCTGTGGCTGCTGGTCCGCCCGCGCCCCCTCGACGCGGAAGAAGCCTGGGCCCGCTACTACGTACCCGACCCCGGACTGACGGAAGTGGCAGCCCAAGCCACCAACACCCCCCTTATGGTAGAAGCCATGCGCCAATACCGCGACGGTCACTATCCGGCGGCGCTGCACTCGTTGCGGCGGGTAGCAGCGGCCAACGTAGGCGACGATACACTGCTGTACTACACCGGCGTGGTGTTGCTCCGGCACAATGAGGCGGGGGCGGCACGCTCCTACCTGACCCGTGCCACGCAGCAGCCAGCTTCGGCCCTCGCGGGCAAGGCGCGCTACCACTTGGCCATGGCTCAATGGCGGACCGGCCAGGTGCCGCAAGCGCGTACCAACTTGCAAACCGTCGCCGCCGATCCACAAAATCCGTATCAATTGCACGCCCAACAAGTGCTGCGTGCTCAAGTGCTGCTTCCTCGCGACTAGATACGCGCAAGCCGCGGTGCTTCTGTGCTTGCGCAGCAGCCCAACAAGGCGGTTTTTCTAGTCCCGATTTAGTATGCCTACTGCACCTGCCCCAACAGCTTCCGTTGTTCCAGCCGCCATCAGCCTCATTATTCCCACCTATAAGGAAGAAGGGCACATAGGAGCTTTAGTGCGTTATCTGCAAAAAACTGCGGGTTCCGACGATGCCCTGGAAATTGTGGTGGTTGACGCCCACAGCCCCGACGGCACGGCCACGGAAGCCCAACAGGCAGGCGCGCACGTGGTTCACTGCCCGCACAAAGGCCGCGCTGTGCAGCTCAACTATGGCGCGCACGAGGCCACCGGCGACATCCTGTATTTTCTGCACGCCGATAGCTATCCGCCCGCCGGATTCAGCCAGGAAATTCGGGCGGCCGTGCAGCAAGGCCATGGGGCGGGCTGCTACCGCCTGGCCTTCGACCACCCTAGCTGGTTTTTGAAAATCAACGCCTGGTTCACCCGTTTTCGCTTGAAAGTGTTTCGTTTCGGCGACCAAAGCCTGTTCGTACGGCGAGACATTTTCACGGCAATTGGCGGGTACCGGGAAGACATGCTGGTGCTGGAAGATCAGGAAATAACGCGGCGACTAGGGCGAGTTGCCCGGTTCCAGATTTTGCCAGGCCCCATCGTCACGTCGGCGCGCAAGTACCGCGAGAATGGCGTGTGGCGGCTGCAAAGCATTTATTATCTGCTCACTACAATGTACCGGTTGGGCGCTTCTCAGCAGCGTATGGTGGACATGTATCGCACGATGATTCGGCAGGACAAGGTGTGAGAAATGAAACCCCGCTCAACTAGTGCGAGGTACCCACAGGTTTCCCTCCAGAGTCGAGGACATCCACTATAGCATCTCCCGGCGCAGCAAGGGTTAAATCACTTCGTTGCCAACCCACTGCTTGAAACGCACGTGGGTAGTGCGTAAGAGGCTATGGCAGCCATCAGGCGCTTCAGCGGCGGGCAATAGTGTATTGCCCGTCGATGTTGCGCTGCAAGGTCAGCTCGAATGAGTCGAGTTCGAGGGCCGCTAGGTGGGCAAGCTCGGGGTTGTGCCTGTAGACGCAACCCGTATCGAGGCTGATGGCTTGGGCTTGGGTGCGGGCTTGGCGCTGTACCTCGGCCGTGGGTGTGGGGACATGGCCGTGCAGCAGGCGCCGGTCTTGCAGGCGTGAGGCATCAAATGTGAATTGCTTGATGTTGAGCATACTATGCCAGTCGGCACGCATTCGGTCGGGGGGTAACCGGAAGTTGTAGCCCGCATGTACCAGTGAAAACCCGGGTACATCAAGCTGGTGCGGCAAAGCATCTAGCCAGCTTACATACTCTTGTGGAATATCCTTGGCGTGGGCTACCCCAAAACTTTCCAGCGTTAGTTGCCGGTCGGTGGACGAAGCCCAGGTGAGGTGTTGCAAGTCGCGGGCGGCATCCAGGAGTTCCTGGTCGTGGTTGCCGCGCAAGCAGTGCACCCGAAACCCGTGTTTTTGCAGCGCCATCAGGTAATCGAGCACGCCACGGCTATCGGGGCCCTTGTTCACATAATCGCCGAGCACGAAGAGTTCGTCTTCCGGCTTCAATTTCAGTTTCTGTTCAATCAGGAATTGGAACGTTCGTAAGCAGCCGTGCAAGTCGGTGGTAGCGTAGCGGGCCATAGGGCAGAGAAGAGCGAAGAGAGCGGACGTGAGCGGGCAATAGTGCCGGGCGCAGCAGTACGTAGTGCGTTTATATAAAGAAAAAGCACCTTTCCGGAATGGAAGGTGCTTTTTCTTTATGAGAGGTAGCCTAGCTGTAAGGCGATTTGTCAAGCTCAGGCTTGTCAAGGTTCCGGTTGGGATGACGAACACCTGCGTCATCGGCTTCTTGCTGAAGCCGCTCTTCAGTTTGCTCGTCCCGGTCGTTTACGGGCAGGTTGCCAGCGGCTTTCGGCTGCTCGCTTTGCGTCGGGCTACCGTGGTTTTCCTTGGACTGTTGGTTGGTGTTATTGCTCTTGTAAGGCATGGCGGTGGAAAGTTAGGGTGAACAATATGAGATAGCAGAAAGTACACCTGACCAGCTCGCAACCTATTGGTCGATAGCCGTATCCGTGGCGTTAGGGTCTGTGAGGTCGGCGTTGGTGCCCTGGCGGGCCAGCACGTCGTTGTTGGGTTGTGGCTGTTCCATTTGGCCCATGCCTACCCGCGAGTTAGGGTTCTCCATTTCGTCGAGGCCTGTGCGGGCATCATCGGCATCCAGCTCGTCAACTGGGCGGCGCGCCTCGATACGGTCTTCCTCGTCTAGCAGATCAGGGTTGGGCATATCCTCATTGAGTTGCCGGTCGCGGCCCTGGTCGTCGGAAAGCATATTATCGGGGGGCAGCGTGGTGGAATCAGCATTCCGGTTTTCACCAAGGGCGGTGATACCGTTGGCTGTGTCCGTCCCGTAGCCTTCCCGGCCCTCACGGTTGCCGAAGCCGCCGCGGGCATCTTCATTCTTAGGTGGATCACCGCCGGGCGTGATGTGGCCAGCGGCCAGCTCCTGCTCGGTGGTATCGTCGTTGATAACGCGGACGGGGCGGTTCTTGGGGTCGATAGCCATAGGAGTAGTGGAATCTTGATGGGGAGGTAGGAAAGTACTATGTACTGTGGTTTACGAATTTGGGTTTAGGTTTAGCTAGTGCATTTGTGCTGGCGCATGCTCGTTGGGCAGGTCTACTTTCTGCATCAAGCCGCCTCCTGCAACCACTGTCTCGGCTTTCAACACGGTTATCCGCTGCCTTTATGTCTACTGCCTTACCACTTATCCGCTCCGTTGCCTCCTTGCGTCAGCACTTGGATGCTGGCCACCCCATAAAGTACTTGTTTTTCTGGGGCCACACCGGCCAGCCGGGAGGTGCAGTCGGCAAAGAGTGCTTCAGCCAATGGTACCCAGCGGCCTTCACCGTTGATGATGCCACGTTGGCAGTTTGCCAGCGGGCCGCACGTTGCGCAGGTTTACCAAGGAACTTTAACTGCTACTAGCAGCTACTGCTTTACTGCTTATCAGAAGCCTTTTTCGTCAGCAAGAAAGGCTTCTGCGTTTTCACATGGCCGAGAACAAGCGCACGAAAGGATACTGCTGTTTGGTGCGGCGGCAATGTCTCCACCTGTTTGGAGAGAGGCGCGGGACAGCCTGCAAGGGGTGGTAGGATGCCTGTGCTACACGGTTTTGCGTACGTGGTAACTCACGCCCGTCCTCCCTGCTTCAGGCCGGATTTTCCGAGCGAGGACTGGGGCTGGCTACTTCTCAACACTCTCAGTTATGTGGATTGAACACGACAACGCCCTCACGCGCACCTTCCGCTTCCCCGACTTCAACACGGCCTTTGCCTTCATGACCGAGGTAGCCGCGGCAGCCGAGCGCCTAGACCATCATCCGTGGTGGGCCAACGAGTACAGCACCGTGGAATTTCGGCTACGCACGCACGACGCCGGCAACACCGTGACCAAGCGCGACCATCGGCTGGCAGACGCCATTGACGAAGTAGCTGTTCGGCATGGCGCAACCGTGGTTTAGATGGCTACTGATGCCGCACTTTCTAGCAAGGTGCGTACGGGTTTACGAGTTGCTATTCACTGTGTAGCGTCAGCTGATGCTGAGGCGCTACGCCCTACCTTTGCCGTATGTCGGAACCAGCAGCTACTCTTCTTTATCTAGTCCCCACCCCCATCGGCAACCTGGAGGACATCACGCTGCGGGCCATTCGGGTACTTGGCGAGGTGGATACGGTGCTAGCCGAAGACACCCGTACCAGCGGCCGCCTGCTGCAACACTTAGGGTTGAAAAAACCCATGCTCAGCTACCACCTCCACAACGAGCACCAGCAAGTGCAGCGGCTGTTGGAGAGGCTGGAGAAAGGCGAAACCATGGCGCTGGTATCAGATGCGGGCACCCCCGGAATTTCCGACCCCGGCTTTCTGTTGGTGAGAGAATGCCTGGCGCGTGGCATCAAGGTGGAATGCTTGCCGGGCGCAACGGCGTTTGTTCCCGCGTTGCTGAAGTCGGGGTTCGGCGCGGAACGGTTTTCGTTTGAGGGGTTTCTGCCGGTGAAGAAAGGCCGCCAGACCCGCTTGCGCGAACTGGCTCCGGAAACTCGCACCATGATATTTTACGAGTCGCCGCACCGCATTGTCAAGACGCTGGAACAACTGGCGGAGGTGTTGGGGCCGGATCGGCAGGCTTCCGTAAGCCGGGAGCTAACCAAGCTGTTTGAAGAAACCGTGAACGGGACGCTGCTCGAGTTGGCTGCCAACTTTGCGGCTCGTGCCAGCATCAAAGGAGAAATAGTGTTAGTGGTTCAGGGTCAAAAAGATCTTAAAGAAGAGCGTCGTGCTGACTAAACCTTCCGTGTCGGAACTATCTGTGGCGGCCCCAGCAGAGGCCGCTACCTTATCAAGCCGCCAAGTTGCGTGGCAGCCTGCCGTCTTGGCGTTGGTGGGCGCTGTCCTGCTGTGGCTAGGGTGGCCGGTGCACCCGGCTCCGTTGGCGGGGCTGGCGGCCGTGTTGCTGGTAGGCTGGGTGCCGTATCTGCGTATGGAGCAGCTACTGGTAGCACGCGGGGCCAGCGGCTGGAAAGTGTTTCGCTACACCTACCTGCTGCTGGTACTCTGGAACGCCTTTACCACGTGGTGGGTGAGTTTCAGCACCTTGGGCGGCGGTATTGCAGCCGTTGTGCTGAATGCGCTGCTGATGTGCATTCCCACCATGGCCTTCTACCACACCAAGCGCCTAGCCGGCCCGAAGCTCGGGTACCTCTCACTTCCCATCTACTGGATTGCGTTCGAGCAGCTGCATTTGCACTGGGACCTAACCTGGCCGTGGCTTACGCTCGGCAACGGGTTTGCACAGGCCAACTACTGGGTGCAGTGGTACGAGTACACCGGCTTCCTGGGTGGTTCGCTGTGGATATGGGTGGTGAATATTCTGCTGTTCCGCGCTTGGTTTGGCTTCCAATATAGTGCGGCTTCCACTGCTGACCGCCTGAATTCCGCCGTCAACCGGCCCGGCGAAAGGTCTCCTGCGCGGCCGTTGGCGGCGCGGTGGTTGGCACCCATAGTAGCGGTGCTGTTGCCTATCCTTGTCTCCTATTTCATTGGCGCCACGTATCAGGAGAAAGGCGAAACCGCCGAGGTGGTGGTGGTGCAGCCCAACGTAGACCCGTTCCTGGAGAAGTTCAGCAGTAACCCCAACTTTATTCCCTACGACGCCCAGGTGACCCGCCTGCTTACGCTCACCGAACAGCAGCTCACGCCCCAAACCAAGCTCGTACTTTGGCCCGAAACGGCACTTGAGGAAGCCTACTTCGAGCAGAACTTCGAAAGCAACCCCAAGGTGATACGCTTGCGCGGTTGGCTACGTCAGCATCCTGGCGTCGAGCTGATTACGGGTATGACCACCATCAAGATGTATGGCAGTAGCAAGGAAACCGCTACCCCCACGGCCCGCTTCCGCGACGACCTAGGCTACTACGATGTCTTCAATTCGGCGGTGCATTTTACCAATGCTACTGCTCCGGTTACCTTCTACCATAAGTCGCGCCTGGTGCCGGGCGTAGAGAAAGTGCCCGTGGCACTAACCAAGCTTATTGCCAATATTGATTTGGGCGGCACGGTAGGCTCCTATGGCAGTCAGGAACAACGGACTGTATTCAACACGGCTACCCCCGCGCTACGCCTCGCGCCCTCTATCTGCTACGAGTCGGTGTACGGTGATTTCATGGCCGAATACGTGAAGAACGGCGCCACCCTTATCGGCATCATCACCAACGACGGCTGGTGGAGCGACTCACCCGGCCACAAGCAGCACTTTCAGTACGCCACGCTCCGCGCTATTGAAACCCGCCGCGACATTGCCCGCTCCGCCAACACCGGCATTTCGGGCTTCATCAACCAGAAAGGCGAAGTGCTAGAGCGCACCGCGTGGTGGGTGCAAGCCGTCAGCCGCCACACCGTCCACCTCAACCAAGAGCTAACCTTCTACGTGAAGCACGGCGACCTGCTAGGTCCCGCCACGCAGGTGCTGGCGGTGTTGCTGTTGGTGCTGGTGCTGGTGCTGGTGCGGCGATTCAGCAAGAGCGTCGCGTAATGCTCGGCTGCTGGTAGCGGTTTGTCGGGTGGCGTATTATTTTCGGGCCGTTCTTGAAACGTCAAGTCGGGTACTCGTATACCGGTTTGTCTTACCGAACCGCGGTGGTTCACTTACAGCCTAGGCGTTGGCTTGGGCTACATTTCACTTTATGGATTACAACCAACTCAGCTTTCAGCTAGCTGCCGTTACCCGCCACGCGGGCCAATTTATTCGCCAGGAGTCCGCCACCTTCGACCGGGGCCGGGTTGAGACCAAAGGCTTGCACGACTTGGTGTCGTACGTAGACAAGGAAACCGAAAAGCTGCTCGTAGCTGGCCTGCGCGAGTTGCTGCCCGAAGCCGGCTTTATCACCGAAGAAGGCACCGAAGGCGCCGTGCAAGCCGACGAATACAACTGGATTATCGACCCGCTGGACGGCACCACCAACTTCGTGCACGGTCTGCCCTGCTACTCGGTCAGTGTGGCCCTGATGCACCACCAGGAGCTGGTAGCGGGCGTGGTGTACGAAGTGAACCGCGACGAGTGCTTCCGCGCTGCCCTCGGGTCAGGAGCCTTCTGCAATGAAATTCCGATTCAGGTCAGTAGCAGCGCTACGTTGGGCAGCTCTTTAGTAGCCACCGGGTTTCCCTACTCGAAGTTCGGCCAGCTCGAAAACTACTTGCAGATACTGGGCGCCTTCATGCAACGCTCCCACGGTGTCCGCCGCTTCGGCTCCGCGGCCGTTGACTTGGCCTACGTGGCGGCTGGCCGCTTTGAGAGCTTCTTCGAGTTCAACCTCAACTCGTATGACGTAGCCGCTGGTATCTTGCTCGTGCGCGAAGCAGGCGGCCGCGTGACCCAGTTCTTGGAAGAGGGCGACCCTATTTTTGGCCGGGAATTGGTGGCCAGCAACACCCACATCCACCAGGAAATGCAAGACACCATCCGGGAGTTCTGGCACCCAACGGCCTAGCTTTCAGGCAACATTAAAAAGCAGGCAATCTGCTTGTGCGCTAGGAAGTAAAGACCGTGCACAAGCAAACTTTTCCGGGCGCGTCGTAGTTTTGCATGCATTATGTGGATTCAGACACTCATCATTGTTCTGCTCTTTGTCGGGGCGTCCTTTTATGTAGGGCGTATTTTCTGGCGGGCGTTTTTCGATAAATCATCGGCGGGCTGCGCCAAGGGCTGTGGTGGCGCTTGTGGTACCATCGATGTAGACCGGCTGCAACGGACTATTGAGGCCGCCGCTACCCGTAGCACGAAGTAAGTGCGTATTCCGCTTTCCATATTTTTGGCAACCTGCCCCCGTACTGGCTCCGTATAGCCGGTACGGGGGTTTGTTTTAACGCCCTTTTAACCCTTCAGCTTTCCAACCGAACTCTACCATCATGCAAGACAAAGAAGAAGAACGCTCGCTCGTAAAAGTGGAAGAGACCCTCAAAAAGGGTGGGTTTACAGCTGATTTTCGCGTGTCCGAAGGCCGCCTGTTCACCATCAATACCCGCGACGAGCAAACCAAGAGCTACGCCCCCAATGAGGTGGTAATTGTGGACTTCTATCGTTTTGAAGGCGAGAGTGACCCCGATGACATGTCTATCCTGTACGCCCTGGAAACTGCCGACGGTGTGCGTGGCACCATCTCCTCGGCCTATGGCACGTACGGCGATTCTGATGCGCTCGACTTCCTCAAGCAAGTGGAAGACCTAGGCAAAAACCTAACAAAAGGCCACAAGTAAGCGCATCTTACTTCCCGACTACCTGCTCTAAAGTGCGTCCCGACCAGTTCGGGACGCACTTTGCCGTTTCTACCCCACCCAACCTCGACTATGAAAACCAACCTGCCCACCCATCCGTTGCACACCGCCTCCGACCTCGACCCGCTGATGCAAGCCGTCGGGGATGCGCGGATCGTGCTGCTTGGCGAGGCCTCTCACGGCACGGCCGAGTACTACACCTGGCGCACCACCATCTCCAAGCGGTTGATTCAAGAGAAAGGTTTTCACTTTATTGCCGTGGAAGGCGACTGGCCTGGCTGCTTTGAAGTGAATGCGGCCATCAAAAAAGACGAGGTGTTGTACGGTTCGGTGCCGCAGCTGCTACGCACGTTCAACCGCTGGCCGACTTGGATGTGGGGCAACTGGGAAATTGTGGGCTTGGTGGACTGGCTGCACGCGCACAACCGCCAACAGCCCCTGGAGCAACGGGTAGGGTTCTATGGCCTAGACGTGTACAGCCTCTGGGAATCATTGCAAGAGATACTGCAGTACGTGGAAAAGCAAGGCGACGGGGCAGTGCAGGCAGCTCAGCGCGCCTTTCAGTGCTTCGAGCCCTACGGCAACGATCCGCAGGAATACGCCCAAGCCATTGCGTATGTGTCGGAAGACTGCCAAGACGAAGTGAACGACATGCTGCGCGCGCTACGCACCCAAAGCGCCCGGCAACCTGATGGGCTGGCCGATCGGGAATCGAAATTCGCGGCCGACCAGAACGCGCTGGTTGCCGTGAATGCCGAGCGCTACTACCGGGCCATGCTACGGGGTGGCGCGGCCTCTTGGAACGTGCGCGACAACCACATGATGGAAACTCTCACGCGCCTGCTCGACCTACACGGCCCCGACAGCAAAGCCATCATCTGGGAACACAACACCCACGTGGGAGATGCGCGCTACACCGACATGCGCCGCGAAGACATGGTGAATGTGGGCCAGCTAGCACGGGAAGCCTACGGCCGCAAAAACGTGTTCATTGCCGGGTTTGGCTCCTACGAGGGCTCTGTTATTGCGGGCAACAAGTGGGGCGCTACGCCGCAAAAAATAAACGTACCCGCCGCGCCCCGCAACTCGTGGGAGCACCTGCTTCACCAGCAGCTACAGGGCGAGAATGCGCTCCTGCTTTCCCAAGAGCTGCGCGATATTCCTGAGCTGCAACAGCCTATCGGCCACCGGGCCATTGGCGTGGTGTATCGGCCCGAGTTCGAACAGTTTGGCAACTACGTCCCCTCCCTCATCCCCGACCGGTACGATGCCTTTCTGTTCATCGACCAGACCCAGGCCTTGCATCCGCTTCCCACGCCCGCCGACCAGCAAACACCCCCAGATTTATATCCCTCGGGTGAATGAGTGGCGCTACTTCTGCTGTTCGGAGCGCACAGTACTAGCCGCTACTTGCTCCAATGTGCGCGCCGAAACTTCCAGCGTACGGACGGGAAACGGAATAACGATGCCGGCTCGGTCGAAGGCGCGCTTGATACGCATGATGGCCTCGCTCTTAGCTCCCACGTAATCGACCTGCCGATGATAGGGCACCCAAAAGCGGAGCGTAAACGTGACGGCGCTTTCCTCGAAGCCAGTGAACATCACCTCCAGGGGGCGCCCACCGATGAGCTTAGGGAAGTCCTGCATGGCTTCCAGCACCACACTGCGCACCTGGTCTAGGTCGGCATCATAGCTCACGCGGCACTCCACATCCACCCGGCGCTGGGTGCTCACGGTGAAGTTGATGATGGCGTTTTCAAATACCTTTCGGTTGGGCACCCGCACTAGTTCGCCGGTCACCTGCCGCAGGTCCAGGGTGCGCAGGTTGATGCTTTCGATGGTACCGAAGTAGGTGTCGGTCTGGATAACGTCGCCGACGGTGAAGGGTCGTTGGATGGCAATGATGACGCCACTGATGAAGTTGGCGGCAATGTCTTGAAACGCGAAGCCCAGGGCCAAGCCTATTATCCCGACGCCAGCCAGCAGCGAGGTTACCGTTTTTTCCAGGCTCAGCACCTCCAACACGAAGAAGGTACCTAGCAGCAGCACCAGCACATAGGCCACCGTAGCTACCAGGTTGTTGAGGGTAACGCTGTGCGAAACGCGGGGCAGAAACCGGTTGATAAACCGACGCACTAGCCGCGCAGCCACAATAGTAACGGCAAGCACGACTAGCGCAATAAGCAGGTTGGGCAGCAGCAGCACGAACTGCTGCATCCAGCGGCTAAGCTTCTGCGACAACAGGGTGAAGGCTCGTTGAAAGTCAGTTGTTGCAAACATAAAACGCATGTGTCCCGCTCTTACTACGGATACCCAGCCCGCGTAGCCGAGTAAGGCGCCCGCTCAGGCGCGTTCGGGTGCTGGGGTGTACCGTCGCGGGGCTCCTCAGCCCCACACCTTGGTGCCTTGGGTGCAGTTACGACACATTTCTATCTGGTCGCGGCCTTTGAGCAGGGAGGCGCGGAAGCTTTGGTACTTGGGGCCGTGCCAGAGCTGGCGGAAGGATTGGGTTTGCAGGTCACCGAGGCGGTACTCGGCGTCTTTGTCGAAGCAGCAAGGCACCACGAGGCCGTCCCAGGTGATAACGCAGCTGTGCCACATTTTCCAGCAGTGGTTGAGCAGCCGGTTCTTGATTTGCCAGGTGCCGTTGCCGGTGTTCTCGTAGCGCGAGTAGTAGTCGATGGTGGGAATAAGCGGGGAGCCGTTTTGGTAGTCGTAGATCTGGGCGGTTTTAAACCACACATCGTCCACTCCCATCTCGCGGGCTAGTTGACGGGCATCTTCCATCTGGTGCTCGTTGGGCCTAACTACCAGAAACTGAAACACCACCCGGGGCGTGCTGGATTTCAACTCCTTGCGCCACCGGAGCAGGTTGCGGGTGCCTTCCAACACCTTGTCGATTTTGCCACCCACGCGGTACTGCTGGTACACCTCTTGGGTGGTACCGTCCAGCGAAATAATCAACCGGTCCAGCCCGCTTTCCACAGTGCGGCGGGCATTGGTGTCGTTGAGGTAGTGGGCGTTGGTGCTGGTAGCGGTGTAAATGCCCTTGCGGGAAGCATAGTTCACCAAATCCAGGAAGTTGGGGTGCAGATACGGCTCGCCCTGGAAATAGAAAATCAAGTACCACAGCCGCGAGGCCACCTCGTCTATTGTCTTCCGAAACAAGTCGTCGGGCAGCATGCCGGTGGGGCGCGTGAAGGAGCGCAAGCCGCTTGGGCACTCCGGGCAGCGCAGGTTGCAGCTCGTGGTGGGCTCGAACGACAGCGCCACTGGCAGCCCCCAATGCCGTGCTTTGCCGGTTAGCTTGCTCAGCGCGTAGCCGCCTACCACCTGCGTGGAATTCCACACCCGGCGTGGGGTGGCTTTCGACAAGAAATTCAACGCATCAGTGAGCAGGGAGGCCATAGCCCCGCAAAGGTAGACCGCAGAAGCTAACCTAAAGCAGTTTCGTGCTTTCCGCTCCGATGCCCGCCTGAAGCTCTAGGCCGGTAGCCGCGCTGGCTTTCAGCACGTTCTGCTTGCTTAGGCTGCCTCCTCGGCAGCAGCATCAGCGGCCAACTTATTCAGTATCTCGCTGATTTGCTGGGCGTGGCTGTACGCCATGAAGTGCCCGCCGCCCCGAATCAGGTAGTCAACGGGCGTAGGACCGGGCGGAAAAACCCGGTCGTGGGTGCCTAGGATTTGGGTGCTCCGCCCTACGTGGGTACTGTCCCAGTGCAGGAGGCGGTGAATGGCCCAACGGGTGTACACTGGTTCCATATCGCGCAGAATCTGCTTGAACAACTCGTACTCAGACCCATTGCTCACCCCGAAATACAATTGCCCGGCCCTCGGAAACAGCTTAAGCACCTGAGGCGGCACCAACCGGTACACACCCGTAGCCCGAATCAGGCGCAGCAGTGGCGGCAGGCAACTGGCATCCGGAATACTGGAAACAAGCACCGTCCGGAGCCGGGGCCGAATGCGGTTGATTTCCAGCCCCACCACGCCCCCAAACGACACGCCCACTAACAGCCCGGTTTGTTCGAGCGGAATGCTTGCGGCCATACGCGCCGCGTAGTGCGGCAACGACTCATCCGGCTCCGGCGTCAGCCAGAATAAAATCTGCGTTTCGTCGTGCAGCAGGGGCCGCAGATTCAGAAACACCCGCTCGTCGGCCCCCAAACCCGGAATGAGGTAGATCATATGGCTCAGGTGGTGAACTAGTGAAATGGTGAGATGATGCATTTGACGATGTAGCGGCGCGAATGGAGCAGTGGGGGTATGGTACCCCTGCCGTTGAACGGCCTATCTGTACGGAAGTCAGCAACAATAAGGGGAGCGTGATGCCCTCCGGGCAATTCGTGGCACCGCTTCCTTATGGTGCAAGTCGAACATCAAACTCACCATTTCACTAGTTCACCATCTCACGGCTCCACTCGCAGAAAGACGCCTTCCAGGTAGAAGATGTTGTGAGGGGCGCCGGGCGCATATTCATCTTCTTCGGCTTCTTTCTCGGCATCGAGGCCGATGTGGAAGGTTTCGCTCTCGTCTTCCTCATCGTCCAGAACATCGTCGGCGGGGTAGGTGCAGGAGAGCTTGAGCGCCACGTTGGGTAGCTGCACGGGCGGCCGCTCCTCGGTGGTGTACTCCAGCAGGCACGGCCACTCCGTGACGGTGGCCAGCGCTTCGGCCACTTCTTCCTGCAAGGCCGCTGCCCGGGTGTCGGCGAGGCGCAGCAGCAGATCTAAGCTCTGAAACTGCAGGCCCAGATGGAAAAAGTGCGGCTCCTGGTCGAAGAACGTAGTAGCCCAAATGGTCACGTCGTCGGAATTATCGAACACAATGGCCGTGAGTTGGACCTGCTCGATGAAAAAATCGGTGTCGTCGGCCAGGGCATCAATCAATCTTCTCATATCACGAGTTTCAACAGAGTAGGAGCCAACGCCGATGATTCGGCAATCAGCAAACGGCCCGCGGAACAGCAGCAAAACCGCCGCGCCCCGCAAGCCCGATAGGAAAGGAAATTTAACGGATTTAAATCAGCAGCATCTGGTTTGGAGCCCTGAAATCTGTGCTTATTCAGCTTCCTGAAACAGCTCCAACGTTATCTGATCAGCTAGCAGCTTGCCTTTATCTGTGAGAATCAGCACTTCATCGGCACTGAGCGTGGCCCAGCCGTTCTGTTCCAAATACCGCAAATACTCGGCGCGCTGACCAGGCAAATCCACCCCGAGGGCGAGGCGCAGGTGCCGTAGGTCGGTGCCACGGGCGGTACGGAGGCTGGTCATCAGGTACTCGTTGGCTCGGTCGGTGGCGGAAAGCTGCTCTACCGTGGTAGGCACCTCGTGGCGTTCAAGCACAGCCGCTACGTACTGCGGATTATTGGCCAGGGTGTGCTGCCGACTAACGCCGTTGAAAGAATGGGCGCTCGGCCCCACCCCCAGGTAGGGCACCCCGCGCCAGTACGCCGAGTTGTGGCGCGACTCGCGGCCGGGGCGGCAGAAGTTGCTGATTTCGTATTGCTCGTAGCCGTGGCGCGCCAGCTCAGTGAGCAACATCTCGAACTGCCGGGCCACAAACTCGTCGGGTGGCGGCCGGAACGCGCCTTTCTTGAGCTGCCGCCCGAACACTGTGTCCGGCTCCACGGTCAGGGCGTAACAGGAGAGGTGCGGCACTTCCAGCGTAAACACTTGCGCCAAATCCTGCGCCCAAATGCGGTGGTCGGGCGCGGGCACGCCGTAAATCAAGTCCACCGAAATATTCTCGAAGCCGGCTGCCTGTGCCAGTTGCACCGCCGCCGTTGATTCCAGGGCCGAATGCGCGCGGTTCATCAGCCGCAAGTGTGGCTCATGGAAGCTTTGCAACCCAATACTGAGCCGGTTGATGGGCGAAGCCTTTAGCTCCTGCACTTTAGCTGCCGTCAGGTCGTCGGGATTGGCTTCCAGGGTGATTTCAGCATCTGCCGCCACCCGGAAATGCCGATGAATCGCCTCGAAGATGTGGTTGAGTTCCGCGGCCGTCAGCAAGGAAGGGGTGCCCCCACCGAAGTAGATGGTTTCCAGCGTGGCCTGCGGCCCCAGGTAGTCGGCCCGCAAAGCCAGCTCTTGCACCAAAGCATCCACGAAGCGGCTTTTCAGGCCCATGGACGTGCTGAAGTGGAAGTCGCAGTAGTGGCAGGCCTGCTTGCAGAAAGGAATATGAAGGTAAAGGCCAGACAAGGAGCGAAACAAAGAATGGGTACTACAGGAAAGATAGAAGCCGGTTTGCGTAGAGTTTACCACCAGCACAAATGCCGGAAAACCAGGCGGAAGTATCTTTAGGAAATTAAATGCGCGTTTTCGCGTTTGTGTTCCCAAATGTACGCCCGCCTCGTTGTTTTGTGGTTGCTGCTCGGCCTGCTCTACGGGGGCATGAGCAGCGCACGTGCCCAGACTTCGCCGGCGCTCAACCTGAATCTGCCCCCTCGGCTAACGCCGCCGCCCGATTCCATCCGGAAGCGACTGGCACCCCTCGACTCCGGCAAAGTAGCTACGCCGGCCCCGAAGCCAAAGCCGGCCCCGGCTCCCGCGGCGCCCAGCAAGCCGCTCTCTGTCCGGCGCCCCCGAATACTGGTGCTACAAACCGAAACCGCGGACCGGCCCTTGCTGCGGCGTTACCATTTCAAAACCAGTCTCCCCGACTCGCTCGCCGTGTTGCGCGAGGTACGCGCATTGGTACTGTCCCTGCAAGGCGAATCGTATCTGACGGCCTCAGCCGACGAACTGCGCTGGCACCGCGACACCGTGCGGGTGCAGCTGTACGTGGGCGAAAAATTCCGGTGGGCCCGCCTGCGCAACGGCAACCTCGGCGACGGCCTTTTAACCCGGGCCGGCTACCGCGAAAAGCTGTACCGCAATCAGCCGTTTCAACCCCAGGAGTGGAGCCGCCTACAGGAGCGTATTCTGCGCGAAGCTGAAAACCAAGGCTACCCCTTTGCCATGGTCCGGCTGGACTCTGCGCAGCTCCGCGGGGCCGACATTGAAGGCCACGTGTTGCTGGAGCGCGGGCCGCTTATCGTATTCGACTCCTTGCAGATTGTCGGCAACTCCACCATTCGCAAACGGTTTTTAACAAAGTACTTACAACTGTATCCGGGGCAGCCATTCAGCCAGCAGCGGGTGTCAGAAGCGGCCCGGCGCTTGCGCCAGTTGCCTTATTTGCAGCTGAAGGCTGAGCCCGAAATACGCTTCGCCAGGGGCCGGGCGCGGGTGTACTTGCTCCTCGAAGACCGCACGGCCAATCAGTTCGACGCTATTGTGGGGGTGCTGCCCAACCCTACGCCCGGTATTGGGCAGAAACGAGTACAGCTCACCGGCGACGTCACGATAGCGCTGCGCAACATCAAGGGCGGCGGCAAAGGGCTCGGGCTACAGTGGCGAAAAACCGACGCCAATTCCCAACAGCTTGATGCCCAGTATGCGCACCCCACGTTCTTCGGCACGCCGCTGGAACTAGGTGGCACGTTCAACCTCTACCGCCAGTCCGACCCGGTGAATGCCTTCCAGACGCTACGGCCCCGTGTGCAGCTCACCTACCCTACGGCCCGCGCCGGGCGCATCAGCTTCTTCACGGAGTGGCGTAGCTCTCGGCTGTTGGCCGACACCAACTTCGCCAAGCTCACCGTCCTACCCGACAACATCGACACCCACTTCACGTCCTACGGCCTCGAATACACCTGGACCACCCTCGACGACCCGTACTTTCCGCGCAGCGGGGTGCTGGCCAGCGGACAGGGTTCGGTGGGCAGCAAAATCATCAGCAGAAACCCCGAACTCAACGAAACCCTGTATCAGGACTTGCCCCTCCGGACCACCCAAGTGAGTGCGGGCACCCGCCTGGAGCGTTACAGCCGCATCGGCCGAGGCGGCGTGCTGGTTACGCGGCTGCGGGGCGAAGCGCTGTTCAACCAGCGCCTGTTTCTCAACGACTTGTTTCGGGTAGGCGGCCTTTCAACGCTACGGGGATTCAACGAGCTGAATTTTTACGCCAGCCAGTACGTGGTGGGCACCGCCGAGTACCGCCAGTTCACCAGCTCCGACGCCTACCTGTTCGCCTTTATCGACCAGGGCTACTTACGGCGCGACATCCTCACCGACAACAGCACCAATTCGCCTACTGGCCTGGGAGCTGGCTTGAGCTTCCGCACTGGGGCGGGCCAGTTCCAGTTCGTGTACGCCCTGGGCCGCGACAACCAGCAGAAACTGGCGCTGAATGCCGGCAAAATTCACTTCGGCATCACCAGCCGGTTCTAGAAACTAGGCCAGATGCCCGCTCACATGCGGCAGTGCATCTGGGCGCCGCAAAAAAAATAGCCCTGATACTCAGGCTAGAAGCGCACGAATACGCCTATTTTAAGACCAAACGTGACTTTTCTCGAAAAGCCTCGTACATTTGCAGAACCAAACAGTGCGGGGTGGAGCAGTTGGTAGCTCGTTGGGCTCATAACCCAAAGGTCACTGGTTCGAGTCCAGTCCCCGCTACCTAAAAGGGCGTTTCCAATCCGGAGACGCCCTTTTTCTTTTTCTCGCAGAGTGGTTTTCGGTGGAAGTGCCATTGTGAGGTGCACGCCGCCGTTGGGTGAAGCCAAATGAATTTGCAGGCAATACGGTAGCCCAGCCTACCTCGAATCCGGCGGAGTGCTCTTCTTTGACGAGCTTGAAGAGGCTACGGACGCAGCCGCGCGAATTGACCCAGTGGGTATATGTTTTTTTGCGTCGTGGAGGTGGATGCTGACATAGGGCTGTCAGAGAAGAAGACGAACTTTAAAGAATCGAGCGGCAGACACTCTTTCTGCATCTCCCTGCTTTTCAGTTCACGTGGGCGGTACCGCCCGGCCATCCTGGCACGCTTCACTTCAAGACAAGACAGCAAATGACACCGGCAGAACAAGAGCTGGATACTTTTTGCCCAACCAGCCGCCAACACTGGCGCGAGTGGCTACAAGAGCACCACGACAAGAAGCAATCCGTTTGGTTGATCTACTACAAAAAGAAGGCAAACAAGCCGAGCCTGGTGTGGAGCGAAGCCGTGGATGAAGCGCTTTGCTTTGGCTGGATTGACAGCAAAGCAAAGCCAGTGGACGAAGAAAAATACATGCAGTTTTTCTGCCGACGCAAACCCACAAGTGCCTGGTCGAGAATCAACAAGGAAAAAGTCGAGCGGTTGGTGGAGCAGGGCTTGATGACTGCAGCAGGGTTGGCAAAGATTGAAACCGCCAAACAGAATGGTTCCTGGACGATTCTGGACGCCGTGGAAGCCCTGCTACTCCCATCGGACTTAGAACAGGAGCTGCAAAAAAGGCCAAATGCCCAAGCCTACTTTCTAGGCTTAAGCAAAACCGACAAACGAAATATGCTGCAATGGCTGGTTTCAGCCAAACGCCCGGAAACCCGACAAACCCGGCTAACTGAACTGGTAGAACTGGCGGAACAACACCTGAAACCCAAACAATTTCGGGGCTCCAAAACCACTCCTAAAGCAGAATTGCCTGCGGCTCCGTAGGACGAGGGCTTGGCTATGCATTTCGAGCGGCGTCCACTATACCCTTCCCACAAGCCCCAAAAGGACACTAGTGCCTAGTCTGTGCCAACTCACCTACGCGGTTGAGTTGCTGGTTGCGCTGCCGTTGCGAGTCTGCTGTTCGTTCTTTTGAGGAGTGGGCTATTGCGGAGCGTTAGGGCTCGGGAGGGTACTGTATGCAGCAGCCATGAAAACAAATGGCCGCGCCAAACGGATAGGGTGGTGTATGTGTTGCCCGCCATATGCTCCATGCTGGTCTTCAGAGGCCACGGTTTGGTCAACATACACTGTATAGCTCACGTTTACCGGCGTCTCGCCAGAACTGACGATTTGCCTTTCTGAGCCGCCATACTGCTCATGGATGGCTCTTAGTACCTTAGCTGCTCATGGCCTTGCCTCTCGCCGCCGATTTAATATGCCTGCCGACTCACTGCTCCCACCTACTGCCTTACCTCCTTCCTTTCTTCCTACGCTACTGGAGTTGATGCCCGATGGCGTCGTGTATTACGTGCCTATCCTAGACGCGGCCGGCACCGTCGTTGATTTCCGTTTCATCTACCTCAATCCGGCAGCTCAGCGCATCTTGGCCTTGCCCAGCTCCCCCACAACAACCTACCTGGGGCAGTGGCCCAGTGCTGCCAAAACCGGAGCCTTCGATTTTCTGCGCGACACGTTCCTGTCGGATGCCCCGGCTCACCGCGACGAATTTTACCGGGCCGATGGCTACGACCTCTTTCTGCGTGTGCAGGCTCGGCGGCTTGAAGAAGGGTTGCTACTGACGTTCACGGATGGCAATGACCAGCCGCGCACAACCGTGGAACAAGCCCTCCGTGAAAGCCAGGCCCGCGAGCAAGCCGCACGAGCCGAGGCCGAACTGCATCGGGGCGAGTTGCAGCGCGTGTTCGAGTTGGCGCCGGTAGCCATTGCTGTGTACCGCGGCCCCAGCAATCTGGTGGAGCTGGCCAATACCACCACCTATGAGATATGGGGACTGCCCTACAAGCAAGGCCTAGGGCAACCGCTGCTGGATGTGTTGCCGGAACTGGTTGGGCAGGGGTTCGATACGCTTCTAGACCAAGTACGAACCACCGAGGAGCCCTACCGTGGCTACGGTATGCCGTCGCACCTACAGCGCAACGGCCGCACCGAAACCGTCTATTGGGACTTCATCTACTTGCCCATGTACGACGCCGAGGGGAAGGCCAATGGCGTTCTGACTGTGGCCAGCGACGTAACGGCGCAGGTACTGGCTCGCCAACAGATAGAGGAAAAGGAGCGCCAAACCAACCTGCTCAACGAGGAGCTACGAGCGGCCAACGAGGAAATCCTGGCCAATAATGCCGCCATGGAGCGCGCGCAAACGGAACTCCGCCAACTAAACGAGCAATTGGAAGCCCGCGTAGCCGAGCGTACGAAGGAGCTGCACCACGCCCAAACCAGTGAGCAGCAAGCGCGGCAGCGAGCCGAGGCCCAACAGCAGGTGCTAACCAATGTATTCGAGCAAGCCCCCTTTGCGGTTATCCTGTTACGCGGGCCCGAATACGTAGTCGAACTGATAAACGAGCCCAGCGCGGTCATTCTCGGCACCATACGGGAGAAAATTCAAGGGCGGCCTATTTTTGAGGCGCTACCTACCTTGCGGGGGCAAGGGTTAGAGGACGTATACGCCCAGGTCTATCAGGGCGAGACAGTGGTGTTTGAAGAACTGCCCCTGCTCTTCGACCGCCACCATGCCTCCGACCTGCCCGACCAAGGGTATGTGCGTGCTGCCTACCTACCTTGGCGCGATGCACACGGAGAAATTATGGGGGTAATGGGCGTCGGCTACGAGGTAACCGCCCAGGTGCTGGCTCGCCAACAAGTGCAAGCCCTCAATGAGAACCTGACTGTTGCTCTCCAAGAAACCAAGTTGCAGCGCGAACAGCTGCGCGTGCTTACTGATGCCTTACCCGTACTTATTGGCTACCTGGACCGGGAGCGGCGCTACCAATTTGCCAACGAAGCCTACCGGGCGTGGTTCAACCGCGACCCTGCTGCCTTGCTTGGGCAACACGTACAAGAGGTGGTGGGGGAGGCAGCCTACGCCACTACCAGCCGCTACATGGACCGGGCCCTGGCAGGGGAGCGGCTGCATTTCGAGAGCCGCATGGTGTACCGCGAGGATTTCATTAAGTACATCCATACCGACTACATTCCGGATGAACGCGATGGCGAGGTACGGGGATTTTACACCCTGGTCACGGATATTACCGAGCAAGCCTTGGCCCGCCATCAAATGGAAAACAGCCAGTTGCAAGTACAAGCCCTGAACGAAGAACTGGCGGCCATCAACGAGGAACTTACATCCACCAACGAAGACCTGAACGAGAGCAACGCCCGCCTCACCCGCACCAACGCCGACCTAGACAACTTCATCTACACCGCCTCACACGACCTAAAAGCCCCTATTACCAACATCGAAGGGTTGCTGCGGCTGCTCGAAGACGTGTTGCCAGACACGTGGCGCACCGACCCCGTACTGGCCCCGGTACTCACCCACATGCAAGAATCGGTGGAGCGGTTCACCCGCACCATTGCTCACCTCACCGAGGTCAGCAAGCTGCAGTTGGAATTCGACCACCCGGCCACTTCCACAGCCCTCGCCCCTATCCTCCACGATGTTCGCCAGGATTTGCAGCCGCTCTTCGCCGAAACAGGTGGACAGATGACCATAGACGTATACGAGTGCCCCACGCTGGTTATGTCCGAGAAGAACTTGCGTTCGGTGCTCTATAACTTGGTAAGCAACGCCCTCAAGTACTACCGCCCCGGACATGCGCCGCAGGTGCACATCAGCTGCACCCTAGAAGACGACCGCCGCGTGTTGCGGGTGCAAGACTTTGGCTTGGGTCTGGCCAAGGCGCAGCAGGTCAAGTTATTCCAGCTATTTCAGCGCCTGCATACCCACGTGGAAGGCACGGGTGTAGGGCTGTACATGGTCAAGAAGATGGTGGAGAATGCGGGCGGCACCATTACCGTGCAAAGCCGAGAAGGCGAGGGCTCAACTTTCACGTTGTCGTTCCCAGCTTAGCAGCCCCCACGATTCTGCATAGGCGCCGGAGCTACCCGTGTAAGATAGAAGTCCAGCCAGCCCTACGAAAGCAGGCATGCTGCACTAGCCAGAAGATCAAGCGGATGTACTGCATGTACTGTAGCCGCCGTGGTGCTCTAGCGCGCGAGCAGCACCGGCAGCGGGCTAGGAAGCACTACCTGCGCTTTGACGCTGCAGCAAGCATGCTGGTACTGGTCTTACTGGCTCCCCAACAAGCTTCAAGGCCGCTATTCGGTGAACTCATCGAAAGCCTGTAGCTTCACTGGCCTTAGCGGCACCTTCCCCTCCCCCAACCCACTGCATGGTATATGGCTGATGTTACTGAGAAATCTGGGCCGCTGGCGTTGCTGGTAGGGTTGGTGCTGTTTGTGGTTTTTGAAACGGTGGCCTACTACCTGCTTGAGTGGGCTACGTCGCCGCTGGGAATGCCCGACCAGATGCAGCCCGAAAACACCATTGTTCCAAACTGGGTGAAGACCGTGGTGTTTCTGCTGCTGCATCTGGTGCTGGTGGTGGTGGCCGTGCTGACGCTCAGCAACCAACTGCCGCGCCGCTACCGAGGTCAGGTAATGGGCTGGTTTTACTTGTCGTTGCTGATGGGGTTCGTGCTTCTGATTCCGTTGTTTGGCTAGCGTGGCTTTAGGTGAGGTGTGACAGAATATGCAGCTCCCGTGGTTTTCAGTTGAGGAGACGTAAGGGCAAAAAAAAGCCACTGCACAGGGCAGTGGCTCATTGAGAAAGGTGCCGGTCGGTCCCGGCGTTATAAGCAAGCGCGTCGCGGAGCTTAGCGCTGCTTGATTTCGATTTCGCGCTGCTGGCTGCTAGGGTCCAAGTAGGGAATGCGCACTTGCAGTTCGTTGTTTTCGTGAACGGCGTCGATGCGTGTCAAGTCCAGGTTGGTGGGCAGGTCCAGGATGCGCGTGAAGAGGGGTGCACCTAGCTGGTCTTCAGGCTGGTGACGAAACTCGCCATACACCGTCATGCGGCTGTTATGGAGTACAACGTGAATATTTTCGGGGCTAACGGTTGGGGCAGCGACTCGAATAACCACGCCTTTCTTTAGCTTGTCGATCCGCATCTGAGCTTGCGCAATGCCACCACCCAACGTGTTGAGCAGATCTAATTGCGGGGCCATGTTGCGGATGAATTCTCGGCTTATCAGGTTCATGGGCTAGGTCTCCTTTTGTAGTTACGAGAGGGTTATCACAAACCATGTACCAACTTCTTTGCAGCCGACTAGAACCTATACCCCAGACATAAAGGCAGGCTAATAAGCCTAACCGGCAGGGTATTACGGCCATTGTGTCTGGCGCAGAAACCGGCTTTTCACGTGACTTTCCCCCTGCCTTACCGCTCTGCGTATAAAGGGTTTCAGCGATACATTCATTTGCTATTCCGCTTTCTATGCAGCCCCACACCTTTTCCACTACTCGTACGGCGCGCTACTACAGCCTGGGAGAGCCAGGGCCCGCTATTCAGCACATCTGGTTCTGCTTGCACGGTCATGATCAGCCCATTGCCGAGTTGGCAGCCCAACTCGCCCCCCTCGATACGCCAGAGCGCCTCCTGATTTTGCCGGAAGCCCTAGCTCGCCACAATCAGCCCGCCACCCCACCCGATACCAGCGGAATCACTGTGTCGGCTTGGTTTGCTATGGATGCGCTAGAGCCCGACCTGAACGACCTCACGCATTACCTTAACTCTCTGGCCGACCAAGTACGATCTGCCTGCCCGCCACAGACGCCCGTAACGGTGCTGGGGTACGGGCACGGGGCCGCCGCCGCCTGCCGTTGGCTGGCAACCAGCCCTATCGTGTATGAGCGGCTGGTGTTGTACGCCGCCATCTTCCCCCCCGAAATCAACCGGCGGGCCACCCTGGCGGCGCTACCCAGGCTGCCCGTAGAAGTGGTATCCACCACCGCCGATATATACACGCCCGAAGCCGCCGGCGAAGGATTGGTGCAGGATCTGCGCGACGCGGGCCTCACGGTGTACCTGCGCCATGCTGCCCCAGGCCCTATTACGCTAGCTGCCCTGGGTGCCGGCGCCGAAGCGGCCTCGTCGTCATAAGTCCTCTTGCTTACCCACCCGGATACCAGCCCCTCGACATAAGAGCCGCGCTGAAAAGCCCCAGAAAACTGAAGCCTACGCCCAGAGCAACCTACTGCTCTGGGCGTAGGCTTTATTGTGCGCGACGGATTCGCAGTTCCTTCAATCAACAGGCTGCTTATTCTTAACTGCACTATAGTACTCAGACGCCCTCCTTAAAAGTCAGCTACCAACGTTATTTATATACTGACTATAAGTACTTTATATGCAAGATAGAAGCTATTCGTAAAGTCTGATTTATGGCAAGTTTAGTTGGGTGATGCGCTGCAATCTGAACACCTTTCTTCCCTGATACGCCTGCTCTAATTGAAGGCCCCAAGGGCAAGCGAAGTAGGGCAGCAATACAAGCCGCAAAACGTCAGTAGCAACGACAGTTTGTCACTTACAAGCATATGAACCTCAACTACTTCGAGCTGATACGTACCACCCTGGCCCAGCAACCGGATCAGGTATGTATCGTGTGGCCCGCGACAGTTGGGTCTTCGGTAGCGGCTGAGTCTTACACTGCCCGCTCGATTCTGAACCGGGTAGGAGAGTACCACGAAAACCTACTCGCGCATGGGGTGCAAGCTGGCAACCCCGTGGTGCTGGCGTTGCCCGTAAGCGTGGAGTTGATTTGCGCGCTGCTAGCGGTTATGGCACTTGGCGCCACTCCCGTGCTGCCCCCAGCGGGGTCTTCGGTCGGGCAGATAGCACGGCTGGCCCGTAAGTCGGGTGCTGGGGTGGTGATGGTTGCTTCTCCCGTAGGCTTACTAGGGCGCATGGCCGCGCGCGCATTCGGTGTCCGGATATGCGTTGGCACTCCATCGGTTCGGGTAGCTGCGCCCTGGGCAACGGCTGCGGTGTCGGCGCAACAGGCTGCACTGGTGTCACATAGTTCTGGCTCTACGGGCGCGGCCAAGGCTATTCGGCGCAGCCACCAGGTGCTGCGGGCGCAGCACGAAGCCATAAAGGCGGTGTTTCCGCCTTGGCCTGGGCAGCGGGACTTTCCGCTGTTTCCGAACATCCTGCTGCACAACCTAGCGGCGGGCGTGGTAAGCGTGTTGCCGGCCGTGCCGTGGGCCGCTATGCAACACCTCGACCCGGCGCGGATTATAGCTCAACTGGTGCACGAGCGGGTCCAAACCCTAACGGGTAATGCGTTCTACTTCAGTGCGTTGCTCACGTATCTGCGGCAACACCTAGTGGCCTTACCCGAGGTGGTAGCCGTTGGCATTGGCGGCTCCCCGGTGCCCGAACCGCTAGCTCAGGAGATGCGGCAGTTCTTTCCGAATGCAACGGTTCACATTATATATGGCTCATCGGAAGCGGAACCTATTGCCGTGCGACCGGTATGCACTCCTGCCCCCAACCCACTAGCCGGCTACTGCGTGGGAACCATCCAGGCGGGGCTTGAATGGCGCATCGAGCTGCTGGGGCACTTAAACCGGGGCCACGCAGTGGGCGAGCTATGGGTGCGGGGTGCCCACGTAGCCACCGCGCCCGGCCATTGGCTTCGCACCGGCGACTATGGCTATGTGGCAGACAACCAATTATTTCTAACCGGCCGCCAAGGCAATGAACGCGTGCATGAGGGGGTACAGCACTATCAAATCGAGCAGTTGCTATACCACCTGCCCGGCGTCGAGCGAGTGGCTGCCCGCTCCGACGCGGCGGGCTTCACGGTGTTCGTGCAAGGCTCCGTGAGTTCAGAGACGGTGCAGGAAACCATGGCCAAGAACTTCCCGCCCGCGTGCTGCCTCGCCGTCCACTTGCGCTCCAGCCTACCCGTCGATGCCCGCCATCATTCCAAGATTCTCTACTCCCAGCTTCGCTAACCATTAAAGCAACAATCTTGATTTAGCAGGCTAGATACTTTATAAACAGACAATTAACCAGCCTTATTCTTGCCCTTATTACCTGGCTACTGCACCGTCCTTCCTTTCCAAGCTCCACCTTTCACAACATGAAATCCGAGTTCTACAATGTTGCCTTGGACCGCATCCGCTACTCCTTGGTGTGGGAAGACAGCCGCACCCTGTACCAGGCATTGTCGGTTCGTTCCGCCGACCACGTGCTGGTTGTGACGTCGGCGGGCTGCAATGCCCTGAACGTGCTGCTTAAAAACCCGCAGCATGTAACCGCCATCGACCTGAATCCGGTGCAGAACCAACTGCTGCACTTCAAGCTGCATCTTATCCGCCACCACAGCCAGGCGGTTCTGCGCGCGTTGCTGGGCTTGGATGGCGCAGAGGCGGTGGCGCCTGCGTGGCAGCAGGTAGCTCCTACGCTGCCCGCGGCGGAACAACCGTACTGGGCAGCTTTTTTCGAGAGCCATCCGGCGGGTATACTCACGGCCGGGCGCCTGGAAAGCTACATCACCGGGTTTTTGGCCACCCTAGACCCTAGTATTCAGCGCAACGTGCGGCGGCTCATTCAGTTCGATTCGGTGGCGGTGCAATACGCGTACTTCACGCAGGTAGTGGAAGCCACCTCGTTTCAAGAGCAATTCATTCACTATTTCGACGAAGCAAACCTGAGCAAGGGCCGCGACCCACGCCTGTTTCGCTACGCCGAAGAATCGGGAGGCGCGGCGTTCTACGCGCGGCTCCGTGATACGCTGGCAACAGAGCTGGTGCAAGACAACTTCTTTTTCCGGTTCTTCTTTTTCGGGCCAGAAAACTTGCCGGAGCAGATACTTCCTCCCTGCTACCAAGCCCGCAACTTCGAGCTGCTACGCCAGCAGATCGGCAACCTTACCATCGTAACCGGCGACGCGGTGGACTATCTGCGTAGTGGCGCAGGTCAGCGTATCACCAAAGCCAGCTTCTCGAATATTTTTGAATACATCAGCCCCGCTGAATTTCAACGCATTGTCAGCCAGCTATTTGCGGCGGGCAGCAGGCCACTGCGGGCCGTATACTGGAATCTGCTGCAAGATCAGGGCGCTAGGAACCCGGAATGCTATCCACCCTTGGCGGAGGAAGTGTCGGAAAGCCTATCCAAGCAGGAAGCGTGCTTCTACTTCCGCAATGTGCGCGTGCTGGACTCCCGCTTAGCAGCCGTACCATCAGCTCCTAAACTCCTGGCGTACTATGAATAAGCAACCCGAAACCGACCTTTTGGCCCCGGCTTTTCTGGAAGCCATGCTAGCCGCCCATGCCCCCCACCAAACCGTGCGGGTGCTGAGCGTGGTGCCCTTCCCCCTCGACAATTCAGCCAGCATTCTCGTAACGCTCACGGCCGGACAAAGCACTAAAACAATAGGGCACTTTGGCTTGACGGTGACGCTGGACGTTGACGGCGAAAGGCAGGTGCACGATATGGTGTTGAAAGTCAAGCCCAATGGCCGCGAGATTTCCGCCATGCTGGCGAGCCTGGCCGTAGCGTGCGGCGGCGAGCTGGCCGCCGTGTACCCAAGTGTAGCCACTAGAACCGGTTTTCAGCACACCCATAAGCGCGAGCTGGAAGTGTGCCAGCTCCCCGCCGCCGACCCGATAGTGCGCATCTGGGGCACCTATGCTGATGACGAAGCGGAAGTGTATTGCGTGCTCATGGAATATTTGCAGGACGTAACGCTGCTGAACTCGGTGATGGCGCCCCACGCCTGGACCGACCAGCACCTGCGCACAGCGCTGACGCAGCTGGCCACCTGGCACGCCCGCTACCTAACCACCGGAGCATCCGTTCCGAGCTGGCTCGATATACCCTCGGCGGCTTACATGCAGGAAATGAGCCCGCTCTGGGCGGCCTTGCTTACCAACGCAGCCACGCACTTCCCGGACCTCTATACCACCGAACGGACCGAGCTATTGCGCGCCGCCATCCAGCAGATACCCTCTTACTGGGCTTGGCAGGCAAACCGCCCTAAAACGTTGATTCACAACGACCTGAACCCGCGCAACACTTGCTTTAAGATGCAGCACAACGCCCTGCACCTGTGCGCCTACGACTGGGAGTTGGCAACCTACCAAGTGCCTTCTTATGACGTGGTAGAGCTCCTTTGCTTTGTACTAACCGAGGACCGCTACCACCTGCGCCACGAGTACCTGGAACACTACCGCCAAGTCTTGCACAACCTCACGGGCCATTATGCTGATGCCGCGGCCTTTCGCCGGGAGGTGGGCTACGCCGCCTTGGATTTCGGCCTGCACCGTTTGGGCCTCTACCTCATGGCGCACGCGGTGAGTCCGTACCCGTTCTTGCCGCGCGTGGTGAACAGCTACTTCGATACGCTGGCGCAGCTACTGGAGCCGAGTTGGGCGCAGCCGGTAGCGGTGGTGGAGTTTCAGTAGCCGCTTTCCCAACATATCCAGGCGAGCTACTCCGTTACAAACGCCGTTCAAACAAGGCGTAGCGGGCTACCTCGGCGGGCAAGCCATCCGTGAAGTGCAGGGAGAAGTTGTCGGAGCGCATCAAGCAGAAGATTACCTGCTCGTATAGCTCCCGGAAGCGGAGCATACCGTATGCCCCCAAATAATTCATAATCTGCTGGTTGCGAAAGTCCGGGTGCACACCTACTGTTTTGGCTAGCAGAGTTTTCTGCGGCAAGAGTGGATAGTCGCGTGCGAAAACCGGCGGCTCCGTGCCGAGGTGCAGAGGCGCGTAGTTGGGGTGGCAGAGGCTTAGCGCCACCAGGCGGTTGTGCGTTCTTTCCCGAACCAGCACCGACGTATGGGGACAGAGCTTGGCGGCATATTCCGCGTTATAGAGCTGCTGAAACTGCGCAACTGGAATAGGCTGATAGGCTGGATTGGCACTGAAAATCTGATGCACCAACTCGAACAGTTCCGGCTCGTGCTGGCACCAGGTGATAGGGTTCAGCGGAACAAAGTCGTAGGGCAAATTGCCCAAGGCCGCAAGAAAACTGGCTTTGTCTTGGTACACAACTGGCACCGTATCGGGCCGGATCAGGCGGCTCTCGAACGACAGGGTTGGGGAGAAACCCAGCCTGCTGAGCAAATCGGGATAATAGGCAGGGTTAACGGGTTCCCGGTCGAACTGAAGCCAGGACGGCACCGCCCCCAGCCGCAGGCGGTAGGCGTGGTAGGTGTTGAAGTTGAGCGGCCCTCGCAGGCTGGTATAGCCCCGCTTACGGGCGGCGGCGCCAAGTAGCGCAAACGCCTCTTGGTTGAGCGCCAACTCATTGGGGGTTTCCCAATACCCGAAGTAGGCGGTGGTACTGTTCCGCGGAAAAATACCCACCAGCCGCAGTTTCTTGTGGTCGGTGTACACCATAATTTCGCTTTGCCAGGCTTCGTGCACAAACAGCTGCTGAACCGCCGACCGGTCTTCCTGTAGCTGGAAGGGCAGCGGCGCATACAGCGGCGCCGGGATGTCGAAAAAAGCAGCGTCGAGCGAACCGGCAAAGGGAACTTCACTGATTGTTTTCATGCTTCAAGTATCTGAATTTCACCGGTTTCACCGTTCATACTGATGCGCTGGCCGGTACTCAAGCGCTTGGTGACGGCGGCCACGTTGATGATGGTCGGGATGCCCAACTCGCGTAGCAGAATAACGGAGTGCGAAAGAGATGAGCCCTTTTCGATGATAACGCCCCGGCACATCGGGAACAAAGCGGCCCAGCCGGGGTCGGTGCGCAGGGCGCACACAATCTTGCCGCTCACGTTCAGGTCGCCGCCGGGGTCGGTGATAACCAGCACTTCGCCTCGCGCTACGCCGGGGTAGCAGCCGGTGCCGCGCAAAGCGCCCGAGTCGGCTGTTGAAACCGGGGCGGCCGTGGTGGGAGGCGAGGGCACCGTGACCCGGGACGGAACATCTTCGTGGGCATACTGCTCGAACTCGTGGCGCCGTTGCTGCACCAGTGCTTGCCATTCGGCGGTGCTGGACGCTTGCAGGGCAGCTATGATTTCCGCTTCCGTGAGCCAGAAGACGTCGAGGGCAGCGGCGAGTTGGTGCTTCTGCGTTAGATGCTGGCCCATAGCCAGATACAGGGCACGGTACATACCAAACAGCCGGGTACGTTCCAGCCGCAGGGCCTCGCGGTAGCGAATGGCCAGCTGCAACTTGTCGAGGTTGCCTTGAAGCCGCCGCCTGAACCAGCGTCCGCGTGGGGCCAGCCGCGCGGCCAGTTCCTGCCGGGCCTGCTCCTGCAAATAACTGAGGGGTTCGGCGGCCGGGGTAGGAGACGTCAGCAGAAAATTGCGCAGGTACTGGTAGAAAACCGCGGGGTTCACGCGCATGGTGGTGGTTTCCAACTTCAATTCGCCCACCGTTCGGTCGCCATACTGCGCAATGAACTCCTCGACGCGCTGGTGAAAATCGGGGGCCAGTTGGGCCACTTGCGCGTGCAGGTCGGCAGGGGCAGCCAAGAGCAGCTGGCGCAACGCTGGTTGGGGCCAGGCTGCGCGGGCCAGCGCTTGCAAGTGGCGGGTGGGTTGGGTGCTGGCTACCTGCTGGTCGCCGGACAAATAGCGGCTCAGAAACTCGTCGGAGGCAGTGATGCCGATTTTCTTTAGGCCCCGGGCCACGCGGCCGTTGGTGGTCATCACGAAGAAGTCGTTGATGATGGGCGTGGTCCAGTTGTTAAGCAGGTTTTCGTCGAGAAGCTGCTGCTGCAGGAGTAGCTCCTTGACGCTGACGCCCGCTAGCGGTTGGGCGTAGAACCGTTGATACTGCGTTTGAAAGTGCGCATGAAACGCAGGCACGCGGGTTTTAAGCTGCTGGAAAGCCGCTAACAGCCGCACCAGGTTCACCACCAAGCTAGGCAGCAGTTTCAGCTTTGCCGCTACCGTTTTTTCCTGGTTGGTTACGAAGTCCACGGGCTCTTCTAGGCCCATCATGCGTTCCATATCGGCTTTGTTTTGCCGGAAAGAAGGCAGCAACTGGAGGCCGCGGTACCAGTTGTTGATGTTGTAGTAGATGCGCCCCTTCACCAAGCCCAGCAGCTGCGTCACTACCGGCTCGTGGGTGGCAATCCGGGCGGGTGGCAGGCCCAACACGCGCATGGTTTGGCGGTAGACAGTGGCGTAGGCGCGTTGGGCAAAGCTGAACGTAAGCGGCGTCGTGACGCCACAGTAGCTTTCCTGAATGTTGGAGTTGTCGTAGACCACCACTTCGGGAATGGGCTGCGAAATCGGGCGGGCCTGCACCAGCCATACCCGGTCGTCTTCTAGCACGAACTCGATGTCCTGGGGCCGTCCAAATACGCGCTCCAACGTGGTGGCGGCCTGGAACAAGGTAGCAAGCTGCTCGGACGTGAGACAAGCCGCCTGCTGCCGGTCGGGAGCTACGGCGCTTGTTTGCAGACCGTTGCCTCCGGAGGCTTGTTCCAGCATCTCTTCTTTACAAGCAATTTTGGTGCGCTGCGGAATGCCGGTTTGCTTGTCGAGGTAGAACTCATCGGGCTCCAACTGGCCGCCTACCAAGCCTTCCCCAAACCCCCAGACCCCGTGCACGGCCATTTCCTGCGGATACTCCGGAAACGTGGAAAACACCACGCCACTGGCGGCCGCCGTCACCTGCCGCTGCACAAGCACGGCGGGGCGGGCCACCAGGGTTAGCTGCTTCTGCTGGCGGTAGGCTACCGCACGCGCCGAGTAGGCGCTGGCCGCGCAGGCGCTGATGGCCGCCCACACCGCCACTTCCGTCGTCAGGTTCAGAAAGGAATCCATCAGGCCCGGAAACGAGGCGCCGACGCTGTCCTCGTCGGCTACCGACGAGCGCACAACCACCGGATGAGTGGGAAACTGCCAATTGGCTAGCACCTGCGCCATAGCCTGCCGCTCGGGGGCGGGCAGTTCAAAGCGTTCCAGTTGCTGGCGCTGGTGCGTTGCCGCGGCTTCTGGGGTAAGCTGGGGGGGCGCCTCCCGTAACACCGCGTCGAAGAGCTCGGCCGGGATAACTAGAAAATCGGGCACCAGCATTCCCGCCTCGCGCAGCCGGTAGAGCCCCTGCGCTTTGTTGCCGATGGTGTACTTGGCGCGGACAGTTGGCCGCTCAGCCCCGGTCAGAATCATAGGAGTGGGGCGCGTAATAGGGTGAACACTCGAGGGTGGTGCAGGCAAAAACTAGAGAGCAGCAAATCAATGAAAGTCTTCTCAATGCAGTATCAGACAGCTATTTCCACGATAATAGCCACGTAGCTGGTCAGCATAAACAACGACACCAGCAGCTCGGCCGTGCGCAGCAGCTTTTCCTGGGGCGCCGCCGCGGCCCACAGGTACACGAACAGGGTAAGCACGAACAGCCCGGCCAGCAACCCGAACGGCCACACCCCCGCTTGGAGCTGCACCAACAGAGTGCTTTGCACGGCTATGCCGCCCGCCAGCACCAGCAGTACCGCCCCAATAGCGCCCCGGTAGCCCATAGCCCGCGAATACGAATCGACGCCGGCGCGCTCTGCTTCCGGCGCCCGAATCTTGCGGGCAATTTCAAACGCAAACCCACCGAGCAAGCTTAGCGCGGCCAGCATGAAAAAGCGCGCGGGCAGCACCAGTTCCGGCCGGTAAGCCACCCACAGCCACGTGATTAGCAGGGGCATAATCAGCATGTGAGTGAGGGCGTAGAGCACGAGGCGCTTCTTCAGGTACTCGCTCACCCAAAACTCATAGCGCATCAGCAGGCTGTAGCCCAAAGCCAGCAGCCACCCGGCCACCGCCACTGGCCCCATGTACCAGCTCCACGCTAGCTCGCCCCCGGCCCCCAGCCAAGCCAGAACTTGCAATTGCTTTAGGGTCACGCGGCCCGACTGCAGCACGCGGTGCGGATGATTGATAGCGTCGGCGGCGTAGTCCTTGATTTCGTCGAACACCCGCAGGCGGAAGAAAAACGAGATGGTAGCGAGGATACCGCCAGCTTCGCGCCAGCTGAAACCGACCTTGGCTCCGGCAGTGCCCGCCACCGACCACACCGTGAGAAACAGGATGGCAAACAAGCCCATGTTGACGGGCGGAAAGCGCTGACCTAGGTAAGCGGCGAAGTGGCGTAGATTCATGCTGGGGATAATATAGCTACTTTGGAATAATAGTTTACTCTACCGCCCGATGCTCTACCTCTACCGGCTTCGCTACCTGCTCTTGTTGTTGATTATGACGGTTTGCGCGGCGCTGTGGCCCGGCGTGCAAGCCGCTCTGGTTGTGGACAATAACCTCTCGGCTTGGTTTCTCGACGATGACCCAGCCTTAGAAGCGTACCGCACGTTTCAGCAACGCTTCGGCAACGATGAAGTGATTATTCTGGCGGTCCACGACGAACAATCGGTGCTGACTCCTGGCTACCTGACGGCTTTTGTGGCGTTGACCCGGGAACTGGAGGCGTTGCCGGCGGTGGCTGGTGTCACGGGTCCGGGCAATGCGGCGCTGCCTATGCGCAGCCTGGTGGGGGGCACCCGGCCGCTGCTGGAACCCGGCACCACGGCCACGCAGGTTCGGCAGGCGTTGCAGCCGCTACCCACGTTGCGCCAGAGTCTGTTCACCGACAACTACCAGACCACCCGCTTCTTGATTCAGCTGCGCCAGCTCCCTGACTTCGACAACCGGCGCGCCGAGATTCTGACGCAGGTGCAGCAACTCGTGTACCGGCACTTTTCACCTAAGCAGGCGCACTTTGGAGGCGTCGGCATTATCTACGCGGGCCTCAACGCTCTGTCTCAGCACGACTTCGGGCTGTTTTTGGGACTGGGCTACCTGTTGATGTTCAGTGTGTTGCTGTTGATTTACCGCAACCTCCTGTTGTTGGTGTACACGCTGGGGGTGGTGGGGCTAGCCACCTACGTGACGTTTGGCGTGTATGGGGCGCTGGGCCACCGCGTAAACCTGATGACGGTGCTGCTGCCCATCATCCTAATTCTGCTAGGCATCATGGACGCCATGCACGTCATCAACGAGCGGAACCGGCTGCGCACCGACACTAGCACGGCTTACGCCGATGCCTTACAGGCGTTGCAGAACGTGTTGGCGCCCTGCCTGTTCACTATGCTGACCACCGTGGCCGGGTTTCTGGCGCTGCTTTCCTGCCCCATGGCTATTCTGCAAGACTTTGGCGTATTCGCTGCCCTGGGTATTGCACTATGCTTGTTTTTCACCTTCGTGTTGGGCGTGTTGCTGCTGCCGCTGGCCAAAGCCCCGGCCCGCACTGCCCAAGCCACCGAAACAACTGCGCGCAAGCTGGTGGCGTTCTATACATACCTGCTGGCGCGGCCCCGGTTTTTCGGCGGCCTCTCGGTGCTCTTAGCGCTGGCGTTGGCTGCGGGGCTGCCCCAACTCCACTCGGATACGTACACGCTAGGCTACCTGCCCGTCAGCAACATCGTGGTGCAAGACCACCGCGCCATCGAAGCTACGTGGGGGCCCTATATGCCGCTGGAACTGCTCGTGGAGCCCAAAGCCGGCTACACCCTTTCCGATACGGCAGTGGTACAAGCCACCTTCGCCTTCGCCGACTCGGTGCGCCGGGTGGCGGGCGTCGGCCAGGTAGTGGGGTTTTATTCTCTGTACCAGGCGGGACTAGAGGCGCAGTACGGCGCCAAGGCTAGCCGATTGCGCGGCAGCCAGGGCGCTTTGCGCCAGGTGCAGCAGCGCCTCACCACCGAGTACCCCACCCTGACCGCGCAGTTCGTAGATGCCCGCACGGCCACCGGGCGCGTCACCGTTTCGGGGGCCATGCTGTCGGCGCGGCAGCTCACGGCCAAAATGGATACGCTGCTGGACATTGCGGGCGCCACGCTGGGCCCGGTGGCTACGGTGCGGCCGGCGGGGTATCAGCCCATGTACGCGGGCATTGTCGCCTACGTCACCAGTTCTCAGACCAACAGCCTGCTGCTGTCTTTTGTGCTGGTCTTCGCCCTGACCTGGGTGTTTATCCGGAACTTCCGACTGGCGTTGCTCACCGTTATTCCCAACCTGTTTCCGGTGCTGGTCTTGCTCGGAACGATGGGTTGGCTGGGCATCACCCTGGATACGGCCACGGCAAGTATTGGCGCTATCGTGCTGAGCTTCTGCGTCGATGACACTATTCATTTCGTGTACAGCTACCGGCAGCAGCGCCGCCAAGGCGCAACGCCCACCCAAGCGCGCCTGACCACTATTGCCCACGTCGGCCCCACTATCGTCCTGACCAGCGTGGTGCTATTTCTGGGCTACACCGTTATGGCCTTAGGCTCGTTGAAAACGGTGCAGCTGTTTGGCTTGCTCACCGCCATTTCGGTGGCGGGCGCTTTCTATGGCGAGCTGGTTATTTTCCCGTTGGCCCTAAAAAAATACGACCCGGAGTAAGCTCGCTCTAGCCAAGTGGCGTACTAGGGCTACCCGCTGGGGTTTCCCTAATCGTTCCACGTAGTTGTTTTCGCTATGAAAAGTCCCGACGCCTTCAACCTTGCCAAACTGCCGAGCCGTGCGCCCGCTGAGTTTCACAAAACGGCCACGTTGCGGCAAATGAAAAGTGTGAAGCAAGAGCTGATTGCGCTCCAAGACCGCCTGTACGCCGAAAACAAGCGGAGCATTCTGGTGGTGTTGCAGGGCATGGACGCCAGCGGCAAAGATGGCCTGATTCGGCGGGTGTTCAGCGGCCTCAATCCGCAGGGCGTGCGGGTGCACTCGTTCAAGGAACCCACGGAGCTGGAGCTGGCCCACGATTTTCTGTGGCGCGTGCATCAGCAGACCCCGCCCAAGGGCATGATTCACGTTTTCAACCGCTCCCACTACGAAGACGTGCTGGTTACCCGGGTGCAGGGCCTGATAACGCCCGAGGAAGCCCGGCGCCGGTTTGTAGCCATCAACAACTTCGAGAAGTTGCTCCAGCAAGCCGGCACCACGGTGCTCAAGTTCTACCTGCACGTATCCGAGAAAGAGCAGCGGGAACGACTGGAGGAACGCGTAACGGACCCCGAAAAGCGCTGGAAGTACGAAGCCGGCGACGAAGACAAAGCCAAGCAGTGGCCGGCATATCGGGCAGTATATGAAGACGTGTTCGAGCACTGTAACCCCGCCACCTGCCCCTGGCAGCTAGTACCCGCCGACCAAAACTGGTACAAAGCCTTTGCCGTCGCCAAAACCCTGCACGACACGCTAGTAGAGCTAGACCCGCAGTATCCTTCCTCGAAAGATGAGCGCCCGAAAGCCGAGGCTACCCGGTAAAGCCAGGTTACGTAAGCGCGTCCTCGCAGCGGGGCGGATGCCACCGGCATCTGCCTGCTAGTGGGCTACTCTACATACATGCCTGTTTCAACAGGCCTTGTCATTCCGACGCAGGAGGAATCTGATTGGCATCATTGAACGGTTTACTCAGATTCCTCCTATGTCGGAATGACACGCATTACTGCTTATTCCGCTAGGCTCTATTAAATACCCTTCAACGCCACCTTCTTTCCTGTTAGCCCCGGTGACTGGCACGAGACGTTGATGGGGCCGGCGCCGGTGGCTTGCACGTACACGAGCAGCCGGCCGTGGAGTGCTTTGCGCTTGCTGCCCTTGTAGTCTTCGTGGCTGGCTAGGTCGCCGCTTTCCAGGCCGAGCAGTTTAGCGGGTCCTTCCACGGTTACTTGCACTTCGTTGGTGGCGGTATTGACGGGGTTGCCCTTGCTGTCAACCAGGGTTACTTCAATCTGGGCTAGGCCGCGGGTTTTGCCGGCCAGCGAGGTACGGTCGGGGCGGGCTTGCAGGGCGGCGGGGGCGCCCACGGTTTTCAGGGTGGTGCGGCTTACTTGCTGCTCGTTGCGGTAGCTTTTGGCCAACAGCTCGCCAGGCTGAAAGGGCACGTCCCAGGTGATTTCACGGCCCTGTTTTTTACCCAATGACTGACCGTTCAGGAACAGCTCCACGGCATCGGCATTGCTAAAACTTACCACCCGGACGGTTTCACCGGCTTCCCAGTTCCAGGTGGAGTTGAGTTGGCGGTGGCCGCGGCCCTGCCGGTCTTCCGGCTTGGGCATCGTCATGGCTCCTAGGTACAACATCGGTTTGTCGGACCACAGGCTTTGGCGGAAGTAGTACTCCGGCTTCGGGAAGCCCGCGAGGTCGAGCAGGCCGGCGCCGTTGCTGCGCTGGGGCCACTTGCCGGCTTCGCCCATGTAGTCGATGCCCGTCCAGAGGTACTGAGCGGAGATATACGCCAAGGAATCGACGGGTCGCCAGGCCGGGAGTCCCATGCCGTTTTCGCTGCCGTAGATGATGCGGTTGGGGTACTTCTGGTGGTCTTCGGGGTAGCGGAACTCCTGGTAGTTGTAGCCCACCAGGTCCAGCGCAGCGGGGTAGTCGGTGAAGTTGGACATCACCACCCCGGCCAACGCCGCCGTGATGGGCCGGGAGGTATCGTACTTTTTGGCTACGGCTACCAGCTGCTTGGCCAATTCGCCCAGACGGCTAGCTGGTGGGTGGTCGGGCAGGTAGCCTTTGCCGTAGATCTGGGGGTTGCGGCCGGTGTTCAGCACTTCGTGCGAGTACGGGTCGTTCGGGTAGTCGATTTCGTTGCCGATGCTCCACATGATGATGGACGGGCGGTTGCGGTTGCGCAGAATCATGTCGCGCAAATCTCGGTCGGCCCACTCCTTGAAGAACTCGTGGGTACCATATTTGGCGGGCGTGCCTACGTTCCAGCCTTCCACCCACTTGTTTTTGCCTTCCTCCCACTCGTCGAAGGCTTCATCCATCACCAGAAATCCGAGCCGGTCGCAGAGGGCGTAGAAGTAGTCGGCGTGTGGGTTGTGGCTCATGCGGATGGAGTTGCAGCCCACTTCTTTCAGCGCTTTCAGGCGCCGCTCCCACACTTCTTCCGGCACGGCTACGCCCAGGGCGCCCGCGTCGTCATGCAAACACAAACCTTTGAGCTTCAAGCTCTTGTCGTTCAGGAAGAAGCCCTGGTTGGCATCAAACCGAACGGTCCGCACCCCCACTTCTTCCACCACTTCATCCGTGAGCTTACCTTGTACTGACAGCGCCACCCGCAACTTGTACAAGCTGGGTTTCTCCACCGACCATAGGCTGGGCTTGCTGATGTTGAGCGTGAGAGCGGCCGGCGTATCGGTGCTGGGCTTGGCTTGCACTTGCTGCTGCGCGGTGGCTACTACGTTGCCTTGCGAATCGAGCAACGTGCTTTTTACTAGCACGTTGGCCGTGGCAGCCGTTCTGTTCGTCACGGCTACCGTCACCTTGCCCGTAGCGGCGCTGGCCGATACCTCGGGGGTGGTGAAGCCTACGCCCCACAACGCCACGTGCACGGGTTCGGTAGCCACCAAGTATACGTTGCGGTAGATGCCCGACCCGGTGTACCAGCGCGAATCGGCTACCTGGCTGTGGTCGGCTTTCACGGCTAGCACGTTGGGGCCGTTGGCGTTGAGGTGTGGCGTCAGTTCGTATTGAAACGAGGCAAAACCACTGGGGCGCTTGCCCAGAAAGTGCCCATTCAGCCAGACCTCGCTGTTCTTGTACACCCCATCGAAGTACACAAACACCTTCTTGGTACGGAAGGCGGCGGGCACCTCAAACGTTTTGCGGTACCAGCCAATGCCACCCGGCAAGAAGCCGGTAGCACTGGCCCACTCCTGGCTGAATGGCCCTTCAATGCTCCAGTCGTGGGGCAGCTCAAGCCGGCGCCAGTCGGTGTCGTTGAAGTCGGGTTTTTCGCCGGCCGTTACGTCGCCTTTGTGAAACTTCCAGTTGGTGTTGAACAGTACTTGCTGCCGGGGTGCCTGCGCCTGAGCGGTGCCCAGGACCAGCGCCCAAGCCAGGATAAATACTAGCGAAAAAGTGGTTTTCATAGAAGCGGGTGGTTGGAAGGGAAAGGTCAGGCAAACGCTAGCGGTAGTCGCTGACCAACGTGGTGATGGAGCGCGGAGCCAGATGCAGGGGCTGGCCGGCTTTCACCATCGGGCCGGGCTTCAGGTCGGTGGTGGCGGACGTAACGTAGGTGCGCCCGGCGCCCAGCTTCTTCTGCTGGAGCTGAAGCCGCACCTCCTGCGGGGCGGCCGCCGAGTTGACAAGCACCGTAACTAGCTGCTTACCAGCGGCATTCTTGTAAGTGGAAACCAACAACTGGTTGTTTGAGCCGGGGTCTTGAGCGAGGCGGGCATCTATCCGCACCGCGCCAGGCCGGATGTAGCGGCTGTAGTTGCCCAGCGCCCACAGCATCTTGCTGGGTTGGTAGTTGCCATCGGCTTTGGTTTTGTCGACGTAAATCAGGCCGTCTTTGTAATCGTAGGGCGAAACGGCCAACCACCATTGCCAAGCGGCGGCGTTGGCTACGGCCAAGTCGGCGTGGATGGTGCGGGCTAGGTACAAGGCGGGGTCCATGCCCAAGTCGCGCTTGTTGCCGTTGATTTCGCCATCGTTGTCGCCCAGAATACAGTATTCAGATTGCCAGTAGTTTAGCTTATCAACAGCCGCTACGTTGGCAGCCAGTTGTTGGCGCATGGCCACGGCTGCCGGGTAGGGCGAGGACGTGAAGTAGCTGTGGCCGGCTACGGTGCGGGCCATGCGCGGCAGGTCACCCACGTAGGTGGCCGTTGCACTCGGATTGAAGAAGGCCTTGATTTGCTCGCCTCGGTCGGGCTTGTCGTCGGGGCCGAACAGATAGGTGATTTTGCCTGACTCAGGTATCAGAATCTTGGTGGGCAGTTGCTGGGCTACCAACGCGGCGTTCAGAGCTTTAGCAATGCCGCTGATTTCGTTGTTGCGAAACGGGCTGCCCTCCTGCTTGGGGTCGCTCCAGTCCCACTGCGGCTCGTTCACCGGGCTGACGTAGTCGAAGAGGATGCCGGTGGTCTTCTGCACGCCTTGCACCACGTTGGCTATGAACGTGGCTAAGGCATTGTAATTGGCTGGTGCCATGTTGGTTTTGCCATCGGCCGCAAAGGCCCGGCCTGTAACGGTGTACTGCACTGGTGGGCTGTTCAAGAAGCCCAGAAACTGCGGCACACCCCGTTGCTTGGCCGCCTGCAAAAACCAGACTTGCCCAGCCTGCCGGGTCCAGTCGTAGCGGCCGTCGGGGGTCAGGAACGATTCGGCTCGGTGCCACTCGTCTTTGATGCCGCTGGCCTCACCCTGCTGGGCGCTGCCCGCCCCAATGTTGAAGCGCCACATCGACAACCCGATACCTTTAGGCTGCCCACCGGCCTGGTCTTTGGTGCTGAACAGCAGATCAGCAATGGCTTCCTTTTTAGCGGCTGGCCACAAGCCCACAAACTGGCACGCCCACGCATCGGAGGCGCTGAAGTTGTCGATGGTCTGGTAGGTTTTTGTGTCGTCCAGCAGCACCGTTACCACCGGAGTAGTTTCAGCAGGTTTGCTCGTTTGCCCTTGCCCGGTACTGACCGCCGCCAGCAGGACGAGCGCGCTTATCCCCAAGCGGTTACCCAGTGAAGCCCGCGAATACGAAAACCAAGCACTGCATTCTGTTACTATTCTCATTGAAAGCAAGTTAAACAAAGCCATATGGTACGCTATGCGCGCCACTCAAAACCCCAGAACCAGCTAATCCGGCCGGCCAACCTAAGTCAACCAGCCGGATTATCCCATCCTCAAAAGAATGTCTTGTTCTTGGTGACCCGTGCCACCAAGTGAAGGCTCCTAGGCCTTAGTACCCGGGGTTCTGTTCCACATTGCCACCGGAGAGCTGAATCTGCGGCGTAGGAATCGGGAACAGGTTGTTTTTCTCGGATATCTGGTCTTTCAACTTGCCCTTGTCATAAGGGTCGGTGTTGGTGAGCTGCGAGGCATTGAAGGCCGTCATAACGGCTACTAGGCGCTTCTGACGCACCAGGTCGTAGTAGCGGTGGCCTTCCATGGCTAGCTCCAAGCGGCGCTCCAGCCAGATGTGGTCGAGCAGCGCCGAGCCGGTAGACGTGCGGGGCAGCACAGTACCAGGCTTGAGGCGGTTGGCCCGCGCCCGCACTAGGTTCAACGACTGCCGGGCTTTCACTTCCTGTCCCAAGCGGTACGAGGCTTCGGCGTGCATAAGCAGCAGGTCGGCGTAGCGCAGTTCGATGCGGTTGAGAGGGCCGCGGTTGCCTTCGTTGGCCGGCCGGTCTTTCAGCAGCAAAAACATCTTGCGGCTGATGCGACCCGACTCGTTTTCCGAAAGCTTGGTGTCATACTTGGTGTAGTCGAAGCCGGGCGTTTTCACGTCCACACTGTCGCCCTGCTTGATGATGGTCCACTTGAGGCGGGGGTCGTTTTCTCGCACGAAGGCCTGCTCCAGATTGCTGCTGGGCGTGTTGAAGCCCCAGCCGCCATCGGCCCGGCTGCGCATCACCGACGTGAGGTAGGTACCAAGCGGGAACGTCTGGTTGGCGTTGTAGTTCAGCTCGAAGATGGATTCGTTGCCGTTCGGGTTATCTACGCTCCAGACCCGGCTGAACTCGTCGTTCAGGTTGTACTGGTTGGAATTGATTACGATTTCAGCGTACTGCTGGGCTTCGGCCCACTTCTCGGTGTAGAGGTACGCTTTGGCTAGGTAGGCGTTGGCGGCGCCTTTGGTGGCGCGGCCTCGGTCGCCGGCAGGTTGGGCTCTTTTCTCGGGCAGGGCCGCGGCAGCATCTTTCAAGTCCGCAATGATTTGCGCGTAACACTCTTCTGTGGTGTTCCGGCGCAGCGTCAATGACTCGCTCGGCGACACCGGCGCGAGCACCAGCGGTACGCCCCCGTAGCCCTTCACTAGCTCGAAGTAGTTGTAAGCACGGATGAACTTCACTTCCGCCAGCAATTGCTTTTGCAACTCGGCATCAATAGGCGCTTTGGCAATACCTACCAGGGCGGCGTTGCAGTTGCCAATGGCCTGGAAGATATGGGTATAGCGGTTGTCGAACCACTCGTTGTTGGGCAGCCAGAAGAAGCGGGCAAAGTCGCCGAACTCACGCTGGTCGCCAGCAATAGAGTTGCCTTTCCAGGCATCGTCGGAGCCGGCATCGCCGAACATGCGGGTGCGGTCAATCTTCCACCAGTCGTCTTGGTCGGTGGTAGAGTAGCAGCCCATAACGGCGGCCTTGCACTCAGCGGCGGTGTTGAAGTAGTTGTCAACGGTTTGCTGACCCCGGGGTGGCTCTTCCAAAAAGTCTTGGCAAGCTTGCAAACCAAGGCCGAGCGCCAGCACAAACAGGAGGCTATATTTTTTCATGATTTCGATGGCTGGAAGGAATTAGAAAGCAATGTTGGCGCCCACCAGATAGGTGCGGGAAGTGGGGTAGTTGCCAATATCGACGCCCCGGTTCAGGGCCGACGGCGCATCGGTGTAAGAGCGGCCGTAGCCGATTTCGGGGTCCAGGCCGCTGTAGTTGGTGATGGTGAACAGATTCTGGGCACTCACATACACGCGCAAGCTGCTCATGCGCAACACCTTGGACGCTTCCTGCGGCAGCGTATAGCCGAGCTGTAGGTTGCGCATGCGGGCGTAGGAGCCGTCTTCCACGTAGAAATCCGAGAAGCGCGTCAGGTTCTGGTTGTTGTCGTTGGCTACAATGCGCGGCACCGTGTTCGAGGTGCCTTCGCCGTGCCAGGCTTTGTCTTCCAGGCCCGAGATTTTGTTGTAGTTGTAGCTACCCGAATAGGTCCAGCCTTTGGTTACGTTCACCACGTCGTTGCCGAGGCTACCGGCCAGCGAAATTTGCAGGTCGAAGTTCTTGTAACCAGCTGTCAGGTTCACCCCGAAGGTCAAGTCTGGCGTGGGGTTGCCGATATACTTCTGGTCTTTGGCGTCAATCGTGCCGTCGTTGTTGAGGTCGGCGTAGCGGAAGTCGCCGGGCTGGGCACCGCTCTGAATCAGGCGGCCATCAGGGCCGGTGTGGGCGTTGATTTCCTCCTGGTTCTGGAAGATACCTTGGGTCTGGTAGCCGTAGAAAGCGCCCACGTAGCCACCTTCTTCGGTTTTGGAAGGCCGCCCGAAAATGGGCGTGTTGCCGGAGTACAGCGCTTGGCCGTTGGCGAGCTTCTTGATTTTGCTCACGGCCCGGGTGGCGTTGATATTGGCGCCGTAGGTGAAGTCGCCGGTTGATTTGGCATAGCCCACCGAGAAGTCGAGGCCGTTGGTTTTCATGCTGCCGATGTTGGTTACCGGGCTGTTGTAGCCGTAGCCGGCGTGCCCCGGAATCGACTGGCTCATCAGCATGTCTATGGTGTTGCGGCGGAACACGTCGGCCGTCACAGTCAGCTTGTTATCTAGGAAAGCCAGGTCGGCGCCGAGGTCGTAGTCTTCCACCGTTTCCCATTTCACGTTGGGGTTGGGTACGTTGCTTTGCACCACGCCCAGTTGCTCGGTGCGGCCGTCGCCGGTTACGTAGAACACGCGGCCCAGCGTGCCGGTGTAGGCACTGTTGGTGATGCTGCGAATATTCTGGTTGCCTACCCGGCCCCAGCTGGCCCGCAGCTTGAAGAAGTTAACCGGACTCAGGCCCTTCATGAACTCCTCGTCGGAGAGCAGCCAGCCCGCCGACACCGAGGGGAACACGCCCCAGCGGTTGCCCGACGGAAACACCGAGGCCCCGTCGCGCCGGATGCTGGCGCCCAGCAAGTAGCGGCCCTTGAAGTCGTAGTTCACCCGGCCAATCAAGGAGGCAATGGTGTTGACGAAAGTGTTGCCCGCCACGCTGAAGTTGGCCGTGGCAGCATCAGGGTAGCGCAGGTCCGGCTCGTTGCTAGGAATGGCCTGCCCATCGGCCCGCTCAGTACGGAGCGAGAAGCGCTCCAGCGTCACGCCGGCCAGGGCAGTCAGGTTGTGCTCACCCAACGACTTGGTGAAGTTCAGGGTGTTGGTGTTGTTCCAGTTGATTTCGATGTTGTGCTCCCGCGTCACCGAGTTCACCTGGTTGCGCTCGTTGGCGTCGATGGTGAAGAAGGGCGTGAAGGCGTTGCGCTCGTACACGTTGTTGTTGGACCCAAACCGCGTCTCGAAAATTAGGCCCGGCACGAACTCGTAGTTGGCGTACACGGTGCCCACCAGGAAGTATTGGTTGCGCTTGTCGTCGTTGCGCTCTATCACCGCCAGCGGGTTGCCGATATCAGTTGGCGAGGCGCCGTAGTAGTCGTAGGGGTTGCCGGACGTGCCCGCTACCCGCGCCGGCGTAATGGGGTCGTTGTTGAAAGCATCCCGGAACAAGGCATTGTTGTTCAAGAACTTCTGGTTGGTCACCGAGATGTTGAAGTCCTCGCCTACCTTCAGCCGCTTGGCCGCCTGGTACTCGGTTTTCAGCCGCAACGACAACCGGTCGAAGTCGGAATTGCGAATCAACCCCTGCTCCTTGAAGTAGCTAATACCCGTCGAGTACGTCACCCGGTCGCTGCCGCCCGACAAGCCCACCGAGTAGTTCTGGGTGCTGCCCCGGCGCGAAATTTCTTTCCACCAGTCGGTGCTTTCCGTGAGGGCGCTAGGGTCGGGGTACACCACGGGCCGGTTGGAGTTGGTGGCCGCCAGGTTCATGATGCTGGCGTACTCACTCGAGGTAGCCATGTCCGGAATGTTGGTAGGGTTCGACACGCCATAGGTCACGTCGAGCGTAATCTGAGGCTCGCCTTTGGTGCCCGCTTTAGTGGTAATCAGGATAACGCCATTGGCCGCCCGCGACCCGTAAATGGCCGCGGAAGCCGCGTCCTTCAACACGCTTAGGCTGGCAATGTCTTTGGGGTTCAGGTAGTTGATGTTGGCCACTGGCAAGCCATCCACCACGTAGAGCGGGCTGTTGCCGTTGATGGTAGACAAACCCCGAATCAGAATTTGCGGGGTGCCGCCCGGCTCCGAACCGGCGCCCACCACCGATACGCCAGCGGCTTTGCCTTGCAGGGCGCTGCCTACATCGGCCACGGTGAGCTTGGCAATGTCTTCGCCCTGCACGGTGGTTACGGCATTGGTTAGGCTGCGCTTGTCCTGCGTGCCGTAGCCTACCACTACCACTTCATCCAAGGCTTTAGTATCGGCGGCCAGCCGCACATCCAGGCTGGTGCGGTTGGAAAGCGGAAGCTCCTGTTGCTTATAGCCCACAAACGAAATTTGCAGCACGCCCGTCGCTACGTCCGGCACACTCAAGGAGTAGTTGCCTTGGTTGTCGGTGGCGGTGCCCGTGGAGGTGCCCTTGAGCAGCACGGTTACGCCCGGCAGGCCAGCGCCGGTTTCATCGGTTATCCTCCCCTTAACGGTGCTCGTTTGGGCAAAGGCCCCCGTCACCGATAGAAAGGCTAGAGGCAAGCACAGCGCAAACCCCTTCTGAAAAGTAAGATTCTTCATAAGCTGAGTGTGGGAATTAGGTGAAACCAAAGGGGAAAAGGGAGGCATCCGGAGCCTGTTTGCACAAGCTCTTAAGCTGCGTTTGTTCTGATGTTACCTGGTGGGCTAGGCTACTAGTGCACCTTGCCCGTAGCCGGAGAGGGCAGCCGGCTCAGGATAGGCTTGGGCGAGCTGGTGAGGGTTTTGACTTCGGGTTTAAGCAGTTCCAGCACCACCACTTCGTTCTCGCCCTTCTTCAGCCACTCCACCGGCACGTACACCGTTTGCTGCGGCCCGATTTCCCAGTAGCGCCCGAGCGAATGGCCGTTGATCCAGACGCAGCCTTTGCCGTAGGCTTGCATGTCGAGGTAGGTGTCGCCGGTTTGGGTGAGGGCGAAGGTGCCACGCTTGAGCACTGGGCCGCCGGGGGTGGCTGGCGTGGCTTTGCCTTTGAATAGGGCGGCGTTTACTTGCTCGAAGGGAAGCTTGAACATCTGCCAGTTCTTCACCTCCTTGCCGCCCAGCACCACCTGCTCGGTGATACCCTTGCGGTTCTGGAGCAGGTACTTGCCGAAGTTGATGCGCCCCAGGTTTTCCACTAGAATTTCCAGCTTCACCTGACCTTTGGGCAGCGTAAGCAGCAGGCTGTCTTGCTTGAGGCGGCGGTCCAGGATACCCACCCGCTTGCCATTCACGAACACCAACCCATAGTCGCGCAAGTCTTTGATCTTGAGCATGCTGGTACTGCCTCCTGGTACGGTGGCACGGTAGAGCACGTAGCCGTAGGCCTGGTTGAGGTCTTCGAACGTGAGCGGAGTGGCGTTTGCTTTAGGGGCGGGCAGCACGTCAAACAGGCTTACTGCTTGCGTGAGCTGCACTGCGGGCAGCGTGATGGTGGGCTTGGCTGCTGGCACGGCAGGTAGCTTCACGCCTGCCGGCAAGTGCTTCTGAATCACCTGCCTAAAAGCCATGAACTTGGGGGTAGCGTTGCCAGCCTCGTCGAGCGGGGCATCGTAGTCGTAGCTGCTGATCTGGGGCTCGTAGGCGACGGTGTCGCTGAAGTTGGCGCCGTTCATGAAGCCGCGTGTGGTGCCGCCATGAAACATATACATGTTGATGGAGAGGCCCGCGGCCAGCACCGTATCCAGGCGGCCCGTGTACTGGGCGGCGGGCACGGTATGGTGCGGGGCGCCCCACCAGTCAAACCAAGCCGGATACCACTCGGCAATGAAATAGGGCCCCTTGCCGCCGTGGTTGGTGCGCACAATTTTCTTCACCTCCTCGGGTTTGTCGAGGCCATTGACGGCGGGCAACAGACCGGGCAGGTGTCCCTGGGCCACCTTGGCAGCCGGGTCGCAGGTGTAAAGCAGCCCATCGAAACCGGCTTCCAGGAACAGCTTGCGGTTAAGCTCCAAGTACTCTTTGTCGCTGGCGTAGAAGCCGTACTCGTTTTCCACTTGCACCATGAGCACGGGCCCGCCGTGGTTGACTTGCAACGGCGCCAGCTGCTTGCCTACGGCCTGGATATACGCCCGGTACTCGGCCAGAAACGCCGGCGACTTGCTGCGCACCACCAAGCCTTTTTCGTTTTGCAGCCAGTACGGGTAGCCGCCAAATTCCCACTCGGCGCACACGTAGGGGCTGGGCCGCAACACCACCCACAGTCCTTCTTCCTGGGCCATTCGCACGAAGGCAGCAATATCATTATTGCCGCTGAAATCGAACTTACCTTTCTCGGGTTCGTGCAGGTTCCAGAACACGTAGGTACCAATCGTGTTCAGGCCCATGGCCCGGGCCATCTTCATGCGGGCCCGCCAGGCTTCGCGCGGCACCCGGGGGTAGTGCAGCTCGCCCGATATCATCTGGAACGGCTTGCCATCGAGCAGGAAGTTTTCGTCGCCGAGGGCGAAGGTGTGCGTTGCAACTTGCGCAGTTGCTGGTGCGGGTTGTAGCACCAAGCTCAAAAAGACGAATACGAGCAGACCAAGATGTCGCATGATGAAGAAGAAAGGATCAGGTAGTTAAAAGGGGATAGAAATTCGCAATCGTTTGCGCAGGCTAGGCACGGGAATGCCCCTATGCGTAGTAGTGGAGGTACTCTTGAAAAAGCGAGTGGGCAATACAGCGAGCGGCGCCTGGTACTAGGCAGGCTAATAGCGCTGGTTGCGGGGGCCGATAAGATGACTGCTGGCGAGCAGTGCGAGCCCCTTGTTTGGTGGACCCTAAAGTACCGGACTCCATCGGGCTACAGCAGGGGGATTTCCACAAAAAAGCAGGGGCAAATTGGTCTGTTCCGCCCTCAAAACAGGATTCTTCCGGCTGATAGTTGAATAAACTAGGGGTTTTTAGTCGAAAAAAGGGGTAAATTGGTCTGCGCTTGAAAAGTATGCTTGTCTGTAAGCTGCGTTTTCTCGGCCAACCGTCTTGTCTGATAGCTCAACTGTTATGGCTATAATAGATGAGCCCGTTAGGCCGAAAAAGGCGCACATTTTCCTTTGCTTTTACACCCCGCATGGGGTTGAATACCTAGTTCTATGAAATGGTCGATTGCCTCGGTCTGCTGTCTGTTTCTCTTGGCGTTGACGGGCCAGGTCGGCTGGGCGCAGAGCACGCCCGGGGAATTTCGGTTCGAGCATCTCACCGTCAACAATGGCCTCTCGCACAGCGACGCCATGGCCGTTGTGCAGGACAGTGCCGGCTTCCTCTGGATTGGTACCAACCGGGGTATCAACCGCTACGACGGCTACGACCTCAAGCAGTATTCTTTGCCCGTAAACTCCTCGAACGGCTTGTCTGGCAACCGGGTCCGGGCGTTCCACGTCGGGCGGAACGGGCGCTTGTGGGCGGGCGCGGAAAGCAGCGGCCTTAGCTTCTACGACGCCGACCACGACCGTTTTCAGCACCTGCGCGAGCAGGACGTACCCCTTCTGTACCGGCCGCTGGCCCGCCAGCTTGCCCAAGCCGACGTGGTAGTCATTGCCTCCGACCCGTACGGGCGCCTGTGGGTGGGCACCCAGCACCGCGGCATTTTCGTGCTGGGGTTTGATGCCCAAGGCAAGCTGACGCACCTGCGCCAAGTGCCACTCGCAGAAGACAACTACACCAACTACCAGGTGATGAGCTTGGTGGTAGCGCCGGAAAACCAGGTGTGGGTGGGCACCCTCGGGGCGGGCCTCCGCCTCGTTGAAGCGGGTGCCACGCTACCCGCTACGCTAGCGGCTCGCCGGGCACCGCTGGGCTTCGCCACCGTGCGGGCCGTACACCTAGACAGCCGGGGCGACCTATGGATTGGCACCAACCACCAAGTGCTTTGGGTGGCCCGCACGGACCGCCTGCGGGCGCGCAACCTCGCTGCCCATCCCCTACCCCAAGCCTGCCGCGACATTCATGCCCTGCGCCTCGACTCATTTGGGCGGCTGTGGGTGGGCACCGACTACGGTTTGTATGTGTGGCAGGCCGGGGCCGTAACGGGCAGTACGCCTCCCGTGCAGCCCACCAAGCCCACCCTGTTTTTGCCGGTGGGCGGCGACCCATTCAGCCTCCAATCCGAGCGGGTGCATCAGCTGTTCGAAGACCGCAACCAGGTGATGTGGCTGGCCGCTTCCGCCGGGGGCCTCAACAAAGTGGATTTGCGCCAAAAGCCGTTCGGGCAGTTGCAACGCCAGCTTACCGGCCAGTCTTCGCTGCCCAACAACTACGTCAACGCCATCTATAAAGACGAAGCCAACAACCAGCTCTGGATAGGTACCCGCAACGGCTTCTCGTGCTATGACTTAGCCCGCAAAACGTACCGCAACTACCTGAGCTGGCAGCAGTCCGGTGACGTGACCGGCGTGGATGTGTCGGCGGTTACGCAAGCCTCCGACGGCACGCTGTGGCTGGGGTCGCGCACCCACGGGCTGTACACGTTGAGGCGGTCGGCCGGAGCAGAAAAGCTTGAAAACCTCAAGGCCCTGTCCAAGCAGCCCGACAAGGCGGCGACGAGCATTGAAAGCGTGGTAGAAGACCAGTACCGCACCATGTGGGTGGCCACCTTCAATGCCGGCTTGGCGCGCTTCAACCAGGCCGGCGAGCTATTGCAAACCTACCGCGTAGCCACGGGCCTACCCACCGAACATTTCACGTACCTGCTCTACGACCAAAAGAAAGACGTGCTCTGGGCTAGCACCCGCGACGCAGGCTTGCTTAAGCTGCGCGTAACGGCCGACTCCTTGGTGCTGCTCAAGCACTTCCAGTACAACAAGCACGACGTCAACAGCCTGAGCATCAACTACACGTGGCCACTGCTGCAAGACCGCCAGGGCACTCTTTGGATTGGAACTATCGGCGGCGGGCTGCACCAGTTGGTCACCGACCAGCAAGGCCGGGAAACCATTCGGCGCTGCAGCCAATGGATGCCGGAAACCGACGTGGAAAGTATTCTGGCCGATGAAGACGGCCACCTCTGGATTGGCGGCACCGGCCTCTACCGCGTTACGCCCGCCACCCGCCACTACCTGCGCTACGACGTGGCCGACGGTCTGCAAAGCAACGCTTTCAAAATCGGGGCCGCCTGCCGGGCCCAGGACAGTACCTTATATTTTGGGGGCATCAACGGCATCAGCTATTTCAAGCCGCGTGCTATCCAAACCAACCCGTTTCCGCCAGTGGTGCGCATCACGGGCTTGCGCATTGCCAACAAGTCGGTGGCCGTGGGCGAAACCATCAATGGGCGCGTCTTGCTAACTAAAGACTTTGCGCGGCCCCAAACCGTAGCTATCCGCGACGACGAAAACGATTTCACAGTGGAGTTTGTGGGTCTTAATTATGCTACGCCCAACAAGCATCACTATGCCTATCAGCTGGTTGGCTATAACAAGGGCTGGGTGGAAGCCGCGCCCCGGCAACGGGCCGCCACCTTCGCCAACTTGCAGCCCGGCCACTACACGTTCTTGGTGAAAGCCAGCAACGGCGACGGTCTGTGGTCCAAGCAGCCGGCTCGGTTGCAGTTCACGGTACTGCCACCCTGGTGGAAGTCGTGGTGGGCTTATATGCTATACGGCCTCGCACTGGTTGGGGCACTGTGGGTGTACCGCCAAGTTACGCTGGCCCAGCAGCAGTTGAAGAGCAAGCTGGCCCTCGAGAAGTTCCGGGTGGAAAAGGAAAAAGAGCTTACAGACTTGAAGCTCAGCTTCTTCACCAACGTGTCGCACGAGCTGCGCACGCCGCTCACCCTTATTCTGGGGCCAATGGAGGAACTGCTAACGGCGGCCCATCGGTTTACGGGCCTCAAAGACAGCATCGTGCTCATGCACAAGCAAACGCGCAAGCTGCTGGACTTAGTGAACCAACTCCTGGACTTCCGCAAGGTGGAAGCCGGTCAGGTACCGCTGCGCGCCGCCCGCGCCGATATTGTGGGCTTTCTGACGGAAATCTTCTTGATTTTCAAGCTCAAAGCCGAAGAGCGCCAGCTGACCTACACGCTGCTGGCCCCCTCCGAACCCGTGGAGCTGTACTTCGACCAAGGCAAGCTGGAAATCGTGCTGACCAACCTGTTGTCTAACGCGTTCAAGTACACCCGGGAGCAAGGCAGCATCACGGTTACGGCCACGGTAGTCGGCGACCCGGCCAGCCCGGCCGTTTTCGGCGCCACCGGCCTCGACAACAACTACCTGGAGATAAAAGTAATCGACCAGGGCATCGGGATGGAAGCTTCGGAGCTAGCCAACATTTTCGATGCCTACTACCAAGCCTCCCAGACCGAAACCCTGCGCATGATGGGCACCGGCATTGGGTTGTCGTTGGTCAAGCAATTTGTGGAGCGCCACCTAGGCGAAATCACCGTGGAAAGCGAAGTGGAACAAGGCGCGACGTTTACGGTGCGCCTGCCGTTCGGCCATCAGCACCTGGCCCTCACTGATTTGGAACCGGCTGCTTCCCACGCGGAACCTACTTTCCACACGCCCGCCTCCCAGTTGGCTACTCCTGCTGCCGAGCACTTGCCGGAACCCTTGGAAGAACCCCGCACGAGCACCCGCCGCCTGCTTATTGTGGAAGACAACAGCGACGTGCGCCACTACTTGGAGCTGTTATTCAATTCCGAATACGATGTAAGTGTGGCCGCCGATGGCGTGGAGGGCTGGGAGTTGGCGCAAGTCCTGCTGCCAGATTTGGTTATCAGTGACATCATGATGCCCGGCAGCACCGGGTTGGAACTGTGCCAGAAAATCAAGCAGCACCCCCAAACGCTGCACATTCCGGTGGTGCTGCTCACGGCCCGAACGGCGGCCGTGCACGAGTTGGAAGGCATGGAAATGGGAGCCGACGACTATGTAAGCAAACCCTTCAACCCGAAAATTCTGCACGCAAAGGTTTCCGCCATCCTGCGTAACCGCTGCAAGCTGCGCGAATTTTACGAGCGGCAGATTTTGCTGGAACCCACGGAAATCACCATCCCGGAGGTGGACCAGCAGTTTTTGGAGAAGGCCATGCACGTAGTGGAGCACAATCTCGCCGACTGCGACTTCAACGTGCAGGTGCTGATTCGGGAAATGGGCATGAGCCAGTCGTTCTTCTACCGCCGCATCAAGAGCCTCACGGGCCGTTCGGTGGTGGAGTTTATTCGGGATGTGCGCATGAAACGGGCAGCCCAATTGCTGGCTAGCACCCCGCTTCGGGTGTCGGACGTAGCGTACCAGGTGGGGGTGCAGGATTTAAAGCACTTCCGCACCGTGTTCCACAAACTCTACGGCATGACGCCCTCCGAATACGCCAAGCAGCACCGCGGCAGCGAGCACATAGACCAGCTAAGCTACTAGCTATACCCTGTTGATTTACAGCTCATAGACTCAAGCACAGCCACTGCTCGCCGCATCAGCTTAGCCCGAGGGTCGGCGTAGTGACTATGCCACTTCCGGCTCCACTTCCCGCTCGAAACGCAGGCGGCCGTCAATGTGAGTGCCAGCGGCTTGGAAGCCGTTGGCGAGCAGCACGTGCTGAGAAGCCGGATTGTCGGGGTGCGTGTAGGCCAGCAGATGGCGGACCATACCCGTGCGGGCAGCTTGTTCAATCAGGCCGCTCACCATTTCGGTGGCAAGGCCCTGCCGGCGCCAATCCGCTGATACAGAGTACCCGATTTCGGTGGTGCCAGTAGCATCGGGCGGGCCCATGAAGCCACCAGCACCGATGAGGGTGGCGGGCATAGTGGCCGTGGCCTTGAGAATAGCATACCAGCCGTACCACCCCGCCGCCGTGCGCCCGCCGGCCGTGAGCTGTTCGAGGAAGTAGTGCATGGCCTCTTGGTCGTATTCGCCGGGGGGCCAGTCGGTGGGCATGGCGGCACCGAGCAGCACCGGGAAGTAGCGGGGTTTGTGGAGTTCGGCCGTGAGTAGGGCGCGGCTGGCGGCCAACAGCGTGAGACGTGGTGTTTGGTGGATAAGCGGAATCATGGGGAAATATACGCGGCCCAGCCGGGTAGGTACTAGTTGAAGCCCACGAATACGCACTTGGGCTAGCTTTTAGCGAGCACCTCTTTGAAGGGCCAATCCAGCAGAATAGCTTCAATACCAAGGACTCCCGCGCTGGCAATCCGATAAAATCCGCCGTGAAATGCGCCGTAGAGTGCTCCATCCTGGTCCATGAGCAAGCATAGCGGATCGGTATACGCTAAGCCCACCACCGACAAAACGCCGTGCGGTACTCGCACGCTGTACTCTTGCAGCAGATAAGCTAAGTCGGGAAACGCCGCACCTTTTTCCACGTCGAAAAATACCCGGCTGGTGCTGTGGTCGTGGCGGGTGAAGTAGCAAGAGAGGCCCCCAAATTCGCGAAGAAACGCTTCGGCGGCGGGCAGCCACGGCAACCCCAACCGGCTGGCTTGCTGCCGGTACAGCTTCGTGTCAACGGTGCGACCCGGAAACCAACCGGCTTCCGTTAAGAGATGGTGCACTTCGCTGAAAAAAGCAAACATGAGTAGCAAGGTTGGGCCGTAAGCAGAAGGTAAGATAAAGAAGGCAGCGGAAGGTAGCTGGAAATACTGCTGGCCTCACTGCTAGTTCTGGCTTTCTGTGCCCAGTGCCGCTCCACTGGGAGCAGCCGGCAGCAGCAGGCTGCCTATTAACTTCCCGGCTCCCTCCTATTCTTTGCCTAATTAGACGATAAAAAACTGGTAATCAAGCACGAGCGTACAATAAAGACGGCAGCGCATGCAACGCAACAGCTACGCATAGAGTCTTTCCTATACTTGCGGCTACGGAGGCGTACCGCCATACAAGAGCCTCTAGTATTCATTTGTAAAACACACGGGTATGAAAAAGCTGCTGTTTTCGTTGCTAATAAGCTGGTGGGCTGGTGGCTCGCCTGCCCTGCTAGCTCAGGGTATGCCGGTTGTGTCGCCTCCTGGTGCGGTTCCCCAGCGCCCTGCCCAGCCGCCGCGCCCTGTTACGCTGGATGTTGAGGCTTCTTCTCGCAAACCAAGCAAGCTGAAGCCCACCCTAAAGCCCGACAAGCAGAAGCCCGAAAAGAAAACGTCGAAACCCAAAGCAGGCGCGCAAACGGGGCTGCTACCAGCGAATAGTCGGCACACGCGCGGCGGCGATGCAAAGGGTGCAGCTGCGTAAAGCATAAGTTAAGTGAAACCCTGAGCGCCAGGAACAGTTAATGCAGACCATTCCTTCTGCACTTTTTAGTTTGCTTATATGGCTGTTTCCGCTCTTTTCACGCCTTTCACGTTGCGCGGTATTACGTTGCGCAACCGCATTACCGTGTCGCCGATGTGCGAATACAGTAGCCAGGATGGCTTTGCGAATGATTGGCACCTCGTACACCTTGGCAGCCGCGCCGTGGGAGGCGCCGGCCTGATTCTGACCGAAGCGGCCGCCGTATCGCCGGAAGGCCGCATCACACCCGACGACCTTGGCATCTGGAAAGATGAGCACATCGCGGGCTTGCGCCGCATCAACGAGTTCCTTGTCAGCCAGGGCAGTGTACCCGGCATTCAGCTGGCCCATGCCGGCCGCAAAGCTAGCCACGAGAGTCCCTGGAAAGGCGGCACCGTGGTGCCCGAATCAGCGGGCGGCTGGCAGACGGTTGCGCCAAGTGCCGAGGCATTTACCAACAGTGAACCCGCTCCCCTAGCCCTCGACAAAGCCGGCATCGAGAAGGTACGGGCCGATTTCAAGGAGGCTACGCGCCGGTCTTTGGAAGCTGGCTTTCAAGTAATTGAGATACACGCAGCCCACGGGTATCTGTTTCACGAGTTTCTGTCGCCGCTCAGCAACCACCGCACCGATGAGTACGGCGGCTCGTTCGAGAACCGCTGCCGCCTGCTGCTGCAAGTAACCGAAGACACCCGCGCCGCGCTGCCCGATAACCTCCCGCTGGTAGTGCGCATTTCGGCCACCGACTGGACCGAAGGCGGCTGGACCATCGACGATTCGGTGGCTCTTTGCCACCTACTGAAAGAGCGAGGCGTGGACCTAATCGACTGCTCTACCGGTGGCAACGTACCGAAGGCTGATATTCCGGTTGGCCCAGGCTACCAAGTGCCGTTCGCAACCCGCGTCCGGGAAGAAACCGGTCTACCAACCGGCGCCGTGGGCATGATTACCACCGCCGCGCAGGCCGAAGAAATTATCACTAAAGGCCAGGCTGATTTAGTGCTGCTTGCCCGTGAGCTACTCCGTGACCCGTACTTCCCGTTGCACGCTGCCCACGAGTTGGGCGCTGAGGTGAAGTGGCCCGTTCAATATGAGCGCGCGCAGCCTAGGCAGGAGAAACGCTAGCCAAGCAAGTCATGGGCAACAGCTTATCTAGTTGCTAGTTGACTTGAATATCAATTTATACAACAAGCCCTTGCTACCAGTGGTAGCAAGGGCTTGTTGTTGTCTGCGAGGCGTACGGTTGCTCTACCACGCGGTACGGCAACCTATTCTTTATGCCCAGCGGCCGAATTTGCCGGCTTGGTAATCCTGGTAGGCTTGGCGGATTTCGTTTTCGCTGTTCATCACGAAAGGGCCAGCCGCCACAATGGGCTCTTGAAACGGCAGTGCGTGGCCGAGCAGCAACACCGCGTCGGATAGGGCTTCGATGTGTAGTTCGTCGCCGTCGTAGTTGAACTCGGTGAGGCGCAGGGCTTCGGTTTCCTGTCCGTTTACGCGCAGCTTACCCCGGATGGTGTAGAAGAAGATGGTGCGTTCGGCGGGAATAGGTAGCTGCCATTTACCGCCCGCCTGAAAGTTGATGGTGGCCAACTGCATGTCGGTGAGCGGCTGCACAGCACCTGCAGTGCCAGCCCACTCTCCTGATACGGCGTGAATAGCTACGCGGCCTTCGTCTAGCGTAACGGTCGGAATTTCAGGCTCCTGCAACCCAGTATACGCTGGGGCCGTCATCTTGTCTTTGGCGGGCAGGTTCACCCAGAGCTGCAAAATTTCCAACGGTCCGCCGGTGCGCTTAAACTCCGGCGACGATACCTCCGCGTGAATCAGGCCGCTGCCCGCCGTCATCCATTGAATGCCGCCCGCCCCGATAATGCTCTGGTGCCCGCCGGTATCTTGGTGCATGATGTCGCCGGCCAGAATGAAAGTCACCGTCTCGAAGCCGCGGTGCGGATGCGGACCAAAAGGCAGGCCCTGGTTGTTGGGGCGATACACCTGCGGGCCGTGGTGATTCAAAAACAAGAACGGGTCGAGGTGCTCCACCGACTGGGTGGGCAAGGCCCGGTACGTAATCAAGTCGGCTATGGGAGAACTGACGGCACGGTGCTGCTGCTTGATGGTGCGCATGAACGGAGGGTATAGTAGAGGTGGCTGATAAACTCTGGAACGCGGTGCGGGGTTTCAGTTTCCCAAGCGGTGTAACGTAGTAGCTCCCCAAAACAGTCATGCCCAGCAACGCCGGAACACACCCATCTTGGGGAGCTACCAATGTGCAGTGGCTACCTAGGTCCTTCGCATAGAACTAGTTGCTGGTCCAGACCGTGACGCCGGGGCACGGCAGCACTTTCTCGCCCAGCACGATTTTGCTGCCCGCCGGCAGGGGCAGCGTGTACGGCTTCGAGGAGTAGTTGACGGCCACCCAAAACCCGTCGCGGTACTCCACGTTCACGCCCGCCGGATAGTCGGCGGTTTTGATGCCAGCTTGCTGGTACACGGACCGCATGATGTTCTTCTCCAACTCGCCGCCGTCGGTATCAACGCCTACATAAGTGACGGTGCCTTTGCCTTGCTTGACCTGCGTAACGGCTGCTTGGCCGACGTAGTACTGGTTGGTATAAGTACCCAAGGTTTGGGTGCCCGCCGAGGGCTTAAGCACGTCGCCCCAGTTGTTCCAGCGGTAGTTCTTGCCCGCAAAGCTCACTTGCCCGTCGGTGTCGGGCATCATCATATCAAAGAACTGCACCTGGGCCCCAATCAGCTTGTAGATAGGGGCCGCCCAGGTGGCCTGCCACAGGTGGCTGTCCCGGTCTTTCTGGCCGGTGCGGCAGGTTATGACTAGCTGGCCGCCGTTGTTGGCGTAGGCTTGTAGCTTGGCAATCAGGGCGGCATCAACCAGCTGATAGGCAGGCACTACCAGCATCTTGTAGGCGCTCCAATCCATCTGCTCGGACACGAAATCGACGGGGGCACCGAGGGCTTTAGCGGCCAGGAAGTACTTCATCTGGTGCCCGAACGGGTCCCACTGCGTGGTTTGCTTCTGGATGTCTTGGTCCCAGAGGTTGTCCATGCTGGTTAGGATGGCCGTGCGCCGGGTGGTGACTTCGGTGGGTGGGGTGACAGCGGGCTTGTATTGCTTGCGGAGTTCCTTCACTTCCGTGATGTACTTGGCAAACTCCAGGCCGCCGGGCGTAGTCGTCACGCCGTCGGAACCTACGATGCCGTAGTGATACATCTCGGAGCCGTAGAGCGGCTGGCGAAAACGGTACGTGCAGTTAAGGGCCGTGCCGCCGGCAAAGGTGTGCCATAGCCACATGCGCACCGAGCCGGGCTCGGGCTGCGGGTTGATGGCGCCCCAGTTCACTTGGCCCGGCTGCAATTCCATCACCCCAAACACCCCTTTGTTGAGGGCGTGGTGGTAGTCGTTGAGAAAAGCCAAGCCCGACATCGAGCCCACCCGGAATCCTTTGTCGCCGAGCATCTCGTCGGCGCCGTGCACGGGGTACTTGGTGTAGCAAGTGAAGTCCAGGTTCTTGGTGCGGGTGGGGTCGAAGCCGGGCGCGTTTTCCATCACCATGTAGTTGGTCATAATCCACTGGTCTGGCGACAGATGCTTGCGCAGCGTAGCGGCTTGGAAGTCCAGGAACCCCGCCATCTGGTCGGCCACAAAGCGCTTGGAATCTAGCACCGCGTGGGGACTCGGACCATAGAGCAGGCGCTGGTTCGGAATGTTGATTTGGTCGAAGTCGTTGTATAGTACGCTCCAAAAGGCCGCACCCCAGGCTTTGTTCAGCGCCTCAATGGTGCCGTACTTCTGCTTGAGCCACGTCCGAAATTTCTGTTGAGCGGCCGGACTGAAATCCACGCCGCGGGCGGGTTCGTTGTCGAGTTGCCAGCCCATGATGCGCTTGTCTTTGCCGTAGCGCTTGCCCAACTCGGTCACGATTTGCTCGGTGTACTTGCGGTACACGTCGCTGGAGGTGGAGTAGTTGTTGCGCGAGCCGTGCTCGGCGGCCTGGCCTTCGCTGTTGCGCTGGAATATCTCGGGGTGCTTCTGCGTGAGCCACACCGGGGGCGTGGGCGTGGGGGTGCACATAATCACCCGCATCTTGTTCTTGTCGGCCAGGTCCACCACTTTGTCCAGCCACTTGAAGTCGTATTTGCCTTCCTTGGGCTCCATGAACGCCCAGGCAAACTCGCCCACGTGGATGTACTCGAACCCTAGGTCGGCTATCTTCTTGATGTCCCGGTCCCACTGGCTTTCATCCCAGTGCTCGGGGTAGTAGTACACGCCAATCTGGGTGAGCTTTTCCTTGGGGAAGAAGCGTTGCGGCGACTGCGCTGATTGGGCGAAGCCACTCGCGGCAATGCACCAGAGCAGCAGCAAAAGAAAAGCTTTTTTCATAGGTATAGAAAGGAAGTTGATGGCAAAGAAAGCGGGAATGTTTGGTCGATAGAAAGACGGTTATCTGTTTCCGATAAAGAATTGTACGGTACCCCACCCCCGGCTCCTCCCCTTCGAGAGAGGGGTGTCAGACGAAAAGCTACAAACACCACTAGAACACACCCCTCTCCCGGACGAGAGGGGCCGGGGGTGGGGTCCACCGTTGCACCTTCACCCGAAAGATTAGCACTTGAAATAGTGTTTGTGCCGCAACGCCAAGCGTTGCGCGGTGTCCTTGTCGTTAAGACAAGATGAAGCGTAGGTTTCCTGAACGCTTTATCTTGCCGCCTGCTCTGCCCCTTCCACCGACGTATTACTCATGCAGAAAAACTACTACTCGCTTGGCTTAAAGACCGTTATGGTTTTGTCCTTAGCTGGGTGCACCACCAGTAAACCAACCACTTCCACGGGCACCACCACTCCGGCTGACGCTGCCAACGCCACGGCGGCTGCGGCGGCCCCATCTAGCAAAGGAGTGGGCATTAATCCAGCTGATATCAACCCGTCGGTGTCCCCTTGCGACGACTTTTTTCAGTTCTCGGGTGGCAACTGGCTGAAGAGCAACCCCATTCCGGCGTACGCTTCCAGCTGGGGGCCGCGCAACCTGCTCGGCGACCGGACGCAAGCCATGCTCCGCCAGATTCTGGAAGAAGCTGCGGCCAATACTTCGGCTACCAAGGGCTCTAACCTCCAGAAGGTAGGCGACTTCTACGCGTCGGGCATGGATTCGGCGGCACTAGACAAGGCGGGCCTAACGTACTTGCAGCCAGAGCTAAAGCGCATTGCGGCCATCAAGGACTTGAAAAGCCTGCACGCCAGCCTGGCCCGCCAGATGGCGCTTAGCACGGGCGCTTTTTTCCGGGCCGGCGTTGGCCCCGACCGCAAGAACAGCACGGTGTACGCCGTCAACCTCTACCAAGGGGGCCTCGGTATGCCCAACCGCGACTACTACCTCAAGGACGATGTCCGCTCCACGGCCATCCGCACGGCCTACACCACCTACATGACCAACACCTTCCGGCTCATGGGCGACTCGGAAGCGGCGGCCAAGCAGAAGGCCGAAGCGGTATTGGCGTTAGAGAAAAAGTTGGCCCAAGCCAGCAGAACGCCTGTGGAGCTGCGCGACCCCCAAGCCAACTACAACAAAATGACCGTGGCCGACTTTCAGCGCCAGTACCCCCACGTGGGGCTACCGGTGTTGCTGGCGGCTCACGGGTTGGGCGCGGCCAAAGAAGTAATTGTGGGCCAACCAACTTTCTTCCAAGAGCTTAGTGCTGTGATGAATGCCACGCCGCTCGCCGACAGCAAAGCCTACTTAACCTGGCAGTTGGTTAGCTCGGTGCCCTCGGCGCTGCCCAAGGCGTACAGCGACGAAGCATTCCGGTTTCAGCAGGTACAGAGCGGCACCAAGCAGCAACCCGTCCGCTGGAAACGCATGCTGGCTGCCACGGATGCTACGCTCGGCGAGGCGTTCGGGCAACTCTACGTAGACAAGGCATTTCCGCCAGCAGCCAAGCAGAAAGCCCTGGAAATGGTAGCCAACATCCGGGCGTCCATGGCCGAGCACATCCAAACCAACACCTGGATGAGCGACGCCACCAAAGCCGAAGCCTTAAAAAAGCTAAACGCCCTGCGCGTGAAAATCGGCTACCCCGACGTGTGGAAAGACTACTCGGCCCTGACTGTTTCGCGAGAGTCGTACCTGCAAAACGTGCTGGCAGCCCGGCAGTGGAACTACGCTCAAAACGTGAAGAAATACGGCGGGCCCATTGACCGCAACGAGTGGGGCATGACGCCGCCCACCATCAACGCCTACTACAGCCCGCCGATGAACGAAATCGTGTTTCCGGCCGGCTACCTGCAACCACCTTTCTTTGACCCCAACGCCGACGACGCCGTCAACTACGGCGCCATCGGTGGCGTGATGGGCCACGAAATGACCCACGGCTTCGACGACCAAGGCCGCCAATACGACTCGCAAGGCAACCTCCGCGACTGGTGGACACCCGCCGACGCCGCGGAATTCACGAAGCGCGCCGCCGTGGTTGGCCGCCAGTATGATGCCTTCTCGCCCCTCGACTCAGTGCACGTGAACGGCAAGCTGACCATGGGCGAAAACCTGGCCGACTTCGCGGGCCTCACCATCGTGTACGGCGCGCTTGAAAAGCAGCTCCAGAAGCAGTACGGCGACAAGCCCCGCCCCGTCATTGATGGGTTCACGCCCGAGCAGCGCTTCTTCCTGAGCTGGGCTCAGCTGCGTCGCCAGAACATTCGGCCCGAGGCCCTGCGTCAGCAAATCCTCACTGACCCGCACTCGCCGGGCCAGTACCGCACCATCGGGCCGCTCATGAACATGCCGCAGTTCTACGAAGCCTTCGGCTGCAAAGACGGCCAGAAGATGGTCCGCACGGAAAGCGACCGGGCCAAGATTTGGTAGGCGCTATCGTTCGTAACCACTAGCTTAACAAGCATTTGCGTAGGCCACCTGCTGCCCAGGCAAGGAACCTAACTCAAGTTTATTTTGATGTAGTGAAACCTTGTACCGGCTAACGCTACCGCAAGACACACGGCCTCATAGTATCAATACCAATTTCCCACAACCCTTTTTCCACTGTATGATTTCGAACAGAAACTTACTCCTTACGCTCGGCACGGCCGCTGGCTTTGCCCTAGCTGGCTGCGCCTCGTCTACCCCCACCACTGCGCCAGACCGTGCCGACGCTACGCCAGCCTCTACTACCGCTAGCACTACCACTGAAACCGCGGCAGCAGCTTCCGTGCCGGGCGTTGGCCTAGACCTGGCCGGACGGGACCTGTCGGTTTCACCCTGCGACGACTTTTTCCACTATGCGGGCGGTACGTGGCTGAAAAACACCCCCATTCCCGGCGCTCAAACCTCGTGGGGCTCATTCAACATCCTCCGCGACCAGAACAATGCCGCGTTGCGTAGCATTCTGCAGGAAGCCGCCGCCAACACGTCGGCGGCCAAAGGCACCAACGCCCAGAAAGTTGGCGACTTCTATGCTTCCGCCATGGACTCGATGGCCATTGAAAAGGCTGGCTTGAAGTACTTGCAGCCCGAGCTAGCCCGCATTCAGGCCGTGAAGGATTTGAAAAGCTTGCAGAACGCCTTGGTTCGTCAGCAAAAGCTGCAAACCCGCTCGGTGTTTGGCTTGGGCGTCAACCAAGACCGTAAGAAGAGCACCGAGTATGCGCTCTACATCTCGCAAGGCGGCATCAGCATGCCCGATCGGGACTACTACCTCAAGGATGATACCCGCTCGAAAACCGTTCGCACAGCCTACATCACGTACCTAACCAACCTCTTTAAGCTGCTCGGCGACAACGAGGCCACGGCCAAGAAAGGCGCCGAAACGGTAGTACGCCTGGAAACCCGATTGGCCAAGGCCAGCAAAGAGCGGGTAGCGCTGCGCGACCCGTACGCCAACTACAACAAAATGACCGTGGCGGAAGCCAATGCGCAATTTCCTAACCTCGGCCTTACCGCTATGCTGCCGCAGTTGGGCTTGTCGTCGGCTAAGGAAGTGATTGTAGGTCAGCCTGATTTCTTCAAGGAAGTTAACGTCGCGCTCAAGCAAGAGCCCATTGCTGACTGGAAAACCTACCTGCGTGCCCACCTAGTTGGGTCGATGGCGTCGGCGCTGCCCAAGGCGTATGTCGACGAGGAATTCCGCTTCACACAGGTGCTGAGCGGCGCCAAGCAGCAGCAGCCCCGTTGGAAGCGCATGAACCTGGCTACGGATGCGGCGTTGGGCGAAGCGTTCGGCCAGCTGTACGTGGAAAAAGCCTTCACCCCCGAAACCAAGGCGAAAGCCCAGGAGATGGTGGCCAACATCAAGGAAGCCATGGGCGAGCATATCCAGCAGCTTTCTTGGATGAGCGAGGTAACCAAGAAGGAAGCCCTCAAAAAGCTGAATTCATTTAGCGTCAAAATCGGCTACCCCGACAAGTGGAAAGACTATTCGGCGCTGAATATCACGCGCGAGTCGTACTTGAAAAACGTAATTGCCGCCCGCGAATGGGAGTCCAACGACCGGATCAGCCGCTATGGCAAGCCCATCGACCGGTCGGTGTGGGGCATGACGCCGCCCACGGTGAATGCCTACTACAACTCTTCGCTCAATGAAATCGTGTTCCCGGCGGGCATCATGCAGCCCCCGTTCTTCGACCCCAAGGCCGACGACGCGGTGAACTATGGTGGTATTGGTGCCGTTATCGGCCACGAAATCACCCACGGCTTCGACGACCAAGGCCGGCAGTCGGACGCCGAGGGTAACCTGCGCGACTGGTGGACCAAAGAAGATGCGGCAGAATTCACGAAGCGCGCCGACATGGTGGGCAAGCAATATTCAGCCTTCCAGCCCCTGGATTCGGTGTTCGTGAACGGCAAGCTGACCATGGGCGAAAACCTAGCCGACTTCGGTGGTTTGGCCCTCGCTTACTCGGCCTTGCAAAAGCAGCTAGCCAAGCAGTACGGCAACGGCCCACGCCCCAACTACGACGGCCTTAAGCCCGAGCAGCGCTTCTTCCTGGGTTGGGCTCAAGTGTGGCGCACCAACGCCCGCCCCGAGGCCCTGCGTCAGCAAGTGCTAACCGACCCGCACTCACCCTCGCAGTTCCGCACCAACGGCCCGCTCATGAACATGCCCGAGTTCTACGAAGCCTTCGGCTGCAAGGAAGACGCTAAAATGGTGCGCGCTAAAAACGAGCGTGCGAATATTTGGTAGAAGCTAATACTAGTTCCCCTCCTCAACTGAAGAGGGGAACTAGTTTACTTGCTTGCAAAAAGGCGACTTGCTCCGTGCAAGTCGCCTTTTATTTTAAAGCAGCTGGTATGCATGACTTCTACTCCACAGCCTCTAGCAATTCCACGCACTGGCGGGCAATTTCCAGTTCCTCATTCGTGGGCACTATCAGCACCTTTACCGGGCTATCGGCTTGGCTGATTTCCCGGATACCTTTGGTGCGTTGGGCGTTCTTTTCCTCGTCGAGCTGCACGCCTAGGTAGTCCATGTTCTGGCAGACTAGCTTACGCACCAGCGCGTCGTTTTCGCCGACCCCGGCCGTAAAGATGATGGCATCGAGGCCGTTGAGGGTGGCGGCGTAGGCCCCGATGTATTTCTTGATGCGGTACGCGTAGAGGTCGTAGGCAAGTTTAGCGTTGGCGTCGCCGGCTTCAATGGCAGCGGTGATGTCGCGCATGTCGCTGAGGCCGGCAAGGGCCAGCATGCCGCTTTGCTTGTTGAGTAGGGCACTCACTTGCTCAGGCGTGTAGCTTAGCTGGCTGATGAGGTGGAACACCACCGAGGGGTCAATGTCGCCGGAGCGGGTGCCCATCACTAAGCCTGCCAACGGCCCAAATCCCATGCTCGTATCCAGTGACTGGCCACCGCGCACGGCCGTGACGCTACAGCCGTTGCCGAGGTGCACACTCACCAGCCGGGCTGCGGGGTTGTGGAGGTACTGGGCTGCCTGCTCGGTTACGTACTTGTGGCTAGTGCCATGAAACCCGTACACCCGAATGCCTTGCTCGGCATACAGCTCCGTTGGAATGGCGTAGCGGTAAGCCTGCTCGGGCATGGTCTGGTGAAACGCCGTGTCGAACACCGCCACTTGTTTGGCTTGGGGAAACGTCTTCTCGGCCACTTCAATGCCCCGGCAGTTGGCCGGGTTGTGCAGCGGCGCCAACGGAAACAGCTGGCGAATAGCTTCTTTCACGGCCGGAATAATCTGTACTGTAGCCGCAAATTCCTCGCCGCCGTGCACCACCCGGTGCCCCACCGCTTCCACTTCGCCGGGGTCCTGAATGACGCCGAGCTGTGGGTCGGCTAGCAGCCGCGCCACTTCGCGCAGTCCCGCTTCGTGGTCGGGTAGTTCCACGCTCAGCACAGTAGTCGTTTCCTGCTCTCCCGTCATCAGCTTGTGCGTTACGACGGCGTTGTCGAGCCCAATTCGCTCTACTAGGCCACTGCAAGCCGGAGCTTCTGAGGGCCACCGAAAGAACTGGTACTTGATGGAGCTGCTACCGGAATTAAGAACGAGTAGGTTCATGTGAGGTTGGGTTATGCACGTGGGCAACACTGCAAATAGGCCAGGTAGCTACACGACACGCGCCGACGCACATTGCATCGGGCTGCGGAACCTGGTTTATTTGCCGTACAGCTCCTACTTGGTTGGTAGCCAGAGTGTCGCAGGCTAGAAAGGTGAAAGACAACAGTTGACTTTGTAGATAAATAACAGGTATTTGGAAGCCCCGTGAAGAGTAGGTCCGGCTGCTTTTCCGGGTAGTGGTAGCTGAGTGTCTAATTACAGAAACCAATAAAGTCATGAAACAGAGAATACTATTTGTGGTGTGCCTGCTATTTGGGCTGATGTTTATTAATGCAGGGCTCAACAAGTTTCTCAATTATATGCCCATGCCCGCAGATTTGCCCGAGAAGATGGTGAAAGCCACAGCTGCTTTCACAGAAATCGGGTGGATAATGCCGCTGGTAGGAGCTGCTGAGGTGATAGGAGGCGTGCTCTTTATAATTCCGAAATTCAGAGCCTTAGGAGCCATCATCGTTTTCCCTATTGTAATAGGCATCCTGCTGACCAACATCGTGGCGGCGCCCTCGGGCCTGCCCATTGCGCTGGTGCTCTTGGCCATCAACCTGTGGGTGCTTTTCGAAAACCGCGAGAAATACCTAACCATGATAGCCTAGGCAGCAGACAACCGCTCTTGCCTGCTACTACCTTACCCCTGCGCCTGAATAGCCGTGATAATCACCGTGTTGTACACGTCCTCCACGGTGCAGCCGCGGCTCAGGTCGTTGACGGGCTTGTTGAGGCCCTGTAGCACCGGCCCAATGGCCAGGGCCCCAGTTTCGCGCTGCACGGCTTTGTAGGTGTTGTTGCCGGTGTTCAGGTCGGGGAAGATGAGCACGCTGGCTTGGCCGGCCACTTCCGAACCCGGCAGCTTCTGCCGACCCACCATGGGGTCCACGGCGGCATCGTATTGAATAGGCCCTTCCACTTTCAGCTCGGGATGACGTTGCTTCACAAGCTGCGTGGCCTGCCGAACCTTCTCTACATCTGCCCCCTCGCCCGAGGTGCCCGACGAATACGAGAGCATAGCCACCCGCGGTTCGATACCAAACCGCCGGCTACTCTCCGCCGACGACACCGCAATTTCAGCTAGCTGCTCGGCCGTTGGGTTGGGGTTCACGGCACAGTCGCCGAACACCGCCACCCGGTCGGGCAAGCACATAAAGAACACCGACGACACCACCGACACGCCCGGCTTGGTTTTGATGAACTGCAAGGCCGGCCGGATGGTGTGCTGCGTGGTATGCACCGCTCCTGATACCATACCATCGGCGTGGCCCTTGTACACCATCATACTCCCGAAATACGACACGTCGCGCATCATGTCGCGGGCCATATCATAGTTCACGTTCTTGGTTTTGCGCAGCTCGTAGAGCGTCTCCACGTAGTTGTTGTAGTTCTCGGCGTGGGCTGGGTCGATGAGCTGTACACGGCTTAAGTCCAGGTTCAGGCCGAGGCGCTTTACGGAGGCCGCAATAGCAGCAGGGTCGCCTAAGATGGTTAGGTCCACTACATCTTCGCTGAGCAGGCGGGCCGCAGCTCGCAGAATTCGGTCGTCGTCGCCTTCGGGCAGCACGATATGCTTGCGCTGGCTTTTGGCCCATTGCAGCAAACGGTACTGAAACATGTGGGGCGTAATACCCTCCGGCTCAAAAGTTACTATGCGCTCTTGCAGAGCCGTTACGTCAATGTACCGATTGAACGTGTCGATGGCCAGCCGAATCTTCTTGGGGTTGTCGGCTGTGATGCGCGACTGAATAGCCCCGATAGTGGTGGTGGTGAGGAAAGTACCGGTTTGCACCGCCAGGACAGGCACCACCGTTTGCAAGCCCTCGATGAGCCGCAAAATAGGTGCATCGGGTTCCAAGCCACCCGTGAGCACCAGCCCAGCCACTCGCGGGTAGTTGGCCGAGGCGTTAGCTTGCAGCGCAATGAGCAGAATATCGGCTCGGTCGCCGGGCGTTACGATCAGTACGTTCTCGGCAATACGGGTCAGGAAGTTGGGCACTTGCATAGCACCCGTAATAAAGTGGTCGACTTGATTGGTGAGGTGCTGCTCCCCGAACAGCAGCTTGCCCCCAAGCTGCTCTTTGATTTCCTTCATCGAAGGGTTTTGCAGGTCTTTATCGGCCGGCACCACCGCCAAAATAATTTCTTCTGGCAGCTGGGCCCGTAGCAAGCTGCGGACGTCGTCCACCTGGTCGGGGCTGATTTTGTTGGCTACCAACGCCAGCATTTGCACTTCCCGGGCTTCCACGTTGCGCCACACCGTCAGGGCCGTGTTCACCAGTTGGGCAGTGGTTTTGCTGCCCCCCGATATCACCATGATAACCGGTGCACCCAAGTTCTTGGCAATCGACATGTTGGCATCGAACTCGAACGCCGTGCCTTCGCCTACAAAGTCGCTGCCCTCTACTACCGTGAAGTCGTAGCGGTCTTCCTGGGTTTTAAACTTGTGGATAACGTTGTCGATAATATCGCCTTGCCGGTCGGCTTCCATCAGGCGCATGGCTTGGGGGCGCGTGTAGGCGTAGGTTTCGTCGTAGGCAATGGGCAGGTTGAAATAGCTCAACACCGTTTCGATGTGCACATCCTTCTTCTCGGAAGCTGGCGCATTGATGATGGGCTTGAAGTAACCGATTTTCTGCGCCTTGCCTAGCAACATATCCACTAAGCCTAACGCAATCAACGACTTGCCGCTGTGTGGTTCAGCTGATGCAATAAAGACGGTCTTGGTCATAAGGAAGTAGGTATAGGCTTTCCTACGGATAACAACCCGAACAGGCTGCCTGCCACCGGATTCGCACCTCGTTTTGGGAAACGCAGCACCTCGCTGTAGCAGGCTTGGGTTGGCTTGCGGCCACTATGGCAACTGCCCTGAAATTGTACGTGAAATAAATAAGGAGCTGCATATCCCTTTCTACGAAATATTCGTAGTATTACGAAAACATCGTAGATCTATATGGAACGACTGACCCAGCCCGAAGAAGAAGCCATGCAAGTACTATGGCAACTTAATGGGGGCTTTATCAAGGCTGTGCTGGAGCGATTGTCCGAACCCAAGCCTCCTTACACCACTCTGGCTTCTACCATCCGCAACCTAGAGCGCAAAAGCTACCTCCGCAGCGAGAAGTTCGGCAACACTTACCGCTTCACGCCCGCCATTGCCGCCGAAGAGTACCGCAAGCAGTCTATGCACTCTTTCGTGGGCAGCTATTTCCGAAACTCCTATAAGGACTTGGTTTCGTTTTTCGCGCAGGAGCAGAATATCAGCGCCGACGATTTAAAGGAAATCCTCGACATGATTGAAAACCAAAAGCCCAAGCCATGATACCGGAACTGCTTGTGTATTTGCTGAAGGTAAACGGAGCATTGTTGCTTTTCGTGGCCGTGTACTACACACTGCTGCGCCAGCTCACCTTCCATACCCTGAACCGCTGGTACTTGGTAGGCGCCATCCTGTTTTCGGCGTTGTATCCGCTGGTAGATATAGAGGAGTTGTGGATGCAGCCAGCAGTTTTCGACAATGAGTTACTTGTGTGGCGCTCATCATGGACCACCACGCAGGCAGCAAATTCACCTACAGTTGATTATGCCAGCTGGCTTCTGGCGCTGTATTGGGTTGGCGTAGCGCTAGCAAGTGGCCGGCTACTATTGCAAGGCATATCCTTATACCGGCTGCACCACGTGTCGCATCCCGATACTAGTGGCCTAGCATTCCGGCACGTACCACGTGCTGTTACGCCGTTTTCGTTCTGGCAGAACATCTATGTGAACCCGGAACAACACAGCGCTACCGAGTTGCAGGCTATTCTGCTGCATGAGCAGGTGCACGTACGGCAGTGGCACACGCTCGATGTGCTGCTCGGCCAAGTACAGCGCGTATTCTGCTGGTTCAATCCGGCGGCTTGGCTGTTGCAGCGCGCCATGCAGGAAAACCTGGAATTCATTGCCGATCGAGCAGTCCTTCAGACTGGCCACTTAGATAGTAGAGCGTATCAGTACAGCTTGGTGCGGCTCAGCACCCTGGCGCAGGGCCCGGCGCTTGTCACTCCGTTCACATTTCACCCACTCAAAAGCCGCATCAAGATGATGAACAGCCAGAAAACACCCCTACTACAAGTTGCCCGGTATTTCCTTGCGGCCCCATTAGCCGCGGCCTTACTACTAGGCAGCTGCACCCAGGCCGAGAAAGAGCTAGCCGTGCAGCCCAGCACCACTGCAGCACAGCACACCCTAGACAATGCGCTCTATTTTGTTGATGGTGTACAATCCACGAAAGAAGCTGTTGAGCAGCTCACGCAAGACCCGAACGCCGTTGCCACTATGAATGTGCTCAAAGGCGAGCAAGCTACTAGTCAATTTGGCAAAGCTGCCGCTGCTGGCGTCATTGTTATTACCACCAAAGCCAACGAGAATTCAGCGGCCGTAGTGGCGTTCAACAAGCAATTTAGCCCGACCATGAACACCGCCGACGCCTTAATTCTTATCGACGGCAAGGAGGCTAATGAGGCGACACTGAAGCAACTCCCTGCATCTAGCATCAAGGAAATGAAGGTCCTGAGAGGAGCGGCAGCAGAGCAGCAATACGGCGCTCGAGCCCGCAATGGTGTGATACTAGTTACCACCGGCGCGGCAGGGTTGGGCAAACTCAACCAACTGTATGACCACAACGGCGTGATAGGTATCACAAATAAAAAATGCTAAGCCGTACTATCATAAAGCAAAACGCCGCTCCCTGCTAGATGAGGGGGCGGCGTTTTGCTTTGGGGCCAGGTGCTATACAGCCTATTCCTTACGACGGTAGGGCCGGAAAGTAATGGCAGCATCGGCAGCAATCAAGCCACCAATACCACCATGGGCGGCGAAAAAGCTGCTAACAGCCGTTTCGAAACCCGCTTGGTCTTGTAAGTCCGTATCGAGGAGAACGTCGTGTTGATCGAGGGGAGCAGGCAGGGTGCTCAGGCGGCACCGGTCGATGCCCAACGGATGCTCGGCGTAGAGCCGCGTACCGTCTTGGGCGGCATGCGAATGGCGGTAGCGCCAGGCAGTGCTATGGGTGGTACGGCTGCTTGCTTCGGTGCGCGAGGTTGGCTCGAAGCCCAGACCTTGCAAATAATTTTCTGTCATTCTGCTAGTTACGCATAATTCAGCTAGCAACTGATGCAGCGTGCTTTGGCCTGCTCGCGTGCCGCCACTGCCTTCGCCGCATTGCTCTTAGCGCAGCAGCTATGAATTGCTAGGCAACAAGTAGGCTACCCCTGCACGGTAGGAGCTACCCGCTGGACGGTTGGAGGCTAGGTACAACTACAAAGCACAGTGGGGCTACAGGTGAAGCGGCGCGAAGAATTCAACAAAAATTTGAAAACCCAGCCTCTATTTTCGCCTATCTTGCCTGCCTAGTTTTGTAGTATGGCTGCCACTGCTCTTCCTGAAGTCCTATTACCTACCGCACACCGCGCCGACCTTGATATCTTGGTTGGACGTTGGAGCTGCCAGCCGGAACCAGACCAGTTGCCGGGTGCCTACGCCCATCTTACCCGCGAGGCAGTGGCTTCTGGCTGCCGTTTCTGGCTGCAAGATATTCGAAGCCGCACCCTCAACGACCCACACACCACGCAGTGGCTGCTCACCCAGTACTTTCCGCAGATGGCGAGCCAATTGGGTGGGCGCCTGTCCGTAGCGTACCTGACCAGCCCAACCCTGATGGAGCTGCTAGTAAATGCGCCCGGTTTCAGGACGCCCGACGCGTACGCCACCGAGCCCTTTGTTATTGCTTTCTTCGGTACCGAAGGCGAGGCGCTAACGTGGCTGGAACAACAACGAAGCCACTAAACAGGGCCCAGTAGAACCCGTTGAGAATCAGTCATACCCGCTGCAGAAGGGGGGTCCAAGTACAAGATCATGGTTCTGGTTGAACGCGAACAGGCAAGTCCCCGTAAGCGGAAGGCAACTACCCCGCGTTAGGCGGCTATTTCCTTATGTCTACCACTCCTCAACTCGACTATTTGGATCTACATTACCGCTCCGATTTGGGCATAGTGACGGCACGCTGGACGCGGCCAATGTCCTCCTCTGAGCTCCGCAATGGCTACCAAACCCTTCTGCGCTACGCCGCTACCTGCTCTGATTGCCGGTACTGGCTGATAGACTCGCGCCGCCGGGTGGAAGTGGATGCCCGCGACGTGCATTGGCTTACCAACGTTTTTTATCCCACGCTACGCACGCACATGCACGGAGTGGTATTTCTGGCCTTCCTGGTGGCGCCGTATCAGCTCCACGATGTGCAAGATGATTCGCTACCATCTCTCCCCCACAACCACGGCGACAACTGTTCGCTCAACCAGTTCATCAACGAAGGCGAAGCGGTGCATTGGCTGATGGCTCAGGGGGCCCACCCAGTAACGCAACGGGTTGCGTAGCAACCCTTACAGAATCAGCTAAAAGTAAGCCAGCACCTGGCGTTACTCGTACAAATCCTGGGTGTCGGTGGCAGCCAGCTCCGTCAGAAACTGCCCAATATTCGTACATACGGCCGCCAGAAAAGCCTCACCTTTTTCAGCGGTGGCCGCCGCTGGGTTGCCCACGCCGGTGTCGGCCGTTACTTTGCTCCACTCACGCTGCGCCCACGCCCATTCCCGGAGCGCCTTGATCCGAAACTGTCGGGCAGCCCCGTCCCCAGCTTCCAGTAGGGGCCGCACCAGTTCTGGCGCTATGTGCAGCATGGCGCTGGTTTCCAGCTCGTCAGCATGGTCGCCGGGAGCTTCAAAAAATCGGGTTCGGTCGGCTGCTTTAAACCAGTTGAGCGTGCAAAGAAATACCGTTGGAAACTCTGCCTGCAATTCCCGCAGTATTTGCCGGAAGTCGTTGCCACCGTGTCCGTTCAGCACCACCAGCTTCGGAATACCTTGGCGCGCCAGCACTTGCACTAAGTCACGCAAAATGGCTAGTTGCGTGCTCGGGTTCAGGTTCATATCGAGCGTGATATCCAGCTGGCCAGTGTTTACCCCGAAAGGTATGGTAGGCAGCACCACTACTTTGGCTCCTTGCTCCCACGCCACTCGGGCCGCTTCCGCTGCCACATAGTCGCACTGGAAGTTGTCGGTGGCATAAGGCAGATGGTAGTTGTGGGCCTCCGTGGCTCCCCAGGGTAGCACCACCACTTCGAAGTTTGTGTTCTTGACCTCCTGCCAGTTGGTTTCAGCTAATATATAGGGGCGTGGTGCCATACAAGACAAGCGTAAAGTGGACAGGACAACTACAGCAATTGGCGCAAGTCGGTGAAGGAATCTATGCGCATGGCGGCCTCCTCAGCTGGTACCTCACCGAAGCCGTACGTGGCGAAAATAAACGGAATACCACTTTTCTGGCTGGCTTCAAAGTCGCTGCGCGTGTCTCCAACATATACTGGCGCCTGAAGCTGGTACTGCTCGATAACCTCCAAGATGTTCTGAAACTTAGGTAGGTTCTTGGTTCCGAAGCATTGATGTCCTTCGAAGTACGACTCCAACTGACTATGCTGAAAAAACGCCTCTATGTAGCCGCGTTGGCAGTTGCTTACAATAAACAGCCGGTACCCTTGCTCCTGCAAGTAGCGCAGGGTGCTCTCAAGCTCCGGGTATAGCGTTCCGCCGTATTGCTCCACGCCACCTAACTCGTGCTGAGCGCACAACGCTTTGAATTCCTGGCGCTTTTCCACTGGCAATGACGGAAACAGCTTTTCGTACACCGCTTCGTAAGGTTGTCCGGTTACGGCTTGCACATCAGCCAGCGTGATGTCTTGTTCGATATAGCTAACGCTATTTTTAGCGGCCTGAAAGCCTTTCGTAACCGACTCTGTTGCATTCCAAAGGGTGCCGTCGAGGTCGAAAATCACACTGTCAAAGCGTGGCGTCATAGCTATGTTGTTGATGGTCAAATACGGCACCTGCGCGCCACTTGTGGCCTTACGAACGCCAGTTACCATGCTTTGTTTCACTTGACTGTTGGACGCATCAGGCAGTCATCCCACTTGTAACTGTTCTTTCCATCCAGCAATATGCTCAGGCTTTGGTGCATACTATAGCCTTGCCTGCGTGCTGTTACCCCGTTCTAATCAGGACAAGCAGCATAGTGCCAGTGAATTTGATAACGTTGAAAAGTATAACTTGTGCTATTCGGTGTATTTCGCTGCCAAGGAGCCAATCTTATATTATTCTATGCTTTAAACCGCTAAATTGCTGACTGTTGCCTATACGCTAGGATGTTGTTGGCCTCTCAGTTGTTCGAGCGAATACTAAAAACCCTCTTACTTCCCTCTTATGTACAAGATAGTTTTACTGTTTCTTTGCACGCTGTTCATGCTCTTCGAGCCGGATGCAGCCCAAGCAGCAGAAGCAAGCCTTCCCACCACCGAGGCTGAGAGTAGCCTCTATCCCAAGGTACCGCGCCCCAACTACAAGAGATACCGAGGCAACAGCCGCACCAAGAAAAAGAAGTTTGGCTACTTCCGCCGTAGGGCAGCTCGCCGCAAAGCAATGCGCAAACGCAGAGCCACGCCAGCACCACGCAAAGGGGTCATTTCGGTTGACGAGCCGAAAGGCACTATGCCGAAAAACAACTAGGCATACACGTCCTCCGTCTCCTTTGTTGGTCACTTGAAACTTCAGCCGCACTTGCTCTCAGAGTAGGTGCGGCTGACTTGTTTTACACTTGTACTGTGTTTTGTCACCTCACTCATTCAGTGATTTTAGCTACAACTAAACGCGCTTCTTGGTTCTCGAATTGATTCCGAACCAACTACTCTTTCCCATATCAAGACCCACAGTTGTACTTGACTGGACCTACACCGTGGAGTGCTGATTAGCAGCGAGTTATACACTAGAGCTACAGCCCCAGTTATCCCTTTACAGCAGTGGCGAGAATGTGCAATAGTCTTCCTAGTATGACATATCAAATAATAGAAACAACTGTTATTTGATATGTCATATTATGCATCATTTCTCATTATGAAATGACTTTCTTATATATGGAACAATATATTAAATGTAATATATATTTAACATTCTAATTATCAGCATTTTACCATATATTTTTATAATATGTCAATTTTGGTTGCTAAGTTGTATTGCACCCTATACAATCTGACTACTGTTTCTTTAATCCATGAAACACACCTACAACTTCCAGACGATTTGGGTACGTGCGGCGCTGATTTTAGTTCTATTCGTAAGTAACCTCACTGTGCAGGCAGGAGGGCCGCCCACATCGGCTCAGGTGACAGCCAGCACTACTGCTTTCCTGAAACGTTTTGTGAACAAGGAAGGTGAAGTGAATTACAAGGCGATTCAGAAAGACCCCAAGCAGCTTGATGCTTTGCTTGATGACATTGCCTCTTTCAGCATGAAAGGTGCTTCGCAGGCAGAACTATATGCATTCTACCTGAATGCGTACAACATCCTAGTTATCGGCGAGATAGTTAGCAACTATCCCGTAACATCGGTGCAGGACATGCCCGGCTTTTTCGACAAAACGCAGATGTTGATCGGCGGCGAGAAAATGACCCTCGACGAGCTAGAGCACAACAAACTACGTAAGCTTTATGACGATCCTCGGCTACACTTTGCCTTGGTGTGCGGTACCACTAGCTGCCCACGCCTAAGCCGCGAAGCCTACATGGGCAAGGAACTGTTTGTGCAACTGAATGCGCAAACCAAGCGCGTACTCACCGACCCTGCTTTCGTGAAAGTAGACGCCGAAGGCAAAACCGTGAAACTACCCGAAATCTTCAAATGGTATGAGTCTGACTTCGGCATGAGTGGCAAAACCGGCGTGGCTTACGTCAACCAGTTCCGCGACGACAAGCGGGTTCCAACGTGGTTCGCAATGGACTACTACACCTACGACTGGAGACTGAACGATCAGAAAGACGACTCGAAGAAATAAATTTGCTTCAGAACCCAGCAAAACCAAGAGCGACACTCGTGCATAGCATGGGTGTCGCTCTTGGTTTTGCTGGGTTTGTGCACTAGCACTTCTTGGCTGGATTCCTGGCGAGGCAGTTGGGTTAGCGGCTTGTATGGTGTGTCTTATCCTAGCTCCGCAGTTTACGTAGAAGACACTCCACCCCTTCCCCCACCAATGCTCACATCCAGACTTGAACACGATTTCCTAGGCGAACGAGCCATTCCGGCTAATGTATACTACGGCATCCAAACGCTCCGGGCGCTGGAAAACTTCAACATTACGGGCATTCCGCTGAAGTCGGAGCCACTCTTTGTGCAAGCGCTTGGCTACGTAAAGAAAGCAGCAGCACTAGCCAACCGCGACATGGGTGTGCTGGACCCAGGTATTGCCGATTGCATCGTCAGGGCTTGTGACCGGGTTATTGCCGGCGAGCTAGACGACCAGTTTCTGACCGACATGATCCAGGGCGGTGCGGGCACGTCCGTCAACATGAACGCCAACGAGGTTATTGCCAATGTAGCGTTGGAGCTAATGGACAAGCCCAAAGGCCAGTATGAGTTCTGCCACCCCAACAACCACGTCAACTGCTCCCAGTCCACCAACGACGCGTACCCCACGGCTTTCCGCATTGCCCTCAACAACAAGTTGGTGAGCTATAGCCAAGCATTAGGGGAGTTGGCCGATGCCTTTGCTGAAAAAGGCGAAGAGTTTCAAAACGTGCTGAAGATGGGCCGCACGCAGCTTCAAGATGCGGTGCCGATGAGCATGGGCGACGAGTTCAAGGCCTTTGCCACCAACTTGCGCGAAGAGTTGCTGCGCATCCAAGACAGCCGCAACCTGATCAGTGAAATCAACATGGGAGCCACGGCCATTGGCACCCGCGTAAATGCTCCTGCTGGCTACGGCGAAAAAGTAACCGAATATCTGCGCGACGTAACGGGACTGGAGTTAGTACTAGCCGGCGACCTTATCGAAGCCACCTACGATACGGGCGCTTACGTGCAGCTATCGGGAGTGTTGAAGCGTACTGCCGTGAAGCTGTCCAAGATCTGCAACGACTTGCGGCTGCTGTCATCGGGCCCTCGTGCGGGCTTGTTTGAAATCAACCTGCCACCGCTACAGCCAGGGTCCAGCATCATGCCGGGCAAGGTCAACCCGGTGGTACCAGAAGTAGTCAACCAGACGGCCTTCTACGTTATCGGCGCCGACTTAACCGTGACGATGGCCGCCGAAGCAGGACAGCTACAACTGAACGTCATGGAGCCTGTCATCTCGTTTGCCCTGTTTACCAGCATCTCTTACCTCACCCGGGCCTGCCATACGCTACGCGAGAAGTGCGTGGTTGGCATCACGGCCAACACCGAGCACGCTGAGAAGCTGGTTCGCAACAGCATTGGCATTGTTACGCAGCTGAACCCGGTGCTTGGCTACGAGACTTCTGCAGAAATAGCGAAAGAGGCCCTGCGCACCGGCAAGAACGTCTACGACATTGCCGTAACGGAGCGCCAATTGCTGACTCAAGCCAAGTGGGATGAAATCTTCACCTTCGAAAACTTGATTCGCCCCCACTTCATCCAGTAGTTCGGGCACTACCGAGCAGCTGTATTGTAGGCCGTTCGGTACACCCCCACTCTCCTACACACTTCCAGTGGCAACTATACCAGAGGAGCCCGCTCCAGCATAATGGTAGGCTGGTCGTGGTAGGTGGTGCGGTGGTACTCTTGGTAGCCGAACTTATGGGCCACGCGTAACGAAGCCTTGTTTTTAGGATGGATGATACACACAGTACGGACGGAGCCAAAATGCCCGTCGGCCCACGCGAGGGCAGCTTCTACGGCCTCGGTGGCGTATCCCTGCCCGTGTGCTTGCCCTGCCAGCACCCAACCGATTTCCGGCGCACCGTTGCTGGCCGGCTTGATGTTGCGCTTGGGGTCGGCAAAGCCCACCACTCCAATAAAACGGCCCGTAGCCTTTTCTTCTACGGCCCAAAAGCCGTAGCCCATCAATGTCCAGTGCCCGATGCTACGGAGCAAGGTGCCCCACACTTCTTCTTCGAGCATCGGCCGCGGGCTCAGGTAGCGGTACACTTGGGGGTCGGCCCACATGGTTACGTACTCTGCGAAATCCGTGGGCTTGTAGCCGCGCAGTAGCAGCCGAGTGGTTTCTAGAACTGGAACTTGTTGAATAGAAGTACTAACCATAGATGCATAAGGGAATCCAAAGAAGCAATTGTTGGCTCCGGGTGGGCTAAAGTAAGCACCACGGAGAATAATAATTTGAGTGGGGTACTTCAAACAAAATAAAGAAATTGTTGAGTGGCTTTGGCTCTCTATCCTTAGCCCGAAATAAGACAATGCCTTATGTCCTATGGATCAGCTTCAACGCAACCCAACCTGATAATCAATTAGTTGCTGAAAGAGCCACTCAAACGTCCAGACTACGCCGCAAGCAACGACAATAAAAGAGGCTTAAGCCTGTAATTTTCAATGGTTTATATTTCAATTGATAGTAAAACAACAAGCCTTTCCGCAGTGCGGAAAGGCTTGTTGTTTGTAAGGGCGGATATAAGCTACTGATTTAGGAGCCGGCCCCCGCGCTATGAGGGTGGCCGTTCATTTCAACAACCTGGCCGGCAGAGTTACTTTTCTTTCGTGTGTCATTGCTGGTGTTGCTCTGCCCGTTGTTGCCAATGCCTGACACCGCTACGTCGGTAGCTTGCTGGCTTACACGCTCCGACAACTGACCATTGCTAGCCCCGTTGTTGCCGGTAGTGCTCTGCCCACCGCGCACCTGGATTTGGTGGCGCATCGTTTTCTGCTCGTCTTTCGGTACGCTCACGCGCAGCATCCCATCCTCGAACGACGCTTCGATACGGCCCGCATCCACAGTATCGGGTAGCTGGAACGAGCGTTGGAAAGAGCCAAACGAACTTTCCACCATGTGGTAGCGCCGTTGGTTTTGCTCGTTGCGGAACTGTCGCTCTCCGGCAATGGTCAGGCGGCCTTGGTGGAAATCCACCTTGATGTCTTCCCGCTTCATGCCTGGCAGAGCGGCTTCTATTTCATAACTCTTCTCTGTTTCGTAGGCGTCGACGTGGGGCGAGAAGCTGTTGACACGTCCCCGTGAGGCCAGCGAATCGTTGAAGAACCGGTCGAGCATCGTACTGAAGTTCGACGATGCCAAGTCAGAAAATGAATCTTGATATTTTTGAATAGACATGACGTTGAGAGTTTAGGTGAAACAAACAACGATGCCGTTTACGATTCGAAAAAAAAGCAGGTTTCACCGTCAAAAGCTTTTTTTGAGCCATTGAGATGCATTTTTAGCGGCTACTTCAAGTCCTGGTTTTCAATGGTAGGCCCGGGCCACGAGGCCACCGCCCTAGCTTGCTTGTTGCTTGATAATCTGCCGGGCTACTTCCACTAGCGTTTTGCCTTGGTAGGTGGGAGGCGGCGCCAGCGGATACAGCTCCTGTCCGGGCCGTGCAACAAAGCCAGCAGCCAAGCCCGCGTGCATGGCCCCCGCTACATCCCAGCCGTGGGCGGCTATCAGCATGGCTTCCTGTGGCTGCACGCCCAACGTTTGAATAGCAGCCGCATAGGTGTCGAGGTGGGGCTTGTAGCGCTGGCTAGCTTCAATGCTTAAGCCTTGCTCGAAGTACTGCATGATACGGGCATAACGCAACTGCTCGTCTAGCACTGCACGTGGCGAATTGGTGAAGGCAACCAGACGAATCCCAAGATCCAGCAACATTTCCAGGCCCGGCACTACATCCTTGTGCGGTGGCAACTCGGTGAGCAGCTGCACTATTTCGCGCTTCTTATCCGGCTTGAGGCATTTCTCTTCTAGTTTCTCGGCGGCCATATCGAGGGCCGCCTCGGCAATGCTGCCAAACGGGTGGTAGGAACCCGTTACGGTATCAACCAGTGAGTATTGCAGCAGCAAGCCAAACCATTGCTTGAAGGCAAACTTGTTGCCGAAGGCTTTGGTGACTGCGCGCTTCAACTTACTCATATCCAACAAGGTCTCGTTGACATCAACCAAGATAACCTTGGGGTGCAACGGCCGAACCGCAAGAAGACTTTCCATACACACGCTTTTAGCAGCCCAGCACTAAGCCGCACTCAACACCGCATACGCACACCCGGCATCCAAGTAAGGAACTCAGTGAATTTTCAAGCGTAACTACGTGCTTTTCGATTACTCATCAAACAAAGCAGCCGCCCGTATGGGCGGCTGCGTGAAGCACTGGCAAACGCACGGAACTTACCAAGAACCACTATTGTCGTCGTCGCTGTCGAAACCACCACCTCCGGTGTCGTCCGACGACATGTCATCGTACGACGAATTATCGTCGGAAGAGAAATAGTCGGGGGAAGAGTTATCGAGAGAGTCGTCTTGCGAGAAGTAATCGGGGGCAGCTTCGTTGGAGTCGCCGCCTTGCAAGGCAGGAAAGTCATCTGCCGACCCTCCGGCCCCGCCCGCCAAGCCGGCGCCCCCGGCTAAACCTGCCGCACCGGCTGCGCCTGGGTCGAGGGAAGAGGGCGCGTTACCGTCGCCTGTCAGCCCGTGGCCAGAGTCGTTGTGCCCTGCTGAAGCCATTCGGTTGCCTAGGTACGCGCCGGCTGCCGCCGCTGCACCGGTTGCCAAAATGCCGCCCATGCCGCTGCCTATGCCACCGCCCATGGTACTACCCATACCGCCCCCCATGTTGTTGTTGCCCATACCGGGCCCACGGTTGCCATAGAAGTCGGGGCCTTGTTGTTGGGGAGGCACTCCTCCTCTATTTTGATTTTGGTTGCCCATGGGGCCAGTGGGGCGGTTGCCCAAGAAGTCGGGTGCATTGCTGGGTGCGGCAGCGGCCGCTGAACGGCGCTTAAACAACCGCACCAATCCCCACAATACGCCCCCGATCAGGAGGGCACCGATGGCGAGTGTCCCGAGGCCAAGGCCCGACGACTCGGGTGCAGGCACCGAAGACTGGGGCGAGAAAGGCTCCGTTGTGGGAGTATTGTCGGTGGCGGCTAGGTCTTGATTTAGGGTAGCTCCCCCACTACTAGCAGCAGCCCCTGCCGTTCCCGTTGCAGCAGAACCCGGTTCAACGGCAGCAGCCGGTTGATTTTTCTGCGGGTTGGAATCTGGGTTAGCGGCCAGCATCAGGGTGTTGAGGCCCGTCCGCAGCCCGGCAAAGTAGTTGCCTTTCTTGAAGCCCGGCGTCATTTGCTCGTTGATAACGCGTGCTGTCAGCTCGGGGGTGATGACACTCTGCAACCCTGATCCTGGCTGCACGGTAACTTTGCGCTCTTGTCCGGAGAGCAGTACCACTATCCCGTTGTTTTTTTCACGTTGGCCTACTCCCCAAGCTTCCCCGAGCGCCCGGCCGTAGTCGGCCACTGTGCGGCCACCGAGCGTAGGCACGGTGACTACCACAATTTGGGTTCCGGTGTTGTCGGCGTAGCGGCGCAGGCCATTTTCCAGGCTCTTGGCATCGGCGGTACTCAGCAGCTTGGCCTCATCGGTCACAAACCGGAAGGGCGAAGGCCGGGCTGGTAATCCTTCAGCTGCTTGGGCGGTAGCCTGAACAGTTGATTGTGCGCTTGCTGTTGCAGGCAACCGTAGCTCGGTTGAGGCCAACAGCAACAGAAGAAACAGGAAGCGTTGCATAGCGTACAGGTGTAGAGTGGGGAGAGCACCTTACAAAGCAGGTGTATCGGCCTTCTACGGGCTGCGGCGCTGCAACAGCTATCCTTACTGCCCCAAATCCACTGGATTTTATCCTGATCAAGTAAGCTGCCACATGGGGGCAGGCACTATATAAACAAGGGCATTACCCGCATTTAGGCAACTACACTTATTACTTTTGTGCTTGATGAAGCAAACTTCACCTCGTAACGCTTACTTTAAAAACAATGCTGGAAGCTTGTCAGAAGAACCCGCAGGCTTTCTGCGAGCTGTCTGGACCAGCAACCCACGTCAGCTATCCGAAACCCAGACCCTGTTTACGCACATGCTGCACGCGTTGCAACGCAACCACTGGAGCCGGATTTTAATCAATCAGGTAGACATGCTCCCGTTTTCGCTGGAAGAGCAAAAATGGGTGGCGCAGGAATGGCTACCACTAGCCGGGCAAACCGGCTACCGCTACGGAGCTGTTGTTGTTTCTCACAACGTGATGGTACGCTTGGCTACTGCTTATATCACCACGCACGTTCTGGGCCGCCCCCTAACCTACCGGTCGTTCGAGGTGGAAGCGGAGGCAACCGCCTGGCTACTACAGCAGCCCAATTCGCCGCCGCAGTAGCCATTTCCCGGTTCCTATACGTTGTAGCACTAGGTCTTACCTAGCAAGTAGGCAACGACACGCTAGCAGCCGCAACCAGCAGCCACCTCACCAGAGGCAGCAGCGGCCGGGGCTGGGCCACAGTCGAACAGGCCAAAGTGCCGGTTCTTGTTGCCAACCACCTGAAAATAGGGTGCATAGCGGGTCTCCGCTACCATGGCGGCGGTGTTGCCACACACCAGCATCGGGCGGCCCGTCTCGAAGGTGTGGTGGTCGTCGAGGACGAATTGGTGGGGCTGGCCTGGCACCGTACCCAAATAAGTAGCTACTTGGCCGTAATCCTCGCAACGGTCTTCCAGGTCAAGCTTGAAGGCGCGCACCGTGAACGAGTAGAACCCAATATTGCCCACTTTCGCTTCGATGTCGGGGTTGTTGATGGTAAGGCGGCGGCTGGCAAACAGCCGGTAGTCGGAGACGCCAAGGCGCATGAGCAGCCGCCGGAAGTCCTCGGTGTAGAGGGCGCCGCTCAGGCACTCGCCGTACAGTACGGGGTCTTGGCGCAACGCTTCTGGTACGCGACGGTCGGCAAACACGTCGGCGATAAACAGCTCACCACCAGGCTTAAGCACCCTGAATATTTCGCGGTACGTTGCTTCTTTATCGGTGCTGAGGTTGAGTACGCAGTTGCTCACCACCAAATCCACGCTATTGTCAGGCAAGCCGGCAGCCTGCAAGTCCTCGATGTAGCCGTGGCGAAACTCTACGTTGGGTTGGGCATAGCCGAACTGCACCGTGTGGGTATCCACGTGGCGGCGGGCTACGGCCAGTTGCTCTTCGGTCATGTCCACGCCAATCACGCGGCCCGACTCCCCAACCAGCTTCGAGAGCAGAAACGCATCACGACCGGAGCCGCTGCCTAAATCCAGCACCGTGCATCCTTCAATGGCATCAGGTACGCATACCCCGCAACCGTAGTATTTCTCTAGCACCTCGGGGGCTAACTGAGCCAGGATCCGGCGGTGCGCCAGCGGAATATCGTCGGTACAGCAGGCATTGGTAAGCAGGTCCTGGTTGGTTTCCAATTGGGCACCGTAGTAGTCCTGTACTTGGGCGTGGGTGGTGGAAGTTTGCATAAGGGAATGATAGGGAAAATAACCTACGCGTACAACCAGCTCGCTGGATGTTAGTTGCAACATCTTTAACGCAACACCACAGAGGCCCGCAAACGAGCCGCTGCTAAGGTAGCAACAAGCCAACCCCTTCCCGAAAGCAACACGGCTTTCAAAAAGGGGCATAGCAACAGCAAACTGGGGAGTACAACCTAGAGGTTGACGAAATGATCAAGGCGCTTGAAGAACCCAACCGGCGACAGATACTCTTCCCACACCTTGCGGGCGTTCTTCTGCATCTCAATGAAGTCCTCGTTGGAGATGTTTCGGTGAAACTCCGCTACCACGTCCCCTATCCGGTCGATATCCTTCTCTTCAACCCACACGCAATACTTCTTCCAGTCGATTATATCGTCGAAAGGCAGGGTGCTGTCGGTGTTTACAAAAACCGGAATTCGGCCGCAGCACAAGGTCTCGAAGAACCGAATGGAATTGTTGCCAAGCCCACGGACACACAGAGTGTAGTCGCTCTCCAAGATGTTCTCAACAAAGTTCTTCCGGAAATCAACGTTGTCTTCGGCAGTGTCGCCGGTGTTCAGGCCTTGCGGCCCGAACGCGAAGTTGCTTTTCAGGATAAAGTTCTGAACGATCTTGCTGGACTTTTGGAGCCCAATAATGGCTCTGGCACGGTAGGAGTGCGCTATCCGGTGCGGATAGTTCTGCAGTATGCCAGCGTAGTTGGCAACCAGCTTCACAATGCTTATCACCTTCTCTTTGCCCATACTGATATTCAGCGGGGGCGCGTAGCCGCAAAATCCGATTACTGGCTTGTCTCCTTTGTTGCGGATGCGTAGTTCGTTGTTGTTGTATTTAGCCAGAAAGTCCTCGAAAAAGTGCGGCCAGGGGTGCTGGTTTTCGGGCTGTTTCGACTTATCGATGGCACTGTTGAAGATGATAGAGTTTTTAACGGGGATGTTAACGTCCGTTTTATCGTGGCCCGCGAAGATGAGTATCCGCTTGTTGTGGCTTTCTACTTTCTCTATGAAGGGCGCGACCTGTTTTTCAAACCCTTTCTGATCTTGCAATACGTCATAAAAGATGGGCAGCAAGCAGGCATCACATTCTTCGATGCTCGTGAGTTCCAGAAAATCCTTGCCTGTCCGCGCGTATTCATCAAATCGGCCGTGTCTAACTGATCCTGATTCGTCCTCCTTATTGGAGTACCCCGTGAAGGGCACCATTATCTCAACCGGATAGCCTTTGTCGAGAAGGCTTAGATCTGTATGGAGCTTAAGTTTCATGCGTATAAGACTGAATTTTAAGGCTTTAGCCTTGTTCGGGTCTTGAGTGTACTGAGCGTAGGGCAGGAATTGGGAGGCGGGGAGCAGGCAAAAACCACTTGCACTTCGCTTACCGAAACCAACCGGAGCCGGTAGGTTTTTGGTAGGACGCAAGGAGGATAATGAGACAAATATACGGGCGCTTTTGTATTTACACTTAGAATCAGATAATAACGTATAATTTATGTACAAAGATGAAGACGAATACGGTTCCTTGAAAAATAGCATTCCCCTATTCTACCACCTGCCTCCTGACCACATACCCCAACTTTTGTTTCACCAACACGTGCTTACGAACCCATTTCCTCGAGGGGTATTCGTGGGCGCTGCCACCTGAAAATAGCAGCGCTTGCAAGGCCCGCAAGCTAAACATGTGCCGGCATTAATTCGTACGATTAGGCAGGTAACTTCTGCGCTTGGCGTGCTCACTAGAGCGGTTAGATACTTGCCCATTTCCCTGCCTGATAGCCGAGCTTTTCCTCTCTAGCCTGCCCACCCTATGTTCCGCTGCTCCTTCCTACTACTGCTAAGCTTCATGACGGGCACTGCGGGTGCTCAAAACCGTGCGCCCGTCGAGGCCACTCGCCGCAACCCCACAGAGCGGGTCAGCCCGCTGCCCGGCGTCACGCTGCCGGCGGGTGTAGGCCAAGACAAAGCGGAGCCAGTGCCGGCTCCCACGCAAGTTCGGCCCAACGGCACGCTGCCGTTGCCAGCATTCCCGCGGGGCAACGTAACCGTGGGGCCTGTAGACTCCGGCCAGGTGCAGCCAGCAACTCGCCGCGCTGCGCCGTCTGCTCCGCCACGAAGAAAACTTCCTTAAGCTTTTACGGTTTCTGCCTGACCAGTTTCGGCCGTCGTTAGCCCAACTCTTGCTGCGCCCCTCAGGCCCAGTGGTTTTGGGCTGCTTCTGTATTCGCTGCCCGGGTGTAGCGCCTTGTTTGGGTAGTAAAACGAATACAGTTGTAGCAAAGCCTTGCTGCTCCGCTTTCCAGTATCTTGCATGGCCTCCCACTCACTTCTGTTTCAATGAACGCGCAGTTTGACGTTATCAACCAGTATTTCCATCTAGTTGAATCTTTGAATATCGATCCAGCTGCCTTTGCTGCCGTATTGCACCCAGAGGTAGAGCAAATCGAATTTCCGAATGCTATCTACCGAAGCACGCAGTACCGCTCTTTTGACGACGTGATGAGCCAGGTGCGCATGGGCCGCGAACTGCTGCGCAATACCTCGTTCGAGGTGCACCATACCCACACCAACGCCGACGGCAGCATACTGGTAGAAGGCCTTTGGCAGGCCATAGCAGTGAACGACGTGGCCGGCCTGACACGGGGACAGCAAATGATTGCGCACGTGTGCATGATCTTCGAGTTCAAAGAAGACCGTATTTATCGGCAGCGGCGCTACACCTGCTACCAGATGGAGTAGCCGACTACACACTACACGTACTTATTGAAAAGCCACGAGCAGCCCCGACACCCACTTACGGCTGTCGGGGCTGCTTGTCGCCTGCATGGTGTGTTACCACTAGCGTATGGGCGGGCAGCCTGTTGCTTTTTTGTTTCGGCAACTAGTGGCTTGGCAGTGGCCCTTTCCCAGTATCTTGCACGCATTCTAGACTCTGTTATCTCTCGTATGAAAGAGCCGCTCGACGTTATCAATTTCTACTTTAGCCTCGTTCAATCGTTCAGCACCGACCCGGCGGCATATGCCACCGTATTGCACCCGGAAGTAGAGCAAATCGAGTATCCTAGCCTGCTCCACCGAACCATTCAGCGGCGTTCCTTCACCGATATTATCGACAACATCCGGATAGGCCGGGAACTACTCCGCGACCCTTCCTTCGACGTACAGAAAACGCACATTGGGGCCGATGGCATCATAATGATAGAAGGGCTTTGGCAGGCAACCACCGTTAGTGATGCCGCCGCGCTGCTCCGGGGGCAACGCCTTGCCTCGCAACTCTGCCTGATCTTTGAATTCAAAGACGGGAAGATTTATCGGCAGCGCCGTTATCCTTGCTTCAACCAGTTTTAGCAGGCGTAGGCTTGCTCTGGCTAGCAACTACAGCTAGTGCCTGCCTTTCCAGCCCGTGGCAAGGCAGGCGCTAGCTGTAGTTGCTTTTATTCTGCTGCCGCTGCCTAGTGTACTATGGCTTCAGGTATTTCGAGGCTTCCACCACCTGATAAGCCGGGTCGGTGCGGAAGATGCCTTGCAGGGAGCCGATGTGGCGCGCCCCAATGATGGTTAGGATACGGGCGCTGCGCGTAGCCAGTTGCGTGGTAACTATGTTGGAGTAAATCTTCAAGTCGCGGTTGTAGATGACCGAGATGAACTCTGCCCCCACGTAGTGCGGACTCACAAACGATGAATCCACCATGGGGTCGGGTTTCAGGGTGCCATCGGTTACGCGGGCGGGGGTGCGGTACACTAGCGTATGTAGCTGGTGCAGCAACACGGGGCTGTTGGTAAAGCATAGCAGGCCACCCATGGTCAGGCTACCGGCTTCCCACTTCTGCAACACGGGCGCACCGTACGCCCGGTGTTCGGTGGTAGCATCCTGGTAGAGGTTAATGTTGGTGCCTTCGTGCAGGATGCTTTGGGAAGTCCCACCGGGGGCATTCACGCAGTGGATGCGTTCTACACCCATCCGCTTGCCCACTACAAAGCCAAGCTGATACGTTTCGGAGCGGCCGTTGGGCAGGGTGCGTAAGTCGAGTTTGCCTTCCCGGTACAGGGCATACAGGCTGTCGATGCGGGCCTGCCGCTCGGGCAGCTCTTCCACCAGTATGGCATCGGGCCGAAACCGTTGCAGCTGGTCGCAGACGGCCGCCAACTCTGCTTGGCGCTTGGGCGTGAGTACGTCGGTATTGGGGTTGGCGGGCTTGTAGACCTGAACCAGGTGAGGCCCGCCAACCATCATGATGGCAACAGGAGCCGCGCTGGCCGCCGTGCCTGCTACCGGCTGGTTTTTGGTGGTAGTGCAGCCGGTCAGACTAGTTAGCGCAACAAGACAAGGCAACAGGAATCGACGCATAGGGAGCGGGAAAAGCGGCGCAGGAAGTGCGCCTCGTTTAGTACCTACTCATGACGCCGCCAAGCGCCCCAGCCGTTGCCTTCGCCAGATTGAAAAGTAGCAACTCCTTGGGTTTGCTGTGCACCAAGCCAGCCTACAAGGCAGCTTGTGCGCTACCTACGCTAGCCGTTTTCGGTATCCTATGTCGCCCCACAGATGCTCGATTGGGGGCAAGGCCTGCCCAGGCGTTTGCTTGCCCTTCGTGCGGGTAGGTGGCGCTTAATCCCCGTTGGACTTCTTGGCCACGAACTGAAACGCCGGGGATGGCACGTGCTCCTTGGTGAAGATTTGCTCGAAGCGCGCCACCACGTCCGGATGCTGCTTCGCTACGTCGTGCCGCTCCGAGGGGTCGGCTGTCAAATCGTACAGCTCCATAGGGCCGTTAGGTGCTGTAGCCATGTTCAGGCGCACCGCTTTCCATTGTTGCATGCGGGCCGCCACCTTGCCGCCCTGCTCGTAAAATTCCCAGTACAGATACGGGTGTTGTTGCTGGGTGCCCTTGCCCGTTAGCGTGGGCACCACGGATACGCCGTCGATGCGGGTCGGATTTTTCACGCCGGCCAGTTCCGTGAAGGTGGGCAGCATATCCCAGAAGGCTATCATCTGACTGGACACCACCCCTGGTTTCACGTGGCCGGGCCAGCGGACAACAAACGGCATCCGAATACCGCCTTCGTATAAGTCGCGTTTCAGGCCGCGGAAGCCCCCGCTGCTGTTGAAATAGGCAGAGTTCTTCCCGCCCTCGTCCGACGGCCCGTTGTCGGAGGTGAACACCACGATGGTGTTGTCGTCGAGGTGCAGCTGCTTGAGTTTGGCCATGATTTGCCCCACCTGGTCGTCGAGCACCAGTACCATGGCCGCGAAGGCCGCTTGTGGGTAGGGCTGCGAGAGGTACGGCCCCGATTTGGCGAAGCCAGGAGCTGCGGTATCAGGCCCGATGTACGGCTTTTCGGGCCCGAACTTGCCGATGGTGCGTTTCATGTGCGCCGGGGGTGCTACCATTTCCGCGTGCGGAATAACCGTCGTGACGAACAAGGCAAAGGGCTGGTCTTTGTGCTGGTCGATGAAAGCCAGCGTTTTCTGGTGAATCAAATCCGGGGCATAGGTAACCGAGCGGCCACCCCGGTTTTCCGGCAGCATAATTTTCTCTCGGTTGTGCCACAAGTGGTAGGGGTAGTAGTTGTGGGCCAGGGTTTGGCTGTTGTAGCCGAAGAACTCGTCTAAGCCCTTGTTCACTGGGTCGCCGCTCGTGCCGGGGCCACCCAGCCCCCACTTGCCGAAGCACCCGGTGGCATAACCGGCCTGTTTCAGCAGCTGCGGAATAAGTACGCTGGAATCGGGCAGCGGATATTGTCCTTCCGGCGGTACCGCTATGTTGCCCCGAACGGGCGTACGCCCGGTGTGCTGCCCAGTAAACAGCGACGACCGGGACGGCGAGCAAACTGCCGTGCCAGCATAAGCCTGCGTGAACTTCATGCCCTCCGTGGCCAGCCGGTCGATGTGCGGAGTGCGGAACCGCTGCTGGCCGTAGCAGCTGACGTCACCGTATCCCAAGTCATCGGCCAGAATAAAAACAATGTTCGGGGGGCGTTTAACTTGGCGCTGTGTTTGGGTGAAAGCCACGCCGCAACATGTGCTTACCAGCAACAGGATCAAGGTGGTATACTTTCTGTTCATGCGCATATCAAGAAGGAAACAGGCGGTTCCGATGGTCGTTGTCGGTCCTGAAGATCAATTAATTTCATGAAATTTACCCGTACGCCAGAGGAAGCTTAGTGTACTGCTGAGCTGCTACTCCACGTCCTTTGCGCACCGGAACCCCAGGTTGTTCGAGGCACTGCGGACTTCGCCTTTGCCGCGGCTGCCGGCTTTGTACCGGATGCAATACTGGTCGCTGCACAGGAAGGAGCCGCCGCGTTGCACACGTTTCACTAGGCCCGGCTCCTCGGGGTCGTAGCTGTCGGGGGGGCCTGGCGGATTTGCGGCCGGGCTGGTCTGGTAGTAATCGGGGCGGTAATAGTCGTTGCACCACTCCCACACGTTGCCTTCCATGTCGTAGACACCTAGGCTATTGGGTGGAAACGATTTCACGGGCGCCACGCCCACAAAGCCATCGGCGCGGGTGTTGCCGGCAGGGAAGTCGCCTTGGAAGATGTTGGCTTTCCAGTGGCCGCCGGGAGCTAGGTCTTCGCCCCAGTAATATGCTGCCGTTGTGCTTTTTCCGGCGCGGGCGGCGCACTCCCATTCGGCCTCGGTGGGCAGGCGTTTGCCAGCCCAGCGGGCGTACGCCAGGGCATCATCATAACACACCTGCACCACGGGGTCGTTGTCGTGCCCGACGATGCTGCTGCCGGGGCCCAGCGGATGCCGCCAGTTGGCCCCGGCCACGTAGCGCCACCATTGCCCCGGGTCTGCGAGTGAAGCAGGTTGCTCAGGTTTCGAGAAAACAGCGGAGCCTGCTACCAGCTGCGCCGCCGGCACCCCCGGAAACTCTTCGGCGCTGGGTTTCTGCTCGGCCACCGTTACGTAGTGCGTAGAAGCTACGAAGGCGGCAAATTCGGCATTGGTTACTTCGTGCTCGTCCAGCAAAAAGGACTTTACACGTACCTCATGCACAGGCGACGCATCCGGAAAGGCTGGGTCGTTGGAGCCCATCGAGAACCGGCCGCCGGGCACCACTACCATGGACGTGGCCGCCGCTGGCAGTTTCGCGGCCGGTGGCTGGCTTGGGGTATCGTCGTCGGAGGTAGTGCTGGTGCAACTGCTGCCTAGTACTAGCAAGCCCGCACCCATCAACAGCCAGTAGGTAAGAGAAGCCATGTGCGCTCGGGGGTGAACGGTGAGTAGCTGCCGGTGCGGGTAGTAGCAAGGTAGTCGCAGTCGGCGGGTGGTAAAGAACGGCAAAGAAGGACGCAAAAGCTTCCCGATGCCGTTAGTTGCGTGGCGGTTGTTTCAGAGGCCGCGCCGCCGCAGATGCTACCAACCGCAGCCGCAGGTACTGTTGCAGCCAGATGGGGTACAGGTTGTAGCCGATGTTGAGCACTGCCAGCACCGCTGCCCACCCCCACTGGCTTTGGACGGCCGCATACCCGCTGGTAAACAGAAAAAACAACAGTGCCGCCACATGAAACCGCTCCATGTGGTAGCTGTTGCCCACCACCGCGGCCACCGAACGGCGACTGTGCACCCGACGGTAGTGCGGGTAGTGGCGCCGAATCAGCGCATTCACCAGCGCCCCATCCTGCGCTACTCGGTTAACAACCGGCACCCCCAGTTGCCGATATACTACTGAACTTTCACTCAGCTGCCAATACCGAAACCACGCCCGAGGCACTGCATACGCCAGCAAACTCAGACCCAATAGCCCCACCAGCCACGGCCGCGCCATATACTGGTATCAAAACACCGTCAGCGGCACCAGTGCCAATACCGACCACACCACCGACGGCACGGCATTGTAGAACGCTAGCAAGCTAGCCGCCGGGGCATCGTTTCGGGTAGGTGCCATAGCAGCAAAATACGCAGTCAAGCACGCTTCTAAAGAGAATGTTCAGCAATTACTACATAGCGGAAGTTGCCAACGTAACTGCTTCCGTACTACTCTCACTAGGGGACAACGCTACTGAAGGCGTAGGTTGATTAGGAAAGCGTGCAGTTGGTTGACGTTGCCTTTCACCTCGTCTAGGCTCCTAACATTGTTTAGTACGAAAGCTTGCAATGCAGCAGTAGGATAAGCCACATGATGACTTTTAGCCATTCTCTTGTTGGAGTTAATAGCCTTCACTGTCCGAATAATACCCCACGGTATTCCCCACCAGCCTACAATGATGGAGTGAGAAGTAGCACTTTCGGTGAGCTTATCCAAACAGTCCGGACATGCTATAGCAAGCTCTTCCTTCCAGGTGGTAAGGAAGATAAAGCTTGATACCTTACTGGTTACCGTTGCGTTCAAGAGTTGCACTGAAGAGAAGCAAATTGGGCAGGGCGCTGCGCGCACCAACGCGCAATACTCTTCTATTTCCACATCACTAAGCACTCTGAGTTGCGCCTCTATTCCTGCCTGAGCAGTTTCTCCTAAGCCGCGTACCCCAAGTTCCTCCTGCAACAACGCCAGTGCTTCCGGCCGGAGCTTTGCCGCGTCCTCTGCTGCAAGCCGTAGCAACTTTTCGTCGGAGAGCTTGCGGTAGTTTTCCTTTAAAGTGGCCTCTGAATATGCCATATACAATAATCAGTAACTAATTGATTGGCCATAACAACTTTTGACTGCAGGCAGATAAAAGCGACTACCATACGATGCCAGCTAATTAAACTTCTCTTCTTCCACACTCCATAGCACTCACAAAACGCGTGTGCAGTTGGAGTTGGAAATTAATCAGTGAGTCAAAGCAAAAGCCATGTGCCTAATTTGAATAGAATTAAGAAAAAACTTCATATAGACAAGCCTCTTCAGGCTATGCTCTTACTCGTAGTTGGCCGTAACACAATTGCGTTAAAGCGGTCCTGAGGGGGTTCTATAAATTTACAGGCCTAAAAGCTTGCAATGAACCGCTATTTCCGAGTTACTTTAAAACAAAGAAGGAGCCAGAACTCTTCCGTTCTGACTCCTTTAAACTGGCACAATAACTATCTACAGAAACCAACTGTTTAGTGTGGCAAGCAGCAAATGAGCGTAAGGAGCTAATAAAGGCGCCCACTCTTCAATTGCTTTTCCTAATGCGGTTATGACTCCTAATGCAAGCATTAGATCAGAGCATAATTCACGAAAGGAAAATTTCTTACCAAACTTAGAACTGTTACCACGCTTTCGAAGGCTCATGGGATACAGGATTTAGTTTGGAAAATCGGGGGCGTCTCGCTCCTTGCAAAAAGAAGAGGTTACCGTTGCCGCGGTGCCTCTTTTTTTGTTCGGTCGCTTCTTGAAGTCATAGGACGCCACTTTGGCTATGACTCAGAAAGCTATGTTTTCATTCGATGGAGGTTAGGATAGATAAAATGATGGGCAGAGAAATTCTCTGCCCATCATTTTATGATTACGATCCGCAGGCCTCGCAGGCGTCTGGGTTATCCAGGGAGCAGGCCATGTCCGAAGCGTTCTGAGCCGATACGTTCAGGGGCTCCAGGGTTTCGGCGGCTTGCTTCTGCACCGTGAACTTGATGGCGTCCGCGGCGGCTTTGGTGCGCAGGTAGTACATGCCGGTTTTCAGGCCCTTCTTCCAGCTGTGGAAGTGCATGCTGGTCAGCTTGCCGAAGTTCACGTTCAGCACGTGTAGGTTCAAGCTCTGGCTCTGGCAGATGTACGCGCCCCGATCGGCCGACATATCAATAATGCGGCGCTGCGAAATCTCCCACACCGTCTTGTACAGGTCCTTGATGTGCTGCGGAATCCGGTCGATGTTTTGCACCGAACCGTTGGCGGCAATGATTTCCTGCTTCATCTGCTCGTTCCAGATGCCGAGCTTGATGAGGTCTTTCAGCAGGTGCTTGTTCACCACCATGAACTCGCCGCTCAGCACGCGGCGCACATAGATGTTGGAGGTGTAAGGCTCGAACGACTCGTTGTTGCCGAGAATCTGGGCGGTGCTGGCCGTAGGCATAGGCGCCACCAGCAGCGAGTTGCGCACGCCGTGCTCCACCACTTCGGCGCGCAGGCTTTCCCAATCCCAGCGGCCCGAGTCCGGCGTTACATTCCAGAGGTCGAACTGGAACTTGCCCTCGCTCAGCGGCGAACCTTTGAACGTCTCGTAGGCGCCATCCTTCTTAGCCAAATCCTTGGAAGCCGTCATGGCCGCGAAGTAGATGGTCTCGAAAATGTCTTTGTTCAGGCCACTGGCTTCGTCGCTCTCGAACGGCATCCGCAGCGCAATGAACGTGTCGGCGAGGCCCTGCACGCCCAGCCCGATGGGGCGGTGGCGGCGGTTGCTGCGCTCGGCTTCCACTACGGGGTAGTAGTTGATGTCGATTACCTTGTTCAGGTTCAGCGTGGCGTGGTAGGTTACCTCGTACAGCTTCTGGTGGTCGAAGATTAAGTTGCCTTTCTCGTCGGGGCGCACGTAGCGGGGCAAGGCCAGCGAGGCGAGGTTGCACACGGCAATTTCGTTCTCGTCGGTGTACTCCATAATCTCGGTGCAGAGGTTGGAGCTCTTGATGGTGCCCAGGTTTTTCTGGTTGCTCTTGCCGTTGGCGGCGTCCTTGAACAGCAGGTATGGCGTGCCGGTCTCGGTCTGGCTTTCCAGAATGGCAAACCACAGCTCCTGCGCCTTGATGGTTTTGCGGCCTTTGCCTTCGCGCTCATACTTCTGGTAGAGGCGCTCGAACTCCTCGCCGTGCGTGGTATCCAAGCCGGGGCACTCGTGGGGGCACATCAGCGTCCAGTCGCCGTTGGCTTCCACGCGCTTCATGAACAGGTCGGGCGTCCAGAGGGCGAAGAACAGGTCGCGGGCGCGCATTTCTTCTTTGCCGTGGTTTTTCTTGAGGTCCAGGAAGTCCAGGATGTCGGCGTGCCAGGGCTCCAGGTAGATGGCGAAGGCACCTTTGCGCTTGCCGCCGCCCTGGTCCACGTAGCGGGCCGTGTCGTTGAACACCTTTAGCATGGGCACGAGGCCATTGGACGTGCCGTTGGTGCCTTTGATGTAAGAGCCGGTGGCCCGCACGTTGTGCACAGCCAAGCCAATGCCGCCGGCGCTCTGCGAAATCAAAGCGCAGTTCTTCAGCGTGTCATATATGCCCTCAATGGAGTCGTCCTTCATCGTAAGCAGGAAGCACGAGCTAAGCTGTGGCTTCGGGGTGCCGGCGTTGAAGAGAGTAGGCGTAGCATGCGTGAACCACCGCTCGCTCATCAGCTCGTAGGTAGCAATAGCCGCGTCGATATCCTCTTTATGAATACCAATAGCCACACGCATAATCATGTGCTGCGGGCGCTCCACCACTTTGCCATCGAGGCGGAGCAAGTAGCTGCGCTCCAAGGTTTTGAAGCCGAAGTAGTCGTAGTTGTAGTCCCGGTCGTAGATGATGGCCGAGTCCAAGGTGGCGGCGTGCTTATGAATGGTTTCCCACACGTCTCTGGCCAGCAAGGAGGCATTTTCGCCGGTCTTGGGGTCCTCGTAGGTGTAGAGCCGCTTCATGGTGCTGCTGAACGACTTCGCCGTGACCTTGTGCAGGTTGCTCACCGCAATCCGGGCCGCCAGAATGGCATAGTCGGGGTGCTTGGTGGTAAGCGAGGCAGCGGTTTCGGCGGCTAGGTTGTCGAGCTCCACGGTCGTGACGCCGTCATAAATCCCATCGATAACCTTCTTGGCTACCTCAATAGGAGAGACATACATCATATTAAGCCCGTAGCAGAGCTTCTCGATGCGCGCCGTGACTTTATCGAACTTTACGGATTCGCGGCGGCCGTCGCGTTTTAATACCAGCATAGACGTAGCAGGTTGATGTGGTTGAGGTATGGAACTACCCGCCCCGGAGGGAAGGCAGTTGACGTTTCAAGAAAGGAAACCGGACGCCAGCACGCTGCCTGCATGCGCCAGTTGATAGCGGAAGATATCCCCTTCCAATGGGTAGGACAAACCTAAAGTTTAGAAGTTTTCCACATAGCCGCAAAACGGTGTTGTTCAGCGGGTTTTAGTGAAGTATGTATTGCTATATAAATTAGTAACAGAGTGAAAATTCGGGTTGGCAGATTGCCGAGTAATTGGTATTGCCACCGAAGAGTGGCCGGTAATACAGCCGGGTGCGCGCAAGCAGGCGTTGGAGTTACCAACAGTCACTTGCTTGCACGCACCCGGCTGAATACGTTAAGCGCCTAGCGTCCAGCCAGCGCGGTAATCCCGCTTTACAAAGCGGTTCACTTCATCTAGGTTGGTTACTTTCATCTGGCTTGGATCCCAGTTCAGCTTCAGATTGCGGCCCGGATACGTGAAACCCTTACCGTCCGCGTTGGCCTGCCGGATGTCATGCCCCCGAATAGCCAAGTTGGCAATAAGTAGCGCCTCCGTCAGCGGGCCGGCAAGTTCGAAGGGCGAGCTAACTTCTTTGTTGCCGTAGCCGGCCAAGCAGGCTTCCACCCACTGCGCGTAGTGGCCGTCGGCGCCGCCCGGTACGCGGGCTAGCTTGGGTTTTACTTTTGCTTCGGCTGTGCGGGACAGAGGCAGCAGCTGCGGGTTGGCCGAATACGTGCTGGCCATCATCTTGCCCTTCTTGCCCACAAACAGAATCCCGTTACCTCCGTCGCCGAACATTTCGTTGGCACCCAGCTCGGTGGGGCGCTCGGGCTGAATACCACCATCCATCCAGTGCACCGTCACGTCGTGCTTGGTTTTCGAGGTTTTAGGGAAGGTGAGCACCACGTGGCTGGAAGGCGGGCAGCTCTCGGGAAAATAGCCGCGCTTGAACTCGTCTACATACACGCTGCCTACGCTGGCCTGCACGGCCGTCGGGTACTGCAAGTCCAGTACCCGGAAGGGCGCTTCCAGCAGGTGGCAGCCCATGTCGCCGAGGGCCCCCGTGCCGTACTCCCACCAGCCGCGCCAGTTGAACGGAATCAACTTGTCGATGTAGGCAGTCTGGGGGGCCGAACCGAGCCATAAGTCCCAATCCACCTCGGGTGGTACGGCCGCTGGCGTAGCAGGCCACGGAATTCCCTGCGGCCACACGGGGCGGTCGGTCCAGCAATACACGGTATCCACGTCCCCGATTAGCTTCGCGTCGTACCACTCGCGCAGCTGCCGTACGCCGTCGTTGGAGGCACCTTGGTTGCCCATCTGCGTTACCACCTTGTATTTCTTGGCCGCCTCAGTTAGCACGCGTGCCTCGTAAATATCGTGGGTTAAAGGTTTTTGCACGTACACATGCTTACCGAGCTGCATGGACGCCAGCGCTACGTTGGCGTGGTTGTGGTCGGGGGTGGCCACGGAAACGGCATCGAAGCTTTTGTTTTCCTTGTCGAGGAGCTGGCGCCAATCCTTGTAATATTTGGCCTGTGGAAACGCCTTAACCGATTTAGCAGCTCGACGGTCGTCTACATCGCACAGGAAACCTATGCGCGCTTTGCCGCTCTTCACGAAGTTGGCAAGGTCGCTTTCCCCCTTGCCTCCCACGCCCACGCCCGCAATTACGAGCTGGTCGCTGGGTGCCGTGTAGCCTTTGCCTCCCAACACAAAGCGAGGCACAATCATAATTCCCGCGGCAGCAACAGCGCTTTTTGCTATAAACTCACGACGGGAAACGGTAATAGGAGAACTAGGAGGGGTATCAGACATGGTGGGAAAGGTTGGATAGAAAGAACACGTATGTCAGGAAAGGCACCACTGCCTAACCACTTCCACCCCAGACCACCAAAGCAGTCAGAGGGTTAGCGGCCAAGCATTAGGGGCCAGAAGGTACACATTCCAACGAATTTGCCTAGCGCCCAACCGCTACCTTTTAGAATTAGCAGTGCCTGAAGCCTACCAATCATGCATTGAAAAGCACAGTTCAAAGACCAAATTCTCCTACTTGCTTCTCAGTTCTTCTGCTCCACATACCACCACAAACCACCCACAATCAGCAACGCACCCGCCACCAACGCTACCACCGTTGTACCCCGCCCATAGTTGACGCACGAACAAGTAGTGAACAGCGGCTGCCCCTTCACCTGAATACGACGGCGGCAAGCCAAGCAAGGCGACACAAAAGCAGATTCCATACGGCAGGGATATAAAAAAGGAAGGTTGAAGCTTAATGCTCAAACTCCTCTTTTGGTAACCGTTGAGAGGTAGCCAAATAGCTCAACTGTTTTTGTCGAAAGATCTCAGTGGCATTTACTTACTGATAGCTGATACCAAGACGCTTAGCGTAATCGGCTAAAGGGCCCAACCCAAATGCTGCACGCCGTTCGTCCACGTGTGCTTTATCTTCAATTGGAGCAAACTCTTGCTTTTTTGTAGTTGAATTAATGCGGGTTTTTGTGCCAAACATCTGCGGCTTACCCTTTGCGACCAATATATTGTCTTGCATATATACGTATCCCATAGGCGACAAATCGCCTTGTAGAGTGGCCTGTCTGATCATCGGCAAGTATTTCTCCTGAACAGCTATATCGGCCTGTTGAATAGTGACGAATGCCGCCAAACCTCCGAAATGCCCCACCTGTTTTTTAGTTGGCCAACCTTGCTTGGTTAGTACAGATTCAACCAGAGCCAAGTGGCGAGCATCAGCTTCCTTGATTTGTTGATGGATCTTCTTGATTTGTGGCGAATTAGGATCTGCTGCCGCTTCAATAGAATCTCGTTGAGCACGCAGGCGTTGGTGGATGGAAAACACTTCTTCCAACTGTTTCTTTAACGACCCATCGGTTTGTGTTACTGAACTAATCTCAGCGTTTTGTGCGAAGAGGCTATCCTCGTGGAATAAGGCTAAGCCAAGGCTAAGTACCGCAAGATATATTCTCATAAATAGTTAAGGTTCAGTGTAAACAGTAAAGTAGCCGCTTGAGGAACTGAAATACCTGGTGAAATTTGCTGTACGTGTTTCAAAGATTGGTAATGCCATTAAACACGAGGAGCAAAGAACTCCATTTAGTTCTTTGCTCCTCGTGTTGCCCATTAGAGCTTGGTGGTTGCGCAGCTTAAAAATCTTCGTCTAGAGAGAAAGCATTTTCAGTCCGCTCGCTCATCACCCCGGCCTTCTGGTATTCAGCCACCCGCTTCTCGAAGAAGTTGGTTTTGCCTTGCAACGAAATCATTTCCATGAAGTCGAATGGGTTGGTGGCATTGTAGATCTTGCTGTAACCCAACGATTCCAACAACCGGTCGGCGACAAATTCGATGTACTGCGACATGCTGTTGGCGTTCATGCCAATCAAATTCACGGGCAGGGCATCCGTCACAAACTCCTGCTCGATGGTCACGGCGTCGCGGATGATGCTGTGCACCCGCTCCTGGGGCAGTTTGTTTTGGAGGTAGCTGTAGAGCAGGCAAGCGAAGTCGCAGTGCAGTCCTTCGTCGCGGCTAATTAGTTCGTTGGAGAACGTTAGACCCGGCATCAAGCCGCGCTTCTTCAACCAGAAGATAGAGCAAAACGAACCCGAGAAGAAAATACCTTCCACCGCTGCAAACGCAATAATTCGCTCGGCGAAGTCTTCGGAGTTGATCCACGTCAGGGCCCACTCGCCCTTCTTCTTCACGCACGGCACAGTTTCCAGAGCGTTGAAGAGACGGTCTTTCTCCTGCACGTTTTTGATGTAGGTGTCAATCAGCAGCGAGTACGTTTCGCTGTGAATGTTTTCCATCATAATCTGGAAGCCATAAAAGCAGCGGGCCTCAGGCATCTGCACTTCCTGCATGAAGTTGACAGCCAAGTTTTCGTTCACGATACCGTCAGAGGCCGCGAAGAAAGCCAGCACGTGGCTGATAAAGTGCCGTTCGTTGTCGTTGAGGTTGTCCCAGTCTTTCTGGTCCTGGCTTAGATCTATTTCCTCAGCCGTCCAAAACGAGGCTTCGGCTTTCTTGTACATCTGCCACACGTCGTTGTTCTGGATGGGAAACAAGACGAAGCGGTTGGGATTCTCAATGAGCAGAGGTTCCATAGGGAAAGGCAAAAGATGAGGTGAACTTCTGGTGAAATGTGGGCCGCCACGCAGGCGAGTTGTCTGCTAACCGAGCGACAAACCGGATTGTTCAGGCGCAGTTGCGCTGGCAGCCGAAAAGTTGATGCACCAAATATAAACCCGACTTGTGGGAAGGCTACCCGCCAAAACCATTTTTTCTCTGTTAATTTTTGTGCATACACCTGTATGGCTGCAAACCAAAGAAATCATAGAAAATAGCCGAAAAAACTATGAATAAGCATGTTTTCGGTGATGTTATCCACATTTGGCTTGTGGATAATTGTAGTTGTCCACAAAATGTGTATGCGCGCGTCTATCAGTCGGGCACTTTCTCCACATTTTCAGCTCACTAAAAGTTAGGAGCAATGAGGTTTAATGAGTTAGGGTTTGGATTTGTAAAATGATACTTCTACTTTTGCCTTCCATTTTTCAGAAACCGCGAAGACGCCGATGTACGCAATTGTCAATATAGCCGGGAAGCAGACGAAAGTCGAAGCCAATAAATTTGTATACGCCCACCGCTTGGCTGGCAATGTTGGCGATACCGTAGAATTGGGCAAAGCCCTCCTCACCGACGACAACGGAACCCTGAGCATTGGCTCGCCCCTGTTGGACGTAGCCGTGACGGGTACCATCCTCGCCCACGTAAAAGGCGACAAAGTACTTGTATTCAAGAAGAAGCGCCGCAAGGGCTATAAGAAGCTGAACGGTCACCGTCAGCAGTTCACCAAAGTAATGATCAACAGCATCGGGTAATTAGCTGCTTGTTTTGCGTTGCCAGTTGCCAACTTCTGTAAAGTTCGGCAACAAGAAAGTGGCAGCCGGCAACTAATAACTCTCAACTAACCAATACCATGGCACACAAGAAAGGCGTAGGTAGCTCCAACAACGGTCGTGAATCGCATTCCAAGCGTCTCGGCGTGAAAATCTTCGGTGGTCAGTCCATCATCGCTGGCAACATTATCGTGCGTCAGCGTGGTACCAAGCATCACCCCGGTCAGAACGTAGGTATCGGCAAAGACCACACCTTGTTCGCTATGATCGATGGCACGGTACAATTCCGCAAGGGCCGTCAGGATCGTTCGTTCGTAACGATTGTGCCTAACACGGAAGCTGCTCTAGTAGCAGTAGCCGCCGAGTAGTACGGTAGTATAGCCGAACTGCTTAACAGCATCAGCTAAGCATTCAGCCTACAGGGCCCATCCACACGGATGGGCCCTTTTTGCGTTGGCTCTACTTGGCTATCGGTGCAGCTGATACAGCACGGGTTTGCTGGGGCTGGCGTCTAGCTCCAAGCTGGTTACCTGCAGGTTGAGCAAGTACAATCCGTCTTCCAGTTCGTCGGGCACGAAAATCAGCTCGGTGATAGTGGCTCGTTCGCGGGTAGCGTGCGGGTACTGCCAGAACGCATGGTGCGCCAGCAGCTCTCCTCCATCTTCTTCGCGGTCCACACTTGGTAGGTCGAGGAGTAGGTGTTCTATGTGGGCTGCTGCCACGTACTGTGCCAAAGCCGGCTCCAGGTAGGTTGTGTTGGTACCCGAGTAGTGGCGGGTACGCTTTGCTTTGTGGTTAGGCAACGTGCGCAGAATCAGCGCCTCTGGTTGAACGCCAGCGTCCGGCCCATTTTCTAGTTCGCGCTGCACGTCTGCTAGCAGTACTACCTGGTCGCCGTTGGGCTGGGGACGAGGCTGCACCGACACCAACCGGGCCACAAACAAGAAACGGCGCAAGCACCGGTTAAGGGTAGCAGCAGGGTCCGGGGAGATATGGCCGTAGCACTCGGTATGAGTACCATTGCCGTGTGGGGTGATGTGTACGCGCTTATAGTTGGTGCTACCACCTTCGGCTACGCTCCCTACAAAGTTTCCAACCCGAATCACGTCAAACTGAACTGGTTCGGCCCAGAAGCAGTTCACTTGTTGTTCGCCGGGCGCTAGTGGCAGTGAGATGTCAAAAGGCGCTCCTGGGTTGAAAGAGTAGGTGTGGTGTTGATGCGGGTAGGTAGCAAACATGAAAGACAGCAGTAGAGGAACAGCAAAAGCAAGCTGCAAGAAAAACAATGATTCGTGAAGCTTGTAGCGCTTGTACTGCTAGCATGAGTGTACAACAAGAAGTCACACATCGTACAGCCAATAAAATTAGTAAAAACCCAAACTTCTTGGCTGTCGTTAAAGGACCTACATCTATAGCTAACGAACCATGAAAATTCAAGTTGAAGAAGGTCAGGATAAAGGCTTCTTACCTGACGGTCGTCATACGGTTGAGATAACAGACATCCAGGAAGGCACCAGCGAGCATCAGAACGTACCGTTTTTTGCCGCCCGCATGGAGAACGAAGACGGCTTTATCACGCAGCGCTTCTATACCTCTCCCACTGCGATGCCAATTTTGCTTTCTCTTTATGCCGCGGTTGGCATTCATCCCGAGGCAGGCAAGGACCTTGACACCAAGCAACTGCTAGGTAAAAAGGTATCCATTGAAGTGGGAGAGCATCATTACGCTGATCCAGCTTCTGGCAACGAACGCAACATCAAGCAGGCAACCGGTTTTCGGACTGCATAAGACTGCGTTGGTTGTAATCGGCTGCCAAGCTGCTAAGTAGCTGAACTGCCTCTGGCAATGGATAATCAAAGAGCGCCTCCCAATTCTATTAGGAGGCGCTCTTTGATTATATCGAACTGGTGTTCTTATTGGCTAGCGTTAGCTACTTGGCCGTGGCTTCCGAAGGCATTAGACTGGTGTAAGTGCTGGCCTTACCAAATGACTCTTTTATTTCGTCAACGGCAGCGCGGCTGCTTAGGCGCTTGGGCTTGGTATTGAGGAAAGTGCCGTCTTCGGCCAATAGAAAGTACGCCGGCACGTCTTCTAAAGCATAGGCCCGAGCTATGGGTGCACGCGTGCCACCGTTCTGGTGTACCTGTATGCCAGGCATCTTTTTGCCAACTACTAACTGTTTCCAGGCGCCTTCGTTGTCATCAAGCGCGATGTTGATGAACACGATATTCTTGCCTTCAAACTTGCGGGCTAAGTCGGCGGCATAAGGCACGTCGCGCAAGCAAAGGCCGCTGGTAGTACGCCAGAAGTTCAGATACACCAATTTGCCCCGCAGGTCACGTAGGCGCACTGTGTCGCCGGTAGCTGAAACCAACTTGAAGTCTGGTGCTGGCGAGCCGATAGCAAAAGCTTTATGCGTTTCAAAGTCCTGCTGAAGCACAGGGAAATACCGGTTGTTGGTATCAATCGTTTTGAAGTCGGCTAGCATGGCCGCTGACTGCTTTACGTGCCCGAACCGGAACGACTCCTGCAACACACGGCCCATGATGACGGGCCGCACCACGCCTTTGAGCTGAGTTTTGGCAATGTCGTAGCAAACCTGGTAGAAGTCGGGGTAGGTGCGCAGCTTGCCGCTGGTGGTGGCTACGTGGTGCACATAGTTCAGCAGAAACTCCTGGTATGCCTCGCTCTTGATGGCATCCTCGCTGTTGATAAGGTTCTTATCGTTGAGGAAATCATAATACGTAGGCGATACTTTCAACCGGCTTTCAGTGGCTACCACTTGCTCCCGCAAATCCTGGAAAGTCAGTCGGTCGTTGGCGTAGCTGTAATCAATTTCAGCTTGGGCATACCGCTTGAACGCTTCACTGAAGTGGTTGTCTTCAATAGCATGCGTCAGAAACTTCTTCTCTTGCTTGCGCCGATAGTCCAGGAAGGAAAGGAAGCCAGGCTCATAGAGCATAATGTTTTCGGGCAGCACCTGAAAACCATCGTTTTCTATGAACTGCTCGTCTACGTCAGTTAAGTACGTGTTAGCCTCTGAGCCCTTGCCTTTAAAGCGGACACTGCTGGCCATATCACTGCCCTTGAAGCGGATATCCATGGCGTCGCCGGGCTCCAAGAAGAGGTCTGTTACGTCTTCACCGTGTACGAGGTCGGCACGAGCTGGGCCATCCAGCTTGAGCGCCATCTGAAACTCGCCTTTATCGTTGAGACGCGCGTATGTAATCTGCTCTTTGGGGTCTAGCGGGTTTTCGCGCACCGATACTGCTACTGTATCCGAGGTACGACCTGTTACCTTACCCGTAAGTGTAACGGTACCTTGTGCCTGAGTACCGAAGGATAAGACGGTGAGGCCGGCTACCAGAAGGCCCCCTTTTATAAAGCGAATAGCGTTTGGCATCGGAGCAGAAGTTTCAAGCTGATTACTCGGAAATGAATCCTCGAAGATGGTATAGAACGAATCAAATATCTAGGTGCCTTTCGCGGTAAAAGTCAATTCTTGAACCGAAGATAAGGCATTTAGATTGTGAAAGTCCAATCCAAAATCATCCTTTTTTTCGTTGGTATGGGTGAAGATCTGCTTTTGCTGGTATTATGCAAACAAACCCTCTAATACTTCATCCAAACGGCTAGCTGGCTGTACTCGAATCCCGTAGCGGGATAAATCGAGGCCTCGGGCATTAAATTGGGAAATATACATTTCTGCAAATCCCAGCTTTTCTGCCTCACTTAACCGCTGATCTAGCCTGCTTACAGCCCGGATTTCTCCACTTAGCCCGACTTCAGCAGCCAAGCACATTTCGCTCCGGATAGGTAAGTCGTTGAGGCTACTTACCACTGCAGCGCACACCGCTAGGTCGAGTGCTGGATCATCAAGCCGCAAACCACCGGCAATGTTTAGAAATACATCGTGCTGTCCTAGGCGCAGGCCACTACGCTTTTCCAGCACCGCCAGCAGCATGTTCAAGCGTTTGGCGTCGAAGCCAGTGGAGCTTCGCTGGGGTGTGCCATAGGTGGCGGGCGTTACGAGGGCCTGCACTTCCACTAACAGCGGCCGGTTGCCTTCCAGAGTGGCACCAATGGCCATGCCACTTAAGCTCTCGGTGCGTTGGCTGAGCAGGATTTCACTCGGGTTGCTGACTTGCCGCAAACCAGTGCCCTGCATCTCATAGATGCCCAGTTCGGAGGTGGAACCGAAGCGGTTCTTGATGGTGCGCAGAATACGGTAGCTTAGGTGCCGGTCGCCTTCAAACTGCAGCACTGTATCCACCATGTGCTCCAGAATTTTAGGGCCAGCAATAGAGCCATCCTTGGTGATGTGGCCGATGAGCAGCACCGGCACCCCAGTTTCCTTGGCGTACTTAAGTAGCTCCTGCGTGCATTCGCGCACCTGGCTCACCGAACCCGCTCCGCTTTCCACGAGCCCAGAGTGCAAGGTCTGGATGGAATCGACGATAACCACATTGGGTTGGAGCTGGTCGATTTGTTTGAAAATGTTCTGGGTGTTGGTTTCAGTGAGGATGTAGCAGCCGGGGTGTTGCTCGCCGAGCCGCTCAGCCCGCATCTTGATTTGCTGCTCGCTTTCCTCGCCCGACACATACAACACCTTGAGCTGGCGCAGGGTCATGGCAATCTGGAGCATGAGCGTGCTTTTACCGATACCCGGCTCTCCCCCAATCAGCACCAAAGAACCCGGTACGAGCCCGCCGCCGAGCACCCGGTCCAGTTCCCCATCCTGGGTGAGCATACGGGGCTCTTCTTCAAACAGAATTTCGGAAATGACGCGCGGCCGGGCTGCTTTGCTGGTGCCCCCCACACTGGTGTTGGCTTTCCAGGCAGTAGCCGCTGTGGGTTCGTCTTTCTGAATAACTTCCTCGACGTAGGTGTTCCATTCGCCGCAACTAGGGCAGCGGCCAATCCATTTGGCTGATTGAGCACCGCAGTTTTGACAGAAGTATAAGGTCTTGAGCTTGGCCATAGAGAACAAAAAGCTGGCTGTTGTAAGCCAGTAGATAGTAAGGTTGAGGGACCCCAAAAAGTTGCCTGACGGCAGCAAATTATGGCGTTATTTCCCTTCCTGCTTGCTATTGAATGCGTTACCAAATTGCACCCCGTCTTTGCATTTTTCTCACGTACGACGCCCGTTGACCTAAGCCGCCTCGGTTGGCCGATGGGCTTGCAAGTGCGGGCAGCAAGCAGATGAAAAGGACAAAGTAATTTACGCTTCTTCACGTCTTCGCACAGGAAAATGCTTTTCACTGGAGAGGCTTTCCTGTTGCGTCATCCAATAGAAGGCTATACTTACTCTGCAATGCGCGTTTCACGCCAAGCAAACTGTCTGCCCGACGCGCAAACGCAATGGCCGTGCTCCGGCGGCAACCGTCGTCTAGTGGCCTTTCATTCAATTAAATGCCTACTTTCTGCCATGCCTACTCCGCTAACTACTGCCGATTTCACTTCCGTGCCGCTCCTCGCCGACTTGCCCACCGAAACGCTGGACTGGTTGATAGCGCATGGGGAACGGCGCGAGTTTGCGGCCGGCCAAACCATTCAGCAACCCGGTGACCCGGCCGAACAAATGGTGGTGGTGCTGGAAGGCGGGGTTCAGTTCTACACCTTGCACAACGGCAACCGCGAACCAATATTTCGGGTGGAAGCAGGCCAGATCAGTGGCGTACTACCCTACTCCCGCCTACGCACCATCAAGGGGCTCAGTGTGGCAACGGGCCCCACCGTGGTATTCACCTTGCACCGCGACCTGTTCCCTGAATTAGAGCGAGAAAGCCCCGAGTTGGTGCAGCGGTTGGTGGGTTTGATGAGCGACCGGGCCCGCAACGAAGCCCGCGGCCAAGCCCGCGACGAAAAGCTACGGGCGCTGGGCAAGCTTTCGGCCGGGTTGGCGCACGAGCTTAATAACCCGGCCGCGGCCATTGTGCGTGCCGCCGAAGCCCTGGCCACCCGGTTGCACGAGGCGCCCACGCAGTTCGGCGACTTGCTTTGCCACTGCCCCGAGCCCGCGGCCCTTGCGGCCCTCACCACCCTGGCCGCCACTGCTCCGCCTGCCGGGCCGCCCTTGTCTGGCCTGGCCCGCGCCGACCGCGAAGACGAGTTGGTGGACTGGCTGGAAACGCAGGACGTAGCTGATGCCTATTCGCTGGCTACGGGCCTGCTGGATGCCGGCCTGGCGCCTCCTCAGCTGGAAGCGGCCACGCTGGCCTTGCCCGCGCTAGCTCGGCCAGCAGCTCTCACCTGGCTTTCCACCCAACTCACTATGCTACGGCTGATTCAGGACGTACAGGAAGCTGGAGGCCGCATTAGCACGCTGGTTGGCAACGTGAAAACCTACTCCCACATGGACCGCTCCGGCGGCTTTGCCCCGCTTGATGTGCACGCCGGCCTGGAAAGCACCATCAACATGATGAGCTTCCAGATGCGCGAGAAAAACATCCGCTTGGTGCGCGACTACGCTCCCACTCTGCCGCTAGTAAATGGGCTGGTAAGCAACCTCAATCAGGTATGGACCAATTTGCTCGATAACGCCATTGATGCGCTGCCACCGGGCGGCGAAATCACGTTGCGCACCCGCCTCGAAGGAGAGTTCATCCGGGTGTTCGTAATCGACAATGGGCCCGGCATTGCCCCCGACATCCTACCCCGCATCCTGGATCCTTTCTTTACCACGAAGGCTGCTGGCGAAGGCACGGGACTCGGCCTCGATATTGCCTTGCGCACCCTCGAGAACCACGGCGGCAAGCTGGAAGTAGAGTCTGCGCCCGGCCATACCGTGTTCTGCGCGTGGTTGCCTACCGGGAGAACCGTTGAGTGAAGGCAGTACGCATAGAAGTAGAGGCAGTGTTATCTTATAGTCAGATGATTCTTGACTTTCTTTATAAGAAGTAGCTTGCGTCCGCTACTTTGCTGAAAGTTTCAGTTCAACAGTCCTCCTGTCTGTACGGGATACTAGGCGCAGTTCGTGTGAATAACGCTCGAACCGGCCCGCTACACAGTACCGCAACGGCTCTTGGTTGAGGCGTAGCAGCCTATTGGGCTCCTCCTTCACCACGGGCTTCTTTATCACGTAGTCAATCCGCCACATGGCCAAAAAACCTATTATTCTAGCCGTCGATGATGATACCCAGGTGTTGAACGCGGTGGACCGGGATTTGCGCAGCGAATTCCGGCGCGACTACCGCATTCTGCGGGCCAGTTCGGGCCAGGAAGCCCTGGACACGCTGCGGGAGCTACGAGCCCGGGAAGAGCCCTTGGCCCTGATTCTGGCCGACCAGCGGATGCCCGGCATGGAAGGCGTAGAGCTACTGTCGGAGTCGCGCGCTATTTTTCCGGATGCTAAGCGTGTACTGCTCACGGCCTATGCCGACACCGAGGCGGCCATCCGAGCCATCAACAATGCCCGCCTCGACCACTACCTGATGAAGCCCTGGGACCCACCCCAGCAGCTGCTCTATCCTACTCTCCACGATTTGCTGGCTGCGTGGCAGAGCGAGTATTCACCTAAATTCACTGGCTTGCGGCTGATCGGCTTTCAATGGTCGCCGCTCTCACACGAACTCAAGGACTTCCTGAGTGGCTACATGGTGGGGTTTCAGTGGTTGGATTTTGAAACCAGCGTGGAGGCGCAAGAACTACTGGCGGCCAAGGGCCTGACGGCGGCTGATTTGCCGGTGGTGATTTACGAAGACGGAGTTGCCATGACCCGCCCCGCCAAAACCGACCTGGCGCAGCACATGGGTCTCACTATCACGGCCAAGCAAGAGCTCTATGATGTGGTAGTGATTGGGGCTGGTCCTTCGGGACTAGCAGCGGCCGTGTACGGCGCTTCGGAAGGCCTCCGAACCCTCATCATCGAGCGCCAAACCTTTGGAGGCCAAGCCGGAACCAGCTCCCGCATCGAAAACTACCTGGGCTTTCCAACGGGCCTCAGCGGCGCCGAGCTGGCGCACCGCGCCTGGGCCCAGGCCGTGCGCCTCGGCGCCGAAATTCTAGCGCCTCAAGAAGTGGTAGACCTCTGCGTGCAAGACGGCTACAAAGTTTTGACTCTCACCGACGGCAGCAAAGTGCGCACCCGGGCAGTGGTGCTAACCACCGGGGTCAGCTACCGCACCCTCGACGTCCCGGGCATGGACCGGCTCAGTGGTGCGGGCGTGTACTACGGGGCCGCCCGTACCGAGGCCCGCTCCTGCGACCAGCAGGATGTGTACATCGTGGGGGGCGGCAACTCGGCGGGACAGGCCGCTATGTACTTGGCCACGTATGCCCGTCGGGTGTTCATCGTTATTCGGGGCAAGTCGTTGGCGGCTTCTATGTCGGCTTACTTGATCGAGCAGATCGGCGACACGCCCAACATCGAGATTCTGCCGTTCACGGAAATAGCAGAAGTGTGTGGCAAAGACCACTTGGAAGAAGTGGTGTTGAAAACCAACGGCCAGTTCGAGAAGCGGCCGGCCCGGGCGTTGTTTGTATTCATCGGGGCCAAACCCAGCACTGAGTGGGTATGCAACACCATCATCTGCGACAACAAAGGCTTCGTGCTCACCGGCCGCGACCTAGTAACGGACCCACGCTACGCAGCATCCTGGAAGCACAACCGGGAGCCGTACCTACTTGAAACCTGCGTGCCCGGCGTCTTCTCCGCCGGCGACAGCCGCTCGGGCGCTATGGCGCGGGTGGCCTCCGCCGTTGGGGAGGGCTCTATGGCTATCAAGTTTGTCCATCAATATCTAGACGAATAAACCGACCAGATAAGTGGCTGCAACAGACTGCGCCGCTAGCCAGGTGCAGCCTGTTGAGCCACCTATCCGGCTGCTAGCGGCAGTTGGACTTGCCTTCTAGGTGGCGTTTTCACTGACCTGCTTCACTTGGAAACGCAAAAAAAGTACGCTTGCTTTCAGGCTGCATAAGGAGGGCTACACTGCGCGCAAAACCTGTTCCGCCGGAAACGCCGTCTTGGAAACGCAGGCTGTCTTGGGCTCGGAAGCCGTGACTCGCAAACACTAGGGGTACTGAGCAGGTATGTATCTGTTACCAACGGCGCCAAACGACGGCGCTTGCGGGCTATTGACCTTATTGCTATGTCCTTTTCTACTTTGTTGGGCCGGCGCTGGATAGGCGGCGCGGCCATGCTGGCGCTCCTAAGCAGTTGCGAGCTATTGGAGTTCAACCCAAATGCCCACAACGGCTCCGGCGACCAAACCGACCTTACGGCCAAAAACCTCGCCCGCCTGGCTGCCAATCCGCTGCCGCCCGGCGACACGCTCCGGTTTGTGTTCACCGGCGACTCGCAGCGCTTCTATGAGTACAATGAGCGGCTGGTGGCAAGCGTGAACCAGCAGCCCGGTATTTCGCTACTAGTCGTAGCCGGCGACATTTCGGACTTCGGGATGGCTCGCGAAATGCGGCTGGTGGCCGAGCGCCTCAACAAGCTTAAGGTTCCGTACCTCACCGTCATCGGCAACCACGACCAGGTGGGCAATGGGCGGGAAGCATACCAGCACGTATTCGGGCCGTTGAACTACTCGTTTGTGTATGGCGAAACCAAGTTCACGTTCATCGACACCAATAGCCGCGAGTACAACTTCAACGGCCGCATACCCGACGTGCCCTGGCTACAACAGCAAGTGAGCAACTTGCAAGGGGCCAAACGGCAGGTGGTGATGTCGCACGTACCGCCTCAGGATGATGATTTCGATAAGCAACTGACACCAGCCTACACTCGGGCGCTGGCTACGGCCCCCAAAATGGTCTTCGAGCTGAACGGGCACCGGCATTCCTACAGCATCGGCCAGCCCTTCAACGATGGCGTGACGTACATCAATTCGCATGCTTTCGAGCGCGACCAATATGTAATTCTGACTGTCTGGAACGACGCCAACGACCAGCCTAAGTTTCGCCTCAAAACCGTGACGTTCTGATGCGCCTACTCCTTACACTCGCATGCATAGGCGCCGTGGTACCAGCGCTAGGCCAAAATCTTCCCACTGCAGCTACTGCACCTAGTGCAGTTCCGGCGGCGCATCCGTGGTACCGACCCACCCACTTGGTGCTGCAAACCGCCGGTGGCATGGGCATGGTGGCCGGCGGTGTGGGCTATACCCTGTTGCACGACCGGCTGGAAGCGGATGTGTTGGTGGGCTACGTGCCAGAAAAACACGCCGGCTCGACCCTCGGCGTAGGCACGTTCAAGGTATTGTACACGCCTTATTCGGTACGCCTGAATGACAAGCTGCAACTGCGGCCTCTCACGTTCGGGGTCTACGTGACGCATACGCGGGGCGTCATCAACGATGGGGAGCCCAACCAGTATTACGATGGGTATTATTGGTTTTCGCGAAACACTCGGCTGGGTCCGTTGCTGGGCAGCCGCCTCACCTACGGCTACAAATCGGTGGCGCACCCTGAGCGGCAGAAGCGCGTTTCCGCTTACTACGAGCTAGGTTCCAACGACTTGTACCTGGTGACGTACTTCAGCAACGCTAACCGCAAGGCTTTAAGCCCGATTGATATTCTCACGCTGGGTTTGGGCGTGAAGCTGGATTTCTGAAGACAGGCACGGCCTTACTAAATGGGCTACGTGGCTATTCCTGACGGGCTAAATATTTCTCTCGGGCCTCGGCCAGCAGCCGCAGCACGGTGGCCCGTTGCCGAAGCAGGTTTTCCATGAGGGGGCGTTGTTGGCGAAACAAGCGCAGGGCCCGTACCCGGCGCACCCGGCTCGCTAGCTGATTCCAATACGACAAAGCGTAGAAACCCGTTAGGGGCAAACTCAGGGCGTAGAGGGTGGTCCAGCGCCAATCTTCAGTGAAGTGGTGGACCAGCGCAATCTGCAAGACATAGCCGATGCTAAAAGTCAGCATGCCCACCACCATCATGATGGGCGCCACAAACTCCACCTCTTTGGTCGCGCGCTTGGCTACCACCGACGGCAGCTTGTACGGCAGGTAGTTGTTCACAGCGCCGTACAGATACACCGGCAAGCCCAGCGCCAGCTTCACCACGGCCCGCAACGCCCGCTCCCCCCGCGTACGCCCCACCCGCTCCGACTCCAAGGCGTCGTCGGTGAGGCCCAGGCGCTGAAGTTCTGCTAAGTAGGCGCTTAAGTGTGCCCGTGCCTCGGTCAGGCGGCCAGGGTCGTGCTGGTCGAAATAAGCTACGGCTTGCAGCAAGGTGCGGCTAAGCTGGAAGTTATCGTAGAGGGTACGGGGGTCATCTTCAATGAGATGACCGGTGAAAGTGCGCTCCAATTGCTGCACCAGCTCGTCTTCGGCCGCGTCGCGCGTGATAACGAGGCGCTGCTCTAAGTGGCGGCGGAAGTCTTCGGTGAGCTGGTCGGCGGCGGCTAGGGGGTCCCGGTAGTATGCCTCGGCGTAGTCGGCCACCCGGATGGGCGGCGCTACGTTGATGAGCACGTCGGAGCGGAAATGCTGCGGGTCGAAGTAGTTGATACCCACCGGCAACAAGCGCAAGCCCAGCTTGAAATCGTGCCGGGCCTCGGCCCCCAGCGCAATGCGGGCCGCCCCGGTTTTAAGGGGCCGCAGGCGCCGCTCACTCACGCTGGTGCCTTCCGGAAAAATCATGACCGTGCCACCCTTGCCTAGGTAGTCATAGCACTTGCCAAACGTGGCCTCGTTCTGGGCGGCCATCTGCTCGTTCGTGACGGGAGCTCCATCGGTTTCCACATCCTGGCGGCGGTAGATGGGAATGGAATTGCCGGAAGTGAGAATAGCGCGCGAAATCGGGTTCTTGAAAAACGTGCTCTTTGCCAGAAACGCAATGGATTCGCGCCGGTTGGCGGCCACTACTAGCGGGTCCATCAGGGTGTTGGGGTGGTTGCTGACCATGAGCAACGGCCCTGGGGTTTGCAGCCGGTCGCGGTGCCGGATTTCCAGGCGGCGAAAGAATACGCGCAGCGCCACCTGCACCAACGGCTTCATGACAGTATAGAAGAGCATAGACAGCAAGTACGGCGGAACTCGGATAACGACCAAGTTTGCCGTGCCTGCTGTCTATGCTTTTCGGGAGGCCTCGCCGAGCTACACCGTATGCTACGAGTTCATCACCTTGTTCTGGCGGTTGATGGACTCTAAATGCACCGCTTCGAGGTAGCTGTGCACGAACTCCGGCGAGATACCCACCTTCTCGGCTTGGCGCAGGCTGCGGTCCAGAATCTCGCTGTAGCGGTTGGTTTGCAGGATGGTGATGTCGTTGTCTTTCTTGTATTGTCCGATTTGCTGGGCTACGCCCATGCGGCGGCCGAGCAGCTGCATGATTTCGGTGTCGAGCTGGTTGATTTGCTCGCGCAGGCCGGCTAGCGCGGTCTGGAATTCGCGCTGGTTGTTGGGCTCATGGCGCCATACCAAGTGCTCCAGCATATCCTTGAGGGCGGCGGCGGTTACCTGCTGCTTGGCGTCGCTCCAGGCATTGTCTGGGTCGGGGTGCGACTCCAGCATCAGGCCGTCGAAATCCAGGTCAATGGACTGCTGAGCTACGGCGGCCAGGGTGTCGCGACGGCCGCAGATATGGCTAGGGTCGCAGATGATGGGCAGTTCCGGCATCCGGCGCTTCATCTCGATGGGCAAGTGCCACATGGGGGCGTTGCGGAAGTCGGTGTTGCCGTAGCTGGCGAAGCCGCGGTGAATCAAGCCCAGGTCTTTAAGGCCAGCCTTCGCCAAGCGCTCCACGGCACCCACCCACAGCTCCAGCTCCGGGTGAATCGGGTTTTTCACGAGCACTGGAATATCTACGCCCCGCAGCGCGTTGGCTATTTCCTGCACCGAGAACGGGTTGCCGGTGGTGCGGGCACCCACCCACAACACATCCACTTCGAACGCCAAACAATCCTCTACGTGCTTGGCCGTAGCTACTTCCACGGCTACGGGCAGGCCCGTTACCTCTTTGGCTTTGCGCAGCCACGGCAGCCCTTTCGTACCGATGCCCTCGAACATGCCCGGCTTAGTCCGCGGCTTCCAGATGCCGGCCCGCAGCATGTCTACCCGCCCCGTGGCAGCTAGTTCAATGGCGGAGGTTAGCAGTTGGTCTTCTGTTTCGGCGCTGCACGGCCCGGATATCAGCAGTTGCTTTTTGTCGATGCGCGCCGCTTTCGGCGTAGGAGCAGTTTGGTTCATGGTATGAGGTACGTTTGTGATGTAGTGGATGTATGCTGCCGAGCCACCATTTGGCAGTGCTTCGAATGGCTTATGAAATGATTTTGCGGATGTGGTTGGCTTGTTCAATGGAGTGCCGCAGCCCTTCGTAGTCTTCCTCGGCCAGCAGGCGGCGCAGTTCTTGGAGTTGCCGCAGGTGCTCGTCGAGCACATCCAGCACGTTGGTGCGGTTCTGGCGGAAGATGGGCACCCACATAGCGGGAGAGCTTTTCGCCAAGCGCACCGTCGATTCAAAACCGCCGCTAGCCAAATCAAAGATACGCTGCTCTTCTTTCTCTTTGTTTAACACCGTGAGAGCCAGCGCAAACGAGGTAATGTGCGAGATGTGCGACACGTAGGCCGCGTGCAGGTCGTGGTCGGCGGCGTCGAGGTAGAGCAGGCGCATGGGCAACGCCCGAAACAGAGTTTCCACGGTTTGCACAGCATCCGGGTCGCTGCGCTGCGCATCACAGACCACCAAGGTTTTGCCGGCAAACAACTGCTGCACCGCGGCTTCGGGCCCCGAGTATTCGGTACCTGCCATGGGGTGAATGGCTACGAACCGCCCGCGGTGCGGATGGTCGGCTACGGCGGCCAGTAGCTTCTCCTTGGTAGAGCCAACGTCCACCACCACCTGGCGGCTGGTAGCGGCATCGAGCACCTGAGGCAACACGCCGAGCATGGCATCCATAGGCACGGCCACTACCACTAAATCGGCGGCGGCCACGGCCGTGGCCAGGTCGGTTTCAATTTCGTCGATCAAGCCTAGCTCCAATGCCCGGTGCGCGTGCTCTGTGCTGGCCTCCACCCCAATGAAGCGGGTAGCCAAGCCTTGCTGTCGGAGGCTCAGCGCCAACGAGCCGCCAATCAACCCGATGCCAATGATGGTTACTGTGGTCATGTCTTGTAGTCCGATGATGGTTACTGTCGTCATGCCTCTTAGACACTAGATGTGTGGGAGGCCGTGGGGTGCTACACGTGTACTTTGCGCGCCGCCACTATGCGCTCCACGGCTTTGCGAAGCACGGCTTCGCTCTGGCACAAACTCACTCGAATGAACCCGTTGCCGTTGCTGCCAAAGATGCCGCCCGGGGTAATGAATACGCGCGCTTCCTGCAATAGCTCGTCGCTGAGGGCGTAGCCATCGGTGTAGGCTGGCGGCACGGCGGCCCACACAAACAAGCCGGTTTGGGTAGGGTCGGGCTCACAGCCCAGCAGGTGCAGCAACTCGAACACCACCTTACGGCGGGCACCATACACGGCGTTCAGCTCCGCAAACCATTCTGCGCCTAGCCCCAGTGCCGCCACGGCCGCCTGCTGCACCGGCAGAAACATACCCGAATCCATGTTGCTCTTGAAGCGCAGGACCTCCCGCAGCCAGTCGGCGCGGCCGGCCAGCAAGCCCACGCGCCACCCGGCCATGTTGTGCGACTTGCTGAGCGAATTCAGTTCCAAGGCCACTTCCCGTGCGCCGGGCACCGCCAGCAAACTCATGGGATTGTCGTTGAGAATGAAGCTGTACGGGTTGTCGTGGATCAGCATAATGCTATGCTGCTGGGCAAAGGCCACCAGGCGCGCCAGGAAGGCAGCATCGGCGCGGGTGCCGGTGGGCATGTGAGGGTAGTTGACCAGCATCATCTTCACCTTGGTCAAGTCCGAAGCGGCCAGGGCGTCGAGGTCGGGGAGCCAGCCGGCCGCTTCGGTCAGGTCGTACTCGCGGATGGTGGCGCCGCAGATTTCTGCTACGGCCCGGTAGGTGGGGTAACCCGGATTCGGAATCAACACCACGTCACCGGCTTCCAAGAATGTCATCCCGATGTGCATGAGGCCTTCCTTGGAACCCAGCAGCGGCAACACCTCGGTGGCGGGGTCTAGGGTCACGCCGTAGGCCCGGCTATACCACTCGGCCACGGCTGCTCGCAACGCCGGAATGCCCTGGTAGCTTTGATAGCCGTGCGTGGTAGGCAGGGCAGCCGAAGCAGTAAGGGCTGCCGTTACGCTCGGGTGCGGCGGCAAATCGGGGCTCCCAATACCCAGGTTGATGATGTCGGCGCCGGCTTGGTTGAGGGCCGCAATTTCGCGCAGCTTCTGCGAGAAGTAGTATTCACCGGTGTTGGCTAGGCGCTGAGCGGTTGAAACGTGCATGGCAGATTGGGACTGATTGGTTGCTGATGGTTGGGTTGTTAGTTGTTGGAAACTGTTGCCCTAGGTTCAAAAATTGACAATCAACTCAATGACCTAGCAATCAACACTCAGCGACCAACACTCGACATTACACACTAGTAGTATTCGCCTCTCTGATAGGCACCCAGCACTTGCAGGTCGTCGGTGAGCAGGGTAAGTTCTTGCAGCAGCACCGGCAGCTGGCTGGCTTCCTCGAACTCGATATCGGCGTGGAAGTAGTACTGCCAGGTGCGGCCCGGCCGGGGGCACGACTGTAGTTTGGAGAGGTTGAAGTCGTGGCCAGCCACACAGGTCAGGACCCGGGCTAGGCTGCCGCGCTGGTGGTCGGTGTGGAAATATAGGGAGGCTTTGTTGGCCGAACTCGTGGACCGCTCGGGGTCTTGGCGCTCCAGCACCAAAAAGCGGGTGTAGTTTTCGGGGTCGGCGTGAATGTCGGGGGCCAGCACTTCCAGGCCGTAGAGGCGGGCGGCGGCTTCACCGGCCACGGCGGCAATACCGGTTTGGCTTCTTTCGCGCAAGTGCCGGGCGCTGAGGGCTGTATCGACGGTTTCAACCAGCTGCCACGGATGCAGCGCCAGGAAATCGGCGCACTGCAACAAGGCCACGGGGTGTGAATGCACTTCTCTGATATCGGCTAGGGCCTGGCCAGGCAGGGCCAGCAGGTGCTGCCGGATGCGCAAGTAGACCTCACCCGTCACTTGCACCGCCGAGCGTTGCAGCAAACTGTAATTAGGTAGGATGCTACCCGCAATGGAATTTTCGATGGCCATCAGCCCAGCGGCGGCGGCACCACTCGTCACCTGCCGCACCACTTCACTGAAGGTAGCGCACGGGGCAATGGCAGTTTCTGCACCGAAGTAGTGGCGGGCTGCCAGCTCGTGAAAGCTGCCCGCGTAACCCTGAATAGCAATGGCGGAAGAAGGCATTCGTACTGAAAAGAGAAGAGGATACTGATGTAAAGACTAGGCTACTACTGCTGAGCGGGCAAGAAAAAGGGCTCCGGTGTGCGGGGCCCTGAGTTTGCGGTGGTGCGGAGCGTTGGTCAGCAGCGGCAAAAACGGGCCTGGTTCTTTGGATAAAAGAACAGGTAATAAAAAAAGCTAAAAAAGGAAGTGAAGGAGCGCATGCGGGAAAGACGTAAAAAAAGCGCCTCTCGAAGTCGAGAGGCGCTGGAGTTTTCGGTTGAAAAAGCTACACGGCGGCTACTCGACTACGCGGAGGCGTAGAAGTAATAAAAGCCAAAAAAGTAACGGTTCTGGTGCATGTGCTGGTAGCTTAACGCTGGCAAGGTGGGGAAAGAATTTCTAATAATCAACTCTTTATTGCGTTCATTATCTGAACTACCAAATGCCCCGACCGCCGTATATACACCTACGATGCTCTACCGACTACTCCTCTTGCTTCTGCTGCTGCCCACCACAGCACACCTTTCTGCGGCCCAAACCAAAGCAGCCGCTACGCCTTCCAAAGCCTCTACGGAAACCCAAACCCTGGAAAAAGCGTCGCAGCTGATCCTCGACCGGAAGTACGAGTCGGCCTTCAAGCTGCTCAACCGCTTCGACCCCAAACACCGCCGCCCGGCCATCGTGCTCAAGCAAACCGAGCTGGCGCTCAACTACAACCTGCGTAGCCGCGAATACGAAGGATTTGGGTTCCGCGACCTAGAGCCCCTCGAACGGCTCGACTCGTTGCGGGCCCGCTACCCCCGGGCAGCTATTCCGTATCCCTTCCCAGTGGAGCGCATTCTGCTGAGCTTGAAAAAGCAGTACCCCACCAACTACAAAATCAGCCGAGCCCTAGGCGACTATTACTACCAAGTGCTACAGTGCGAATGTGCCGAGGCGGAGAAGTCGCCGAACACGCTTATGTCGTTGATTGTCCGCAATTACAGCCTGGCACACGCCCACGGCTACGGCGACGTTAGCTCTTACTACGCCCTCGGGTACGTGCGTATGAGCCAGGGCCGGTTTGCTGAAAGCGTCCCGCACTTCAAACGCGCTGTTCAACTGCGGCCCAGCTACGCCCTAGCGTACTTCAACCTCGCCTACAGCTACAACGAGCTGAAGCAGTTGGAGAATGCCAAAGAAGCGGCTCTCACTGCGGCCACCCTCTTCACCGACGATCCGCAGATGAAGGGAGACGCCACCTATCTGGCTGAAGACATCGAGCGCCGCCTCGCCACTACCACCCCGGCCAACTCGAAAACCAGTTCCAAGAAAAAAATGTAACCTACGGGTGTAGCATCCATGGCGAAAGGCTAGCGAGGCTGCATCCGCTAGCTTCGTACGGTCTACAAACAGCAAGGAGCCGCAACGTTGCGGCTCCTTGCTGTTTGTAGACCTTGTGGCTAGCGGTGGGAAGTTGCGCGGTGGTCGGGGTGCCTACCGCTTCACCACTTGGGCTGGTACGGGGCTTTGAGAGCCGCCCGTAAACGGCAGCCCGAGCAGCCGGGCCGTGATGGGAGCTACGTCTTGCAGCGCCATTTGGGGCACCACCTGCCCGGCCGCGAAGCCGGGGCCAAAGCCAATGAAGCCCGTTTGAATCTGCCCGAAATCGGGGAAGAAGCCGTGGGTGCCGCCTTTACCGGGCCGTACCACCTCGCCTTCGCGGCTGCCGTTCATCGAAACGCCTGGTACGGGAGCCAGCGCCAGCGCCACGTTCGGGTCGGCGCCAATCTGGTCTAGCTCGGCGCGCTCCACTACCCGGAACAACTTGCGCTGCTCAGCGGGCGCGGCGGCCAACAGCCGGCGCACTTGCTCTAGCGTTTTTTTGTCGTTCTTGGTTTTCAGCATCAGGAACGCAGCGGCGCCGGAGGTGTGGAATTGCGCTTTCCAGTCGCCTTTGTTGGCACCGTAGAGGCCGTTCTGCGCCAGCCACACGTTGGGCGCTAGCGTGGTGGTGATGTCCACGAAGCCATGGTCACCGGTTACTATCACGGCCGTTTCCTTCTCGATGCCAGCTTTGGTGAGGGCTTCCACGATGTTGCCTACCACCCAATCGGCGGTGGCTAGGGCCCGGCGCACGTGCTCCCCGTCGCGGCCGTCTTGGTGCTCGGCGTGGTCTACCCCGAATACGTGCAGCGTGAGCAGCGCGGGCTTGTAGGTCGACATTAGGTAGGCGGCAATACGGCTGCCGTTTTCGTCGCCGCTGACGTAGTCGCTGCTCATGTCGCGGGCCGTCAGCTTGCCGGTGGCATTGGTTTCGATTTCCTCCATCAAACCCTTGGGCACGGTTTGCTCGCGCACCGGTGTGAACCGGTCCATATTCTTGTCGAGCGACCAGTATTCGGGCACGTTGTAGTCGATGGGGGCGCCCACCGACACGGGCCACATCACAGAAGCCGACTTGAGGCCCGCTTTGTGCACGGCATCCCACAGCGTCTCGGTCTTAATCAGATTTTCCTCCCAATACCAGCGCCCGGTAGCCCCATCTGGTTCAAACGGCGAATTGTAATAGATACCGTGCTGGGCCGGGGCCACACCCGTAATGAGCGTGGTATGCGACGGATACGTCACGCTCGGGAACACACCCCGCACGCCGTCGGCGGAGGTGCCTTGCGCGGCCATGCGCTGCAAGTTGGGCGTCGGCCACTTCGCTTCCCGGTAGAAATCAGGCCGGAACCCGTCAATGCTAATAAGAACTACGTGCTTGGCAGCTTGGCCGAACGAGGTGAGTGCCAGGCCGAAACTTAGGCCTAGGGTGGCAATAAACGACTTCATATCAAGAGAAGAAAACGGGACAAAGACTTGACGTGTGCTCGAGATTGGGTTGAAGCTCATCCTTGTCATGCTGCGCTTGCCAAAGCATGACAACTCCCAAACATGCTCTTAGAAAGAATAGCGGGCCCCGAGCTGCAACTGATAGGGCGTACCGTTTTGGTTGGTAGTGCCCACGTTTTCGTTTACGCGGTAGGTGTAGCGGCGCGTGGTCTGGTTGAACCCGCTGACCGTCAGCAAGCTCTGGTTGCCGAGGTTGTAGTTCACACCCCAATCTTTATTGAGCAGGTTGGCGAAGTTGAAGGCATCCACGCTGAAGGTGAGGCCCTGCGTTTTGAACAGCTTGAAGGTTTTTTGCAGGCGCACATCAAACGTGCCCGAGAATGGGTTAATGCCCCCGTTGCGGTCGGCAATGCCGCCGAGGCTGCGGCGGATGTAGTCTTTGGCGCGGTTGTCGGGGTTGTCGAGCACTTTCTGCATAGAGGCCGCCACGGCCGGGTCAGTTTCCGGGTTGTTGGGGTCAAACACGAACGCCAAATCGTTGTCGGTGCCGGGGCCGCCCACAAAGTCACCGTTGATGTCGGCGTCCGTGAGCAACGAGTAGCGGCTGCCGCCCAAGCCCGTGAAGCGCGCACTCAGCGCAAAGCCCTTCACGGTGGGTGAACTACCGAAGAACACCACCTTGTGCCGGAACTGGTTGTCGGAGTAGTTGATTTCGCTTAGGCTGCGCGGGTCCGACTTGATAGGCCGAAACGTGGAGGTATTGGCCACGTTGCCGTTGTAGGAGGTGTTGTCGCGCGTGTCGTTGAGGGTGTAGCTGGTGTTGAAATATCCGTCGCGGAAGTAGCGCACCTCGGCATCCACAATCAGCGCCGCCTGCTGGACTTTGGCGCCGTTGGTGAACTCCAGGGTGCGGCCTACGGCCTGTGTTTTGCGCCCAAGCACGTTGTTGGTGATGCCCGCGCTGGTGATGGTGTTGGCCGGCACAAACACGCCCCGGTTGGCTTCGTTGTCTAGCGTGAAGTACGGCCGGTCCGCCAGGTTGCGGTCCAGGTACACGTAGTTGTCGCGGGTGTAAGAGTACACCAGGTTCAACCCCACCCGCAGCCAACTCTTCACAATGCGGTTCACACTCAGGTTGGCCTTGTAAATGTTCGGCACCTGCAAATCCTTGTCGTTCAAGTTGATGGTGGACACATATGGCACACCCGGCAGCAAGCCCGGAGCCGAGGAAGGGTCGGCGCGGTAGGCCGGGAAGTCGGGGCGGGGCACTGGGTTTTCGCCTGTGGCTGGCCGGGTCACATCAATGGAAGCCACCTGGGTGCCGCTGTTCTGGATGTTGTTGACCTGCGCGTAGTTGACAGGGTTGGCCGAGAAGATGCCCGCACCCAGCCGCACAATACTTTTCCGCTCGCCCTTCACGTCCCAGGTCAGCTGCACCCGTGGCTGGATGTTGTTCCAGTCGGTGGGGTTGTTGTCGGTCCGCAGGCCAAGGGTTTCGTTCAGCACCGGGTTGTAGGCTCCCGCCGTGAGGTAGCTGGTCATGTCCCAACGTACCCCCACAATCGCCTCCACGTTGGGCAACGGCGTGTACTGCGCCTGCCCAAACAACGACGTATTGAGCACGTACTGCTGCACCGATGGCACGCCTTGCAGCGGCACTTCCCGGGCGTACCGAGTTGGATTCAAATTGTCAAACTCCTGCACGCTGTTGAACACAAACCGCCCGTTTTGCTCGCTGGAAATGTAGGTATCCAGGTACGTCAGGGTGTTGTCGGTGCCGAAGGTGAAGTTGTAGCGGCCCTTGGTCAGGTAGGTGGTGTTCACCAGTTGAATCTGGTTTTCCAGGTTGTTTTCCGGGGTGAAGCGCTGGCCGCCGAGCTGCACCGAGGTGCTGCCCTGACGCCCGTTGGGCAGGCGCGAGCGAACCGTCACAATGGCCCGCGGAATGTTGGCTGCCGGCAGCTGGTCGTTGGGCGTGTAGTCGCGCCTCACGGTCTGGTACTGCACCTTCAGCTCGTTCAGTAGGTTAGGGCTGAACTGCGTGCGCAACGAAGCCAAGGTGCTGTTCTCGCGCGACTTAAAGTTGCCGTACACCTCGTACAGGTTGATGGCCGAGTTGTCGTCGGTGCTGTTGGGGTTGTCGTAGTCGCTGTAGTTGTTGCGCAGCGTCAGGCGGTTCCGCTCGTTGATCTGCCAGTCGAGGCGTGCGAAGAATGTGTTGTTTACCGTGCGGCGGCCAAACTCGCCGGTCTGGGCGGCACTGCTCAGGCCGTACTTGGTGCGGGCAATGGTCAGTACCGTGTCCAGCGCCCCGCGGCTAATACCGAGGGCGTTAGCATCGGCATCCGACTTGATATCGGCAATGAAAAACGGCGCCGACTGATCTTGCCGGTCCAGGGCCGTGAAGAAGTGCAGCTTGTCTTTGATGATGGGGCCACCGAGGCTGAAGCCGTACTGGTTGGTGGTGAAATTTTGGGTGCGGCGGTTGCCCCGAATGTCGTAGGGGCTGGCCAGAAAATCGGCGCGGTAGTAATCGAAGATCGAACCAGTTAAGGTGTTGGTGCCCGATTTCGTGACGGCGCTGATGGTGCCACCACCCTGCCGGCCTTGGGTTACATCATACACGTTGGTGGCTACCTCAAACTCACGAATTGCCTCCAGCGACAGTGAGTACGGCCCGTTGCCTACCGCCCCCGACGTGAGGTTGTTGCGGGCGCTTACTCCATCAATCAGGTAGTTGGTTGATGATGGTAACTGCCCCCCAACGCTCCCCCCGTTCGAGGTGGGAGCCAACGCGGCCAGGTTGGCAAAGCTGCGGTTTAGCACCGGAATCTGCCGGATGGTTTGGTCGGTGATGGCCGTGCTGCTGCCGAGCCGGTCGATGCGGCTGTTGAGGGCATTGCCGCGCACCACCACTTCCTGCAAGCCCACCGTAGCAGGCTGCATGGTGAAATCCACGGCTAGCTGGTCGCCGAGGTTCAGCGCCAGCTCGTTTTTCACTTGGTTGGCCGAGCCGATGTAGCTGGCCCGCACGGTGTAGGGCTTGCCGAGCGGCAGCTGCCGCAGCAAGTAGCGGCCTTCGGCATTAGTAACCGTAGTGGTTTGAAAACCAGTTGCTTCATTACGAACTACTACGGTCACGCCCGGCAGCGTCACCCCTTTTTCGTCTACGATGCGCCCCGCAATGGACGCGTCCGTCGATTGGCTGAAACCAGAGCTGGCACTCAGCAGCGCTACTGAACAAACGGTGGAAAAGAGAGGAAAATCTTTGCGCATAGCAACAGGGTAGAATGAAGCCGCAAAGGTTCCTACTTGGTGTAAAGCCAATATTATGGCTGTAAGACGATGGTGTTATCGTTTTGCCAGGATAAGCCTGCACTTTTCACAGAGACTTCATACACCGCATAGCATCGGCACACCAACCGCCTGCTTTCTTATAGCCGTTGGGCTTACGTACTACTGTTAGTATCTGCACGTAGCAGGAATGCCGCAAGCTTTGTGCCTTGCCTACTCTATATAGAAGCTCTCTGTGGCTTTTTGGAGCCTACATCCCAGTTCTCGGCAAGGCTTTGTGGGAATTGGCACGGTTTTGTAATTACAGTCTGCAACACCGGCTTTTCTGCGACGCGCAACGCACCTCCGGTTCACAACTCTCACCTTCCCTGCTATGAATACGAAGCGACTTTTCGGCCGCCTGGCCGCGGCTACCCTTTTGTTTTCCGCTTTCACCCTCTCCGCCCAAGCGCAGATTCAGCCCCACCGCGTGCCGAAATACCAAGGCAATTATCAGGGCAAAGCCCAAGCTCGCCCTGTATATTCCACTCGGTCTAGCGGCTCCACCCCAGGCGTGCAAATCGGTATCCGGGCTGGCGTAAACGTGTCCGACTGGTCGGGCGACGCGGTGCAGAGCGTAATGAACGTCACTGACTTCACTAACGGAGCCGTAACCAAAGAAATGAAGCCCGGCTTCCACGCAGGCCTTTACGCTACCCTGCCTCTGGGTTCAAGCTTTGCCATCGAACCCGGCATTAGCTATTCCGAGAAAGGCACCAAGTTGGTCGGTACCATCCCGTTTGAGCCTCTCGATTTCCTGAACACCCGCGTGACGGCCACTTCCCGCATGGCCTATATTGATGTGCCCGTGCTGGCCAAAGCCTACATCACGCCTGGCTTCTACATTTTCGCCGGTCCGCAGGCGTCGTTCTTGGTGAGCAACCAAGCCCGCGTAGAAGCCAGTGCCCTAGGCTTCTCGGCCTATAAGCAAGACTTCGACATCAAAGACCAGTTCCGCCCCGTCGATTTCAGTGTGGTAGGTGGCCTCGGCTATCAGTCAGCTGCTGGCTTTGGCATCAGCGCCGGCTACGACTACGGCCTCTCGTCACTCGACAAAAGCAACCGCTTCGACGTGTATAACCGGACCATCAAAGCGTCCGTGAACTACTCGTTTTAAATATCCTTTTCCAAAGTAGTTAACAAGCCATTACAGGACGGAGCCCAACTAATTGATCAGTTGGGCTCCGTCCTGTAATGGCTTGTTGATTTCTCACTTCTTTTCAAGACGAGCTATTTCTTCTTTTAGCTCGACCATACTAACGGGGCGAAAGGCAAGATTTTCTTCTGTACGGTCACTAAGTATTGTTTCCAGTGAGGCAAGATATGTTGTGCCGTTGCGCTGTTTGATGGCAATTATAGTTGCGGGTTCGTTTTGGGGTACGCTTCGAAATCTTGTTTGGAACCCAACCCTTTCACCAGCGAGTACGCTTCGCTTGTTCTTAAAAACCAATTTTATATCCGTATCAGCATCGTCTTCACTCACGGCAAACGTGATGAGCGGTTCTGACGAATTGATGAACCTGTCGCAGTTAATCCACCCTAGTTGCGCGGCGCTGAACAGATAGTTGCTAATGCCACCCGTAGAAGCTTGGCTGAGCGTAGAGCCGGTGAATTGCCGTTCAAACGCCTGCACAAAATCGGCTGCTTTAAGTTGCCGTATGGCTTCTAGTTTATCATAATAGTCGTCCACGAGAATTTTGCCATTGGCAGTGAATCTTACGGTAATGGTGCATGTGCTAGGAGTAGCTACTCCCAGCCAGCGCGCCGGTGACCAACGGGGCAGTGCGCGTACTGCCGAAAGGACTTCAGCTTGTAGGTCGGAAGAGTACACACCTCCTTGCGCTTCAGGAGTTAGCACCTGTCCGTTTTCTGCTATTGTGATACGAACATGCATTACCGCAAGTACCGGTTGCCCTAAGTTGCGCGACAGGCGGCGCAGTTCGCGTCGGTTTGGTTTAGAGGGACGCATTGCTTTCAACTGGCGTCGTAGACTTGGTGCGTAATCTATGCCTTTGCGCAACTGCTGACGCAATACCCCGCTACCACCCACAAATTTAGGCGGCTGGATGTCAGTTGATTCCATCAAACCAACTACTGCCTGCGGCCTTGGGGCTTGCCAATCCAGTTGCTCGGAAGAAGTAGTTTTTATTCCCTTAAACAATTGCATATCCGGCTGTGGACGGCTGGTTGGCATCCGCAACAGTAACTGGACGCCTTCGCGCAAGGCACAAATCTGTCCCGACGTGCTGCTGGCTTCCAACTGCAGCATGCCACCGGTTTCCAATAGTTGCTCGCCAGCGCGGGTGCTCAGGTTGTTGAGCACCATATCGGTCAGGGAGTAGAACTCGCGTATGCGCAACTCCACCGGACCGACTACTGGAACTTGGCTGCCAACAGTTACAAACGCATGAGCGGGCACGAGCACCATCGTGCCTTCGGTAGCCCGCAATACTGTATCCCGGCCAGGCTGAATAAGGAAGGACTGCGCAGGCTTGACCTGCCGAGCGTAGAAATCTGCTAGCTTCTGCTCCCCTGCCAGAGGGGTCAGCGTACCAACTTCTTGGGTTTTGATTCTTACTGTTGGTTTAGGTAGACGAGTAATAAGAGACGGGTAAGTCGCTGTGCGGGCCCGTGCTGCTGGTGGCTGGCTTAGCGCAGGAGGCACAGCAGCAGATAGCGAAGCGGATGATATTGCTGGAGCGTTTGCCTGGGGTGTGGTTGCCGGAACCTTAGGTGCTACCGAAACGGGACTAGTTGGTTTTGCCGCGTCGGCTAGTTGCGGATCCCGACCGGAGCAAGCCGCCAGAGCAGACACCAAAAACAGAGTTGCGAGGAGATGTGAATGCATAGGTTCAGTAAAGAATATAGGAACGTATGCATTCTTATAAATAATATAACGCAGCCCGGATTTTCAGCGTCCTCAGTTGCTACCTCTCATAGACTTTACGCAACAGAAAAAGGCTCCACCGGAAGTGATGGAGCCTTTGCTAATGAATACCAAAGGTCAGGCTGGGCGCAACGGGTAACGTGCAACCGGTAGTCTGCAACCAACCGGAACTCCCGCCGCAATAGGTGAGTGAAAGTCCCAGCCTGACCCAATATCTTGTTTGCTTCTCTTTAGCGGGAGCCGTAGCCGTTTGTGTTTGGTTGCAACCCGTCCGCAATTTTAATTAAACGCACTAATTCTGCGCGGTAGCCCTCCCCGTCTTTTCCCCGTGCTTCATTTGCCAGCTGGGCTGTACTCGCGAAAGTAGCAGTGCCTCTGTGGGTTGACTCCCGTAGTAGCATTCCAAATTGAGCAACAGCAGTAGCGAAACGTATGTTTTCGGAAGCTCGTTCCAATGGCATTACAGGTCCGCGCAAGGTGCGCTCAAACAACCGGCTGGTACTGCCCTGCGGCTCTTTATAACGCAACTTCACCGTCATCACGTCGGCGGATGCTGGGGCTGGCTTTTCGGGGTTGGAGCTGGGCTGGTATTTCAGCTTATCAACGGTAGTGGGAGCCCCAACGGGCACCACTTCGTAGAGGGCCGTGACGGTGTGACCCGCGCCCATTTCGCCGGCGTCTTTGCGGTCATTGTTGAAGTCTTCGGCGGCCAGGGTGCGGTTCTCATAGCCGATGAGGCGGTACTCGCGCACCCGGGCGGGGTTGAACTCCACTTGCAGCTTCACGTCTTTGGCTAGTGTGAAGAGCGTGCCGCCGAACTGCCGCACTAGCACCCGCCGGGCCTCGTCGAGGTTGTCGAGGTAGGCGTAGTTGCCATTGCCTTTGTCGGCCAGCAGCTCCATTTTCTTGTCTTGGTAATTGCCCTGACCCACGCCGAGCACCGTCAGGAACACGCCTGATTCCCGCTCCTGCTCTATCAGGTGTTCCATGGCGTCGTCGCTCTGCTCGCCTACGTTGAAGTCGCCGTCGGTGGCGAGCAGCACGCGGTTGTTGCCGTTCTTGGTGAAGTTTTCGCGGGCTACTTGGTAGGCCAGGCGCAACCCGGCTCCGCCCGCTGTGGAGCCACCGGCCCGTAAGTCGTCAATAGCCCGCAGAATCTCGTTGCGTTTGTCGCCGGCTGTGGGAGGCAGCACCAGGCCAGCAGCCCCGGCGTACACCACCAAGGCCACCTTGTCCTGGGGTCGTAATTCCTTCACCAGCAGCCGTAAACCAGCCTGCACGAGCGGCAGCCGGTCTTCTTCATCCATGGAGCCCGACACGTCCACTAGAAACACCAGATTGGCGGGCGGCAGCTTATCGGTAGCGACTTGCTTGCCTTGTAATCCCACGTGCACCAGCTGATGCGCCGGGTTCCAGGGGCAGGCGGCCAGTTCGGTAGTCACCGAGAATGGCTCGGGGCCGGTGGGCTGTGGGTAGTCGTACTGAAAGTAATTCAGCATCTCCTCGATGCGGACGGCGTCGGGGGGCGGAAGTTGGCCCTGGTTGAGGAAGCGGCGTACGTTGCTGTAGCTGGCTGCATCCACATCAATGCTAAAGGTGCTAAGGGGGTCTTTGGTGGTGAGATGAAACCCGTCTTCCTTGACGTGCGCATACGACTCCCCAGCACCAGGCACCGGGCGCGGCGTAGGAAAAGAGTGCTGACCTATTATAGAGCTTGCACTCTGGCTGCGGGCACCTGACTTCTTTGATTTAGCGCCCCTCACTCTTGAACCGGATGTGACGCGCACGCCGGCAACTCTGCCGGATAATACTTGGCTTACGTGTGCGGGCGCAGTACCCGATACCACCACTTCCTGTAGTTGGTGTACGCTCGGAGTAAGCGTCACATCCAGTGTACGGAGGCTTCCTACTTTCACTTCTCGCGGATCATACCCCACAAAGCTCACGACCACCGTGCGGCAGCCCTTCGGCAACAGCAACGCGTACGTACCGTCTTGGCTGGTGGAAGTACCTGTGCTTGTACCCTTAGCAACCACTGTCACGCCAGGCAAGCCTTGTCCCGTGCTGGCATCGGTTACGCGGCCGCGAACGGTTAGGGTGTCGGCCGGGGCTGCCAGACGGGATGACTTGGTGGGTTTGCGTTGCGCTTCGGCAACCGGCGCAAAACTGAACACCATACTACCAGTGGCAACCAGCAGCGGCAGAAGCAAAGAGTTCTTCATAACAGACAGGATTAGGTGAAGCGGATACCTGTCTGATGCTCACGCATTCCGGATTCCATACCGAGACGCAAGAATTTTTGTGGGGTACTCTACTAGTGTCCCACAAAAAAGCAGGCCACCCAATCTGTGGGTGGCCTGCTTTTCGTGCTAGCTAAGTTTGTTTATTTCTGGAAGCGGCGGACAAGGATTTGCTGGTCTTTTGTACTGACTTCCAACAGGTATAAGCCAGCCGGCAACGTGCTAACCGGGGCCGTACCCTCGTTGAACGTACCGCTGCCCACCACGCGGCCGCGCACATCGAGGATGCGGTAGCGGCTACCGACCAGCTTCAGCCCCGAGTTGCTGAGGTGCAGTTGGTCGACTACGGGGTTGGGGTAAAGCTGTACATCGGCGGTGGCGGCATCAGAGTTTTTGGTGGCCAGTGCCGTGCGGGCACTACCGTTCTGGGTGATGCGCACCCAATTGATGTTCCAGCCGCCGGTCTGGGCGTAGATGCCGAAGTTGTAGGTGCCAGCATTGACGGTGACGGTCCGCGACACGGTGGTCCAGTTCTGCCAGCCGCCCGTGCCGGGAATCGTGGTGTTGCCAAGTTGGACGGTGCCCCCATTCAGGTCGGCCGACACGGTACCGCCCGCCGCGCCGCTGGCTACGCGGTACTCGATGGTATAGGTGCCTGAGGTCGGGAAATTGATGCCGTTCCACACCAGATAGTCGCCCTGGTCAACGAAGCCCATATTCTGGCCACCCTCGGCGCAAGCTTCCACGGTCATGCCGTTGTTTACGTTGGCGGCTTCGGCTTCCAGCTGCCGGCTGGAGGCGGCGGTAGCCGTTTGCACTCGCACCGAAGTAGCCTTGTCGTTCCAGTTGCCGGTCCCGAGTGGGGTGTTCACTAGGCAGCTGTTGCCAGCACTGCCCACCGTGAGAGAGGCGCCCGTGAAGTTGTCGTTTTCATAGAGCACCACCTGGTAGCCACTGTTGACCCGGAGCGAAGAAATGTCGTTGTCCAGTATGCCCCGGCTCTGGAGCTGGCTTAGCGTGTAGTTGCCGACCGGCAGCGCAACGGCGGTACCGGTGTAGTTGCAGTCTTTATAAGAGGTAGCCACGCCGCCGCTCGGAGTGGTGCCCGTGCCTGCGTAGCCGCCGAACGTGGCCACCACGCGGGTTGGCTGCGGAGTTTGGAGCGTAGCCGACTGGTCGTTCACGTCGTCGTAGGCGAAGCCGTAGCTAAGCTGGTCTACGCTGATGCCGGGCAAGTGCCAGAAGCGCGCGTAGTAGTTCATAGGCGCGGTTTGGTAGTAGCGGCTGGCGTCGTACCAGTTCTGCTGACCGGGGTTGGGCGTGGTGGTATTTACTACGTGGCGGTTGATGGCGGCCGTTAGCTGGGCCTGCACCACCAGGTCGCAGTCTCCGTCGCCCACGCGGTTGTCGAGCACTCCTTTGCCCTCGAATGCTTCTTGCGTGGTAGGCTTGCGTGCCACAACCCCCGTCCGGCCCGTGAAGGCCCCCGACTGCCCCACCACCGTGAGCCGGCCGTTACTGATGCGCCCCTTGAATACGCCCGCGTTGCCGGCGAAGAAAATCAAATCCTCGTTCACGTACTTGTTCCAGATGGCGTCGATGTAGGAGCCGAAATAGTTGCCATAGGGGCCGGGGGTGGTGCCATTGGTACCGTCGTAGAAAGCCGCCGTTTTGGAGGGGAAGGTGATTTCGCCGGTGGTGTTGTTTACCGTACCCTGAAACTCAGTGGGCACGTTGGCTTTGTAGGCCGCCACAATATCGGGGTGCGACTTCAACTCGCCGGTGCGCTTCTGGTAGCCGTTGCCGAACAGCTCTAACCCCATCGGGTACTTGTAAGAATCGACGCGGGTGGTGTTGCCGAAGAAGCCGAACTGGTTGTTGGTCAGCTCGATGAACTCGTACAGAATACCGCGGTTGGGGTCACTCGGGTTCTGGGCGTTGGGCGCTGCGTAGCCCGAGGGCGCCCCCGTCGAACCGTAGAAATAGAAGTACAGCTGCTGCCCCTGCGCAATGAACACCCGACAACCCGCAATGTAGGGCAAGGTGAAGGTCTTGTTCGGGATGTCGCTCAGCCGATAAAAACAGGAGGCATAGCGCGAGTTCTGCCCCGGTCCGGTGTTGCCGTTGTAGGTCGGGCCGAGTACGGTGTTGTACGAGGAGTTCATGGGCAGCACTTGGCTGGTCCGCGGGTCAATCCAGACGTGCTGCCCCGCGGGGTTGAGCCCCACAATGGCCACGTACAGCGTGTTGTCGGCATAAGGCGAGTTGTTGGCAATCGTAAACGGAATGCTGCCCTGGGCCAAGCTGCTGGCAGGCAGCAGCCAGGCGCCTAGCAGCAAGACAAGGATGGATAGTAGAGGTAGCTTTTTCATACGGGTAAGGGTTGTGGTGGGAAAAGGATTGGACAGGGCACGCGGACTAGTTCTACCTCAAGGGCAGGCAAAACCAGTGTGTAGGGGTGCTTTCTCGGCAGCAGAACGCCAGAAACAGGCGAGATTATCCTCTATCAGTTAAGCAGTTGCTTTGCAATAGTGCTACTAGGTGCGGGCCAAGAACGGAAGGGGTATGCCGAGACGCTGATAGGATATTGCCAAGGTAATGGTGTTCAACCGGAAAGAAAAAGCCGGGAAATGTAGGCCAACTGCCCGCTAGTTGGTGGCTGCTCACTTACGTCACACGGCGCCAAGGCGCGCTGTACTTCTTACCCACCCACTGGCCCGCGCTACACTGTTCTAAACCCCATATATGCAGCGCGGTTGAACACTTACAGCACAAGTAGCCGGCTGCTTACATCACCACCCCACCCCCAAATCTTGTAACATTTTTCAGGAGAGTGTACTGGGCAAAGGAAGTGGGCGACTTCATCTGCTCGCTCCCTACGTGGCAGCAACAGCATCCTCTGTTCTACCAGTTGCCTCGCAACTTGGCAGTTCCGGGCGGTGGGTGTACCTTTGAACTTATGGAAACGCAAGCCCCAACCCTGACCCAAGACACCGCCATCTTCGACCTGATTCAGCGCGAAAAAGAGCGGCAAACGCATGGTATTGAATTGATTGCCTCCGAGAACTACGTCTCGGAGCAGGTGATGCGGGCACAGGGCTCCATCCTAACCAACAAGTACGCCGAAGGCCTACCCGGCAAACGCTACTATGGTGGTTGCGAAATCGTCGACCAAATCGAGCAGCTGGCTATCGACCGCGCCAAGGAATTATTTGGCGTGGAGTGGGTGAACGTGCAGCCGCACTCCGGCGCGCAGGCCAACGCCGCTGTTATGCTGGCCATCCTCAACCCCGGCGACAAAATTCTAGGCTTCGATTTGAGCCACGGTGGTCACCTCACCCACGGCTCGCCTGTCAACTTTTCGGGCAAGCTCTACCAGCCTAGCTTTTATGGTGTGGAGCGCGAAACAGGCCTCATCGACTGGGAAAAAGTAAAGGAAACTGCCCGCCGTGAGCAGCCGAAGCTTATCATCTGCGGCGCCTCGGCCTACTCCCGCGACTGGGACTACAAAGCCCTGCGCGAAGCTGCCGATGAAGTAGGCGCCTTGCTGCTAGCCGATATTTCGCACCCCAGCGGCCTGATTGCCAAAGGCTTGCTCAACAACCCCTTCGAGCATTGCCACATCGTCACGACGACCACGCACAAAACCTTGCGCGGCCCCCGCGGCGGCCTTATCCTATTGGGTAAAGACTTCGAGAATCCGTTTGGCTTGAAGACGCCGAAAGGTGAGCTCCGCATGATGTCGGCGCTACTGGACTCAGCCGTATTCCCCGGCACACAGGGTGGCCCCTTGGAGCACGTTATCGGCGCGAAGGCCGTGGCCTTCGGTGAATGCCTGAGCGACGCGTATACCGACTACACCCAGCAAGTGATTCGCAACGCGCAGGCGCTAGCCAAAGGCTTCACCGACCGTGGCTACGAAATCATTTCGGGCGGCACCGACAACCACCTCATGCTAATTGACTTGCGTAGCAAAGGCCTTACCGGCAAGCTAGCCGAGAACACGCTCATCAAGGCCGACATCACCATCAACAAAAACATGGTGCCCTTCGACGACAAGTCGCCCTTCGTGACCAGCGGTATGCGCATCGGGTCGGCGGCGGTTACTACCCGTGGCTTGCGCGAAACCGACATGGCGCGCATCGTCGATCTGATTGACGACGTGCTCATGCACAACGACGACGACGCTTACTTGCTGCGCGTACGTGGCCAAATAAACGAGTGGATGCAGCAGTTTCCACTCTTCGCCTAAATTCAGTACCTGAGTAGCGGAGTAACGGCGTATTTACCAGTGAATCGAGGCTTGGTACATCTTGGATGCTCCAGATTTCGTTTGTGCTGTACGCTTTGCCTTTCGGCTTACTCAGTTACCCCGCTACTCAGTTACTTTTTCCGTGGATCAACAACACCTTTCTTCCGGGCACCCTGTGATGGGGCAACAGCAGGAAATGTCTTTCATTGACCACTTGGAGGCCCTGCGGTGGCATATCATCCGCTCGGCTATTGCCATTGTGGTGTTTACTACGGCTGCTTTCTTAGCCAAGGATTTTCTGTTTCATGACTTGATCCTGGGCCCATCCCGCGGCGACTTCTGGACTTACCGCGCTTTCTGCAAGTTCGGCCAGTGGGTTCACGCCGAGGGGTTGTGCATCGGGGAGCCAACCTTCGATTTGCAGAACCGCCAGATGAGCGGGCAGCTAACTATGCACATCAGTTCCTCCTTTGTGGTGGGGCTGGCGCTGGCGTTTCCGTACACGTTCTGGGAAATCTGGCGCTTCATCAAGCCGGGGCTTTACCCACACGAGCAAGCCAACTCGCGCGGCGCGGTGTTCTTCGTGTCGGTGTTGTTTATAATTGGGTTGCTGTTTGGCTACTTCATTGCTGCACCGCTCAGTATCAACTTCTTGGCCTCGTACCAACTGGATTCAACCATTGAAAACCAGATCGACTTGCAGAGCTACATCAGCACGCTGACCACCATGAGTTTGTCGTGCGCCGGGGTGTTTGAGTTGCCCATGATCGTGTTTTTCCTGGCTAAGGCCGGCATCGTGACGCCCGAAATCATGCGGCTTTATCGCAAACACGCCATTGTGGTTATCCTCGTCATTGCAGCCGTCATCACGCCTCCCGACATTTCGGCTCAGATCATTGTCACGATTCCGATTGTGCTGCTTTATGAGCTGAGTATCAACATTGCTCGCGTCGTGACCCGCAACCGCACCAAAATGCTGAACGACCGGCTAGCCGAAAACGGCGGGGTAAGCTAAATTCTACAGCATGCATTAGTTCTGGATGTGCAGAAGAAAAGAAACTACAGCTGTAACGGCTCCTGCTTCTCTCCTTCTGCACATTCTTATTTTTACGCGCCACTACTTCTTCACATCGAACCACATTTTCACTGCTCTATGATTATTGCCCTCGGTTCCGACCACGCTGGCTTCGAGTACAAGCAAATGCTAGCCCACTGGCTGCGCGACAACGGCTACGAAGTGCGCGACTTCGGCACCCACTCCCCCGACTCGGTGGACTACCCCGATTTTGTGCACCCCCTCGCTGAATCCATTACCAGTGGCGAGCTGGAACGCGGCATTTTGGTATGCGGCTCAGCCAACGGGGTGTGCATCACGGCCAACAAGCACCGCGGCATTCGGGCGGCTATTGCCTGGGAACCGGAATTGGCTTCCCTTGCTCGTCAGCACAACGACGCCAATATCTTGTGCGTGCCCGCTCGTTTCATCAGCGAAGAAAATGCCCGTGCTATTGCCAGCCAGTTCCTCAACACCGCTTTCGAGGGGGGCCGGCATCAAACCCGCGTCAGCAAGATTGATTGCTAGGCGCCTAGCTGCTGCCATAGGAAAGGCGGGTTGCTGTTCCCCTGGAACGGCAACCCGCCTTTCCCTTTATTTTAGTTGGTATACCCGGGGGGTTTTGGTGAGCTGATAGCGGCCGAAGATGGCGGGTGCCTTGTATTGCAGCTCTTTGAGGTGGTTGGTTTGATCGATGATGACTGTGGGCGGGGCGGCCGACAAATTGCGGGAGATACGATAGATAGCAGCGTACTGCCCCAGGTGGCCGAAGTCCGCTTGCGCCAGGCGCCAGTCGAGGTAGGGAGACCCGATGGAGTTGGTGAGGTAGGGGCGCAGGTCGGCGCCGAGTACCAGCAAGCGCTGTCCGCGCAGGTTGGCGTAGTGCGGGTTGGGCTGCACGGCGTACCGAGCTTCCAACGGAAACTGCAGCAACCCATCGAGGGCTAGCACACCCCGGTAGCGCACACCTACTACCAACCCTAGCAGCCCCAGAAACAGCACTTCAGCCACCCAGGCCCGCGGCGCCTTCTGCCACAGAAACAAGCTGAAGTACGTTACGGGCGGCAGCAACAGTCCGAGTGTACCGGGCGCTGTGCCTCGGCCAACCGCCATCATGAGGGCCGCTACCAGCAGCCACACCAGCATCAGCTGCTGAAACTTCACTTGGAATACCAACCCAAGCGCGGTGGTGAACGACCGGGCTAGCGCCAACACCAGCACCACGCCTGGCAAGATCAACAACCGCCACTGCAAGGGCAGCGGCAAGCCGTCGGCCCCCATCACGAGGCCACTAAGGGTGGGCACCAAGTGAAACTGCCGGAAAGGGGGTATGGCGTCGTTGTAGAGGAAGAACGTGGCGACCACCGCATACGGAAACCCAAAGCCGCACAGCAGCAGCAAAAAGCTTCGGAACGAGTTGGCCGCAAACACGATAACGGCAAACAAGCCAACCAGCAGAAACAGCGCGAGCGGCAGGTAGCATAGCGCCGCCACTCCTATCAGAAACCCCGCTCGAAACAGCCGGCGGTTGTCGTAGCCCTCACGCGAAGTAGGCAGCAAGGCACTGAGTCCCAGAATAATAAACGTGTGCCCCACCAACAGCGGCGACAATGTATCCAAGTCGGTGGTGACGCTGGCCAGCAGCAGGTACGTAACGGCCGCCAAGTACCCCCGCTCGGGATGTACATCGGCACGGTTGAGCACGAAGTTCAGGCGGAACGCTTGGGTTAGGAGGAGGGCCAGCGCCAGAACGCGGTACAGCCACAGGGGCCGCGACGCTACCACGTCGAGCGAAGCGAAAAGCGCAGCAGCCAGCGGGGCCGTAGCGTCGTACAAGTCGCGGTAGGGCAGGGCCCCGGCGTGCAGCCGCTCCCCTACCAGCATGGCGCGCAACTCGGCCATGGTGAGCGGCACGCCAAACCACAGCAGCGGCAACCGCACCGCCAGCACCAGCAGCAGCAGCAGTACCAGACGAGTTGGCAGTGGGCTTTTAAAGAATTGAAGCACTATTCAGGCAACGGGATTGACAGGTGAGTAGCGGACAAGGGCTTGGGTTGCAAAGCTACGTGCATCGCCACGTATTAGTCCGGTATTCTCTTCCAACAGTATAATACCCGTTGCCTTTTCACTTCGCACCGCATCACCTCATCCCCTTTCGTACCTTTGTCGACTCTTATGGAAAGCAAACGACAGCAAAAAGTATCCAGCTTGTTACAACAAGAGCTGGCCACCGTATTTCAGCGCGATTTACCGCACTTGTTTCCGGGCCTAGCACCAGGTATTGCCGGGGTGCGCGTGTCCCCCGATTTGGGGGTAGCCCGCGTGTACCTAAGCCAGTTGCTGATGCGGGAAGGCAGCGGGCAGGAGATGCTGGATCTGGTGCAAGACAACCTGAAACAAATCCGCCAGGCCTTGGCTAAGCGTGTCCGTCAAACGCTACGCATTGTGCCCGACTTGGTGTTCTTCCTCGACGACTCGGCGGCATACGCTGCCAAGATGGACGAGGTGCTTAGCAAGCTCGATATTCCAGCCCCCGAGCCCGAGGCAGAGGATCAGCCTGAACCGGAGGCCCCCAAACGCCCCAAACTCTTCACCGACGACAGCGAGTAACTGTGAAGCGGTGGCACAACATCCGGTGGTGGGTGTCGATAACTCACCTGTTTGTTGTTCCTATTTTCGCAACTTCACACCTTCACAAACGCACCAGATACCTTGCATTACGACCCGATAAAACGCTCTTTGGGCGAGGTCTTCAACCGCACTCCGTTGCTGCGGCGCCTGTTCTATCACATGCTCGACCTGCTCTTGTTGCGCACGTGGCATGTGCATCGGGAGCTACGGCAGTGGGCGAAAGGCCGCACCAACGAAGCGCTCAATATCCTGGATGCCGGCTCTGGCTACGGGCAGTACACCTACTGGCTTTCCGGGTTAAGCGAGAAGTGGCACATTCTGGCGGTTGACGTGAAAGACGAGCAGATTGCCGATTCCAACAAGTTCTTCCGAGAGATTGGCCGCACCAACGTGCAATTTGCTGTGCAAGATCTGGTGCTCTACCAGGAGCCCAACACCTTCGACATGGCGCTGGCCGTGGACGTGATGGAACACATTCTGGAAGACGTGGAAGTGTTTCGCAATGTGCACGCCTCACTCAAAGACGGGGGTATGCTGGTCATCTCCACTCCCTCCGACCAAGGTGGCTCCGACGTGCACTCCGACGGCGAGACCAGCTTCATTGAAGAGCACGTTCGGGACGGCTACAACATTCACGAGATTCAGCAGAAGCTGCGCACAGCTGGCTTCGAGCGGATAGAGGCGCAGTATAGCTACGGAGAACCCGGCCAGATATCGTGGCGCCTCAGCATGAAGTACCCCATTCTGATGCTTGGCAAGTCCAAGCTGTTCTTTATCCTGCTGCCCTTCTACTACCTCGTCACGTTCCCGTTCTGCTTGCTACTGAACTGGCTTGACGCCAACACCAAGCACGACTCCGGCACCGGCCTCATCGTGAAAGCTTGGAAGTAGACCTTTTTGCGTGCGGCGGCGTATCTTGCTCCAAAGCAGTAACGCTAGCCACCACCCAGATAATGCGTCGAACAAGCCTGATTCAATGCGTGTCAAGAAGACTTTGGACTTCGTGCAGACGAGCGGAACAAGTAGCCGCAACCATGGGCGTAAGCCCCCGTTTACTTTCCATATCACTGAGGAACGTTTGCCAATTTCACGGAGTCTATGCGTGGCGTTAGCTAAATAGTAGACCTTTTTTACCTCCCAAGCCCCACCTTCCACGCCCCGCATGGACGTACCCTTGCTCATTGCCCGGCGTTATTTTCTCTCGAAGAAGAAGCGCAACATCATTAGCATCATTTCCAACATCTCCATGATTGGCGTGGCGGTGGGAACCATGGCGTTGGTTATTGTGCTGTCGGTATTCAACGGACTAGAAGACCTCGTCCGCACCCTCTACGGCAAGTCTGACCCCGATTTGCTCGTGACGGCCGTGCAGGGCAAGTCATTCCCCATAGAGGCCAAAATGCTCGACAACCTGCGCCGGCTGCCCGGTGTCGGGTTACTGACGGAGGTTATCGAAGACAACGCCCTGCTCCAATACCACAACCGCCAGATGGTGGTGAAAATGAAGGGAGTATCGGAAAACTACTACACCCAAAGCCGCATCGACTCGGCCATTGTAGAAGGCGACCACCGGCTGCTTAGGGGCACCAACGAGCCGTATGCGCTGCTAGGAGCGGGCGTGCAGCACGAGCTAAGCATTGCCCTCAACAACCGGCTTTCGCCCTTGCACTTGCTGTATCCGCGCAATACCGGCCGGAAGACCCTTTCGATGAACCCGGAAACGGCTTTCACCGAGCAAACCATTCTGGCCGGCGGCGTCTTCCTGATCGAGCAGCACATGGACGACAGCTACATCTTCGTACCGCTGGAATTTGCTCAGAGCTTGCTGCAATATGGCAACCGCCGCACGGCGCTGGAGGTGAACGTCGGCGATGAGCACGACATTCAGGAAGTGAAAGCCTTGGTGAAAGAGCAGCTCGGTTCCAATTTCCAGGTGCTTGATTCCGATGAGCAGCATGTGAGTTTGCTGAAAGCCATTAAGGTGGAGAAGATGTTCGTGTTCATTACCTTCGCCTTCATCCTGCTTATTGCGTCACTGAACATCTTCTTCTCGCTCTCGATGCTCGTCATCGACAAGCGCAAGGATGTAGCTATTCTGCTGGCCATGGGTGCTACGCCGCAAAATGTTCGGCGCATTTTTCTGCTGGAAGGTGCCATCGTGGCATTTGTAGGCGCCTTCACCGGCTTGGCGTTGGGCATTGGCATTTGCTGGGCCCAGCAAACGTTCCATATCGTGAGCATGGGCATGGCCACTAGCGTTGTGGATTCCTATCCCGTGAAGATGCAGTTCTCCGACATTGCCCTCACCGGACTAGCTATTATTCTTATCACGCTAGTTGTCTCGATCCGGCCAGCTCTCAACGCCGCCCAAATCGACGTACGCGAAAACCTGTAAGCAACCCAGGTAAGCGTTCCTAGCTGTATACAGGCCAGATTTGCTTCTGGCCAAGGAAACTGTGTCCTAAACTCATCAATATAATTATTTAGATAATAAGTTTTATTATTTGCTTTAAACTGTAATATTTAACATCTGTAGTTACTTTTAAAGCTTCATATTGGTCGGTCTTTATTATTATGAAGGTTTCTACTTCTCAGCCTTTTCAAATTGTTTATTCGTTGCTGGAGCACGAATATCTAGGCTATCTATTTGAATCTTACGTAGTTCAGCGAAACGCTAAGGGCCAACTTACACTCCAGCACCAGACCGTATCTGCAAAAAACGCGTCGGAATTCGCTGACGGTCTCGATGCCGTTGATTTCGAGTTGATTGCCCTGACCGACCAAATTCAACAGGACGCCGTTATCAAGGAATACTCAGCTAAGAAGACTACGCCGGCCGATTTTTTCCTGAAAGTATACGACCCTGAGAAAGGCGACAAAGCCCTGCAGGAAGAGATTTGCCGCTACGTGCAGGAGCGTATGGGCCAGGTACTGGCGCGCCTATCGGGGAAGCTGGTGTTCATTATGGGCAAGGACGGTGAGCCCACTTGGCACGAGATAGGAATGGCGGCTGAAGCGGCTTCTATCCTGTTCCACTTTCGGCGCAACGACGACAACACGCACTATTTTCCTACTATCCAGTACCAAGGCCAACGCCTTGATTTCCAGTATAAAAACGCCGTTATCGTGTGTGAGCAACCGGCGTGGCTGCTGCTCAACGACACGCTCTACTATTTCCGCCACGAGGTCGACGGCAAGAAGCTGCGGCCGTTTCTAAACAAGAAGTTTATCGTTATTCCCCGGCAAGTAGAGGACAGCTACTTTCAGCGCTTCGTGGCGCCGTTGGTGGAGTCGTTCGATGTGCACGCTCGGGGCTTTGATATTCGCTCGGAGCGCTACGCCGCGCAGCCGCAGCTTACGTTTTCAGACGTGCCTACGGCCACTATTGTGGCCGAGGAAGACCGGCGGCGTCCCACGCAAGGCCGCGGCCGCGCGGCTTCCGTTGCTACGGCTTCCGCGGTGGCGGCCATGCCCGTATCCGACCACATTCACTTCGACCTTTCGTTCCGCTACGGCAACTACACCGTACACAACGGCCACGACAAGCGCGTGTATGTGCAGCTGGAGAAGAAAGAAGACAACTACATTTTTCATCGCCTAGTACGCAACCTCGACCAGGAGCAGGAAATCATCCGGGAGCTAGCCGACCGGGCCCTCGAAGTGCGCAATGGCCGGGCGGTGCTGGAGAAAGCCACGGCCTTCCGCTGGCTGCACCACAACTCCGACGAGCTAGCGCGCCTGGGCTTTACGGTGCAGCAAGGCAGCACCTCCGGCAAAGACTACTTCATTGGGGCAGTGAGCGTGCAAGTGGGTATTTCGGAGGCCAACGACTGGTTTGACGTGCGCGGTACCGTGCGCTTTGGCGATTTCGAGATTCCGTTCATCAAGTTGCGGCCTTACATTTTGCAGCGCCGCCACGAGTTTCGGCTACCCAACGGCCAGATTGCCATCATTCCCGAAGAGTGGTTTACGCAGTACTTAGAGTTGTTTGCCTTCGCCGAAGAGCACGAGCAGACGCTTACGCTGCGCAAACATCACCTGGCCTTGGTGTCGGACCTGCAAAACGGCAACCTGGCCACCGTAGTGATGAGCCACAAGCTGGAAAAGCTACGCGGCTTTGAAACCGTGGAAGACCAGCCCATGCCGGTTGGTTTCCGGGGCGAGTTGCGGCCCTACCAGAAGGCTGGCTACAACTGGCTGCACTTCGTGAAGGACTACCACTTCGGCGGCTGCCTCGCCGACGATATGGGATTGGGCAAAACCATCCAGACGCTGGCGCTGCTGCTGCACCGCAAGGAAAGCGGCGAGTCGGGCGGTGCGGCTTCCTTACTGGCCATGCCTACCTCCTTGGTGTACAACTGGTTGAGCGAAGCGCAGAAGTTCACACCGGGCTTGCGCATCCTCACCTACACCGGCACCTACCGCGACAAAAACGTAGCCCAATTTGCCGACTACGACGTGGTGTTGACCAGCTATGGCATTGTGCGGCTAGATGCTGAGCTACTGAAAACCTACAAGTTCGACTACGTCATTCTGGACGAATCGCAGGCCATCAAGAACCCTGGCTCCACCACTTCACACGCCGTGCGTGGCTTACTCTCGCGCTACCGCCTTATTCTGACTGGGACGCCCGTGGAGAACAGCACCATGGACTTGTGGTCGCAGATGTCGTTTATTAATCCGGGGCTATTGGGCACGCAGGCCTTCTTCCGCAAGGAGTTCCTCAAACCCATCGAGAAAGGCAAGGACGAGGGCCGCACGCGCAAACTCCATGCGCTGATCAAGCCCTTCATTTTGCGCCGTCACAAGGCCCAGGTAGCCCGCGAGCTGCCCGACAAAATCGAGCACCTGAGCTACTGCCCTATGACCGAGGAGCAGGAGCACTGCTACGAGGAAACCAAGAGCTACTACCGCAACAAGATCCTGCAAAACATCGAGGAGCACGGCACGGCCAGCACGCAGTTCATGCTGCTGCAGGGCCTCACCAAGCTCCGCCAGATTGCCAACCACCCCCGCATGGCCGATGAGGACTATGTTCACGAGTCGGGCAAGCTGCGCGAGGTAATCCGGATGATCAAAAGTGTGGTTTCTGAAGGTCACAAGGTACTAGTGTTCAGCCAGTTTGTGAAGCACCTCGACATTGTGCGGGCTTCGCTAGACGAGCGCCAAATAGAGTACGCCTACCTGGATGGCAACACCCGCGAGCGGCACAAAGTGGTAACGCATTTTCAAGAAACCGAAGACCTGCGAGTGTTCCTTATCTCGCTGAAAGCTGGGGGCGTCGGCCTCAACCTCACCGCTGCCGACTATGTGTTCATCCTTGACCCGTGGTGGAACCCTGCCGTGGAAGCCCAAGCCGTAGACCGCGCCCACCGCATTGGGCAAGAGCGGACGGTCTTCACCTATAAGTTCATCACGAAGGGTACCGTGGAAGAGAAAATCCTGGCGTTGCAGCACAAGAAGATCCAGCTCGTCACGGACCTTATCACCACCGACGAGGCCATTATCAAGAGCCTGACCAAAGAGGATATCGAGGAACTGCTGGGCTAAAGGTCACTTGCCGTACTAGCGACTATCGTTGCGCTCTGCCTGCAAACCAAAGTATCTGGCTCTATAGCTCAGGTTGAACTGTTATATACCTGTTATTCAAGTGTTTATTTTTATGAAAAGGATTCCCTGCATTGCTGTTGCGCTGAGTGGCCTATTCTTCTCTCATTGCACTAGCAAGCCAGACGTGGAGCCGGCACTCAACTACGACCAAGCCAGCCAGGCGCTCATGCAGGAAGTAGCCCTGCAACTGGTAGGTACATGGAAGCTGCGCCAAGTGCATGTTTCGTACAAGCGGTTGTCGGGCCATGCCTTCATTCCCTTGACCCGCGATACCCTATTTCAGGAATTTGCCACTCTGCTCGTTCAGCGTGCTGTTGCTCCGCGCACCTCACCTGAGCACCCGTTGTATCCCGAGTTTCAAGGAACGCTTACGTTCCGTGGAAAGGCCCTCCCAGTGTACTTTCAATTGATTGCCAACCCTGAACAGGTTGTAAAGCAACAGGGTCCGCAGGCCTTGTTTATGCTGGACACCAATTTTCCAGCAGGCTCACGCACTAGTGGGCCAGAAGAAGACTTTATGGAAAACCTGGGACTTCTACGAGAGAACTTCTCGCTGGAACTCACCTCCGGGCAGCCAACGATGATTTGGCGCGGTCTAAATCACGGCGTTGACCGAATCGAACTGCAAAAGCAGTAACCGCCCGTACGCGTCGATTTCTTGCGGCGCTACACTACACCTGCCTACCCTACTCACACAGTCTGGGTAAATGCGTTGTTTTCTGCTGCCTTCTACCTACTACGTGAACAGCAGGCGTCATTGGTGTGTCCTTCTAATTCTTTCTCGTTGCCATTGGCCGGGGCTGGTAGCTTCCTTGCTGGAAGCTAGTCGGGGTCTAGTACGCTCCGGAAAGCCAAATGCTCTGGCACTAGACTCTTCTGTTTTCAGGGTTGTTTACAGGCTTCCTGCCCTGCCATAGCAGGGCCTCTGCACCATAGGAAAGCTCCACGATGTGCACCTGCGCAGTATGGCTCTGCGGTGGCTCAACACACTCTTCCATTACCCACAATCGTGTATATACACCCCATAAATTTGAAGGCCATTTGGAATAATAATTACCTGTTTTATGAAAATACACCTTGCCAAATAGGGTCAAATATGCTAGACTTGTAATTACACGGCTGAAAGCACCCTATTTTTTTAGGCATTTAACGCCTTTGCTTGCTTTTTTCACTAAGCTGTGTATCCCGCTCTACCTCATCCTTCCCACCCACCTTCTAACTCGTCTTATTTCGCACCTCTAACCACCGGGTAGTATGGCACCGCAGTATCTCCGCACCGTTGTTGTCATTGGCAATGGCATGGTTGGTTACAAGTTTTGCGAGAAGCTTCTTGCTAAAACTTCCGCCTTTAAGCTGGTCGTTTTCGGGGAAGAGCCCCGCGTAGCGTACGACCGGGTGCATCTGAGCGAATATTTCGGGGGCAAAACCGCCGACGACCTGCAAATGGCGCCCTTACAGTGGTACGAGGAACACGGCATCACGCTGCACCTCGGCGACCCGGTGCAGGAAATCGACCGGAGCAGCCAAACGGTGCATTCGCGCGGCGGCCTGGTGCAACCCTACGACTACTTGGTGCTAGCCACCGGCTCATCGGCTTTCGTGCCCGACATTCCGGGGGTGGAAAAGGAAGGCGTGATAGTGTACCGCACCATTGAGGACTTAGAAGAAATTAAAGCGGCAGCCGCTACAGCCCGCACCGGGGCAGTGCTGGGCGGGGGCCTGCTGGGCCTGGAAGCCGCCAAGGCACTGCTCGATTTGGGTGTGCCGGAAACGCACGTAGTGGAATTTGCCCCACGGCTGATGCCTCGGCAAATAGATGCCGCTGGCAGCCAGATGCTGCAAAGCAAGCTGGAAGCGCTGGGCCTACAGATTCATTTAAGCAAAGCCACGTCCAGCATTGGAGGCGAAGGCCGGATAGATGCGCTGCACTTCGGCGACGGCTCCATTCTGGAAGTGGATATGCTGGTGATTTCCGCTGGTATCCGGCCCCGCGACGAGCTGGCTAAGCTTTCGGGCCTAGAAGTGGGCATGCGGGGCGGCATCATCGTCAACGACGAGATGCAAACCAGCGACCCGTGCATCTTTGCCATCGGAGAGTGTGCCTTGCACAGCGGCATGATTTACGGTCTGGTAGCTCCCGGCTACGACATGGCCGAGGTGGTAGCCAGCCAGCTCACCCAAGGCGCGCGCGCCTTCACCGGCTACGATATGAGCAGCAAGCTCAAGCTGATTAGCGTGGACGTGGCCAGCTTCGGCGACCCGTTTATTGCCGAGCCGCACAGCCGCTCCATCGTGTTCGAAGATGCGCATAATGGCGTGTACAAGCGCATCAACATCAGCCCCGATGGCAAGTACCTGCTTGGCGGCGTGCTCATCGGCGACGCCGAGGCCTACAACATGCTGCTGCAAACCGTAAACAACAAAATCGTGCTGCCGCCGCATCCCGAGGACCTGATTCTGGGCGCCAGAGGCGGTGAAGCTGCGGAAGGTGCTGGGGTAATGAGTTTGCCCGAGGAAGCGCTGGTCTGTTCGTGCGAGGCCATAACCAAAGGCGCCATCTGCACTGCTGTGACCGAGCTGAACGTGACGTCGGTGGAGGGCATGAAGAAGTGCAACAAGGCCGGTACCGGCTGCGGCGGCTGCATCCCCATGGTCAAGGATTTGATTAATGGCACGCTCACCGCGCAGGGCGCCTACATCAAAAACGTGCTGTGCGAGCATTTCGACTATTCGCGCCAGGAGCTGTTCGACCTGTTCAAAATCAACGACATCCGCAGCTACGATGCCGCCCTCGACCATTTCGGGAAGGGCGACGGCTGCGAAACCTGCAAACCGGCCGTGGGCAGCATCTTGTCGGGCCTCTGGAACGACTTGGTGGTCAAGCACAACACCATTCAGGACACCAACGACCGGTACCTAGCCAACATCCAGAAGGGCGGCAGCTACTCGGTGGTGCCTCGAATTGCGGGCGGCGAGGTGACGCCCGAGAAATTGATTATAATTGGGTCGGTGGCCAAGAAATACGGTCTGTACACCAAGATTACCGGCGGCCAGCGTATTGATATGTTCGGGGCTCACGTCGGCGACTTGCCCGACATTTGGGAAGAGCTTATCAATGCCGGTTTCGAGAGCGGACACGCCTACGGGAAGTCGTTGCGCACCGTGAAAAGCTGCGTGGGCAGCACCTGGTGCCGGTTTGGACTGCACGACAGCGTATCGTTTGCCATCGAAATCGAGAACCGCTACAAGGGGATTCGCTCGCCCCATAAGCTGAAAAGCGGCGTGAGTGGCTGCGTGCGGGAGTGCGCCGAGGCGCAGGCCAAAGACTTCGGCATCATTGCCACCGAGAAAGGCTGGAACTTGTACGTGTGCGGCAACGGCGGCTCGAAGCCCCAGCATGCCCAGCTGCTCGCCACCGACCTCGACAGCGAAACCTGCCTGAAATACCTGGACCGGTTCCTGATGTTCTACATCAAAACCGCCGACCCGCTGGCCCGCACCGCCACCTGGCTCAACAAGATGGACGGCGGCATGGCTTACCTCAAAAACGTGATTATTAACGACAGCTTGGGCATCAACGACCAGCTGGAAGCGGAAATGCAGTTGCTCATCAACACCTACCACTGCGAGTGGAAAGAGGTGGTGGAGAATCCCGAGCTGCGCAAGCAGTTTGCGCACTTCGTGAATGCGCCCAAGGAAAAAGACCCAACCGTAGCCTTCGAGCCGGTGCGGGGGCAAAAGGTGGTGAAGGCCTGGTAGCCTGCCACGCGCAAAATTCTTGCATGCCCTAGTGTGCCTAGCTGCTCTTGCGTGGGAGTAGGCTCGGCAGCCCAACAAGCAACCTTTTTCGGGTAGACGGCGCAGTTGCGCTGCGTGCCCTCCTGTTCACTCTTCATTGCTTTGAAACCCTATGGAAACTGTCATTGACATAGCATGGCTGCCCGTGTGCAAAACCACGGATATTCCGGCCGATGGCGGCGCTTGCGCCCTGGTAGAAGGCGAGCAGATAGCCATTTTCAACTTTGCCCGGCGCGGCGAGTGGTACGCCACCCAGAACCTATGCCCGCACAAGCAGCAAATGGCGTTGGCCCGCGGCATGATTGGCAGTACCGGCGAAGCGTGCGAGCCTAAAGTGGCTTGTCCGTTCCATAAGCGCACCTTTTCGCTGCTCACGGGCGAGTGCCTGAACGGCGACGAGTGCAGCATCCAAACCTACCCCATCAAGGTCGAGGGGGATGTCGTGTACATCGGTTGGGCGTGATGCCGCCCGCTGCCTGCTTCACTTTCACCCGTACCCAACCTCTTGCTTATGGACGCTCCACTTGCCAATCAGCAGCCGCTTAGCTACCTCAACATCTTCGCTACCAAGGGTGTGCAGATGCGCACGTTCCATCTGACCTGGCTTACGTTCTTCTTCTGCTTTTTCGGGTGGTTTGGAATTGCGCCCCTGATGCCGTTAGTGCGCGAGCAGCTGCACCTCGACAAAGGGCAGGTGGGCAACATCGTTATTGCGTCGGTGTCGGCTACTATTCTGGCGCGCCTGCTGATGGGCAAGCTCTGCGACACGCTGGGGCCGCGCCTGGCGTACACGCTGCTGCTGGTGGTGGGCGCTATTCCGGTGATGCTGATTGGGCTCAGCAACAGCTACGAAAGCTTTTTGCTGTTCCGTTTGGCCATTGGCATTATTGGGGCGTCGTTCGTTATCACGCAGTTTCATACTTCCATGATGTTTGCGCCCAACGTGGTGGGCACGGCCAATGCCGTAGCTGGCGGCTGGGGCAACCTGGGCGGGGGCATTGCCAATATGGCCATGCCGCTGGTAGCGGCGACTTTCGTGTCGTTGGGTTACGTGGACAAGGCCAACTCCTGGCGCTTGGCCATGGTGGTGCCCGGTTTGGTGCTGCTGCTGATGGCCTGGCTGTACTACCGCTACACCACCGACACGCCCCGCGGCAACTACGCCGACATCCAGCGCGCCACCGCCGAAAAGCCGAAGGGTACGTTTCTACTGGCCTTGCGCGACTACCGCACCTGGGTGCTGGCGTTGGCCTACGGGGCCTGCTTCGGCATCGAAATCACCATCGACAACGTGGCCGCGGTGTACTTCGTCGACCACTTTCAGGCGAGTTTGGTAATGGCGGGCATGCTGGCGGGCATCTTCGGCTTCATGAACATTTTTGCCCGCGGCCTGGGCGGCTGGGTCAGCGACCGGGCCGGGCGCGCCTACGGCTTGAAAGGCAAATGGCTGCTGCTGAGTGGGCTGCTAGTACTGGAAGGCATTGGTATTGTGCTGTTTGCGCTAGCTCCTAGTCTGCCGTTGGCTATTGCCGCCATGCTCGGGTTTGCCTTGTTTCTGAAAATGGCCAATGGCTGCACCTACTCCATTGTGCCGTTCGTCAACAAGAAAGCCATGGGCAGCGTGAGCGGCGTGGTAGGCGCGGGTGGCAACCTGGGTGCTATGCTGGTGGGCTTCCTGTTTAAGTCGGCTACCATCAGCTACACCACGGCGTTTTTGTACATCGGGCTGGGGGTAGCGGCCGTGGGCGGACTGGTGCTGCTGGTACGGCTGGTGCGCAAAGAAATCGGCGAAGCCGCTCCGGAATCGTTAACGCTGGCCCGCGCCTAAGTAAATCCTTATCAACCTCCTGCACAGCTAATCCACTGCCTATGTTGTTGCCTTCCGCCGCTGTACCTTCTGTTTGCTGCTACTGCGGCGTGGGCTGTGGGGTACTGGTTAAGCCGGAAAAGAACGGCGACGTATCGGTGGTAGGCAACCCCGACTACCCCGTCAACCGCGGCGCGCTGTGCAGCAAGGGCCTCAACCTGCACTACACCGTCAATGACCGGAGCGACCGGCTGCTGTACCCGCAGATGCGCTACAGCAAAAGCCGCCCGCTTCAGCGCGTAAGCTGGGACGAAGCGCTAGCGCGCACGGCAGCCGTATTCAAAACCTTTATTGCGCAGCACGGACCTGAATCGGTGGCCTTTTATGCCTCGGGGCAGTGCCTGACCGAAGAGTATTACGTGCTCAACAAGCTGATGAAAGGCTTCATCGGCAGCAACAACCTCGACACCAATTCGCGTCTGTGCATGAGCAGCGCGGTGGTCGGCTACAAAATGGCTCTGGGCGAAGACAGCGTACCAGTATGCTACGACGACATTGAACTTGCTGACTGCCTGCTGGTAACCGGCGCCAACCCCGCTTGGTGCCACCCTATTTTGTGGCGCCGCGTGGAAGCGCACAAAGCCGCTAACCCCGACACCAAGATTATCGTCGTTGATCCGCGCGTGACGGATACCTGCGCCTTGGCCGACGTGCATTTGCAGCTGATTCCGGGTACCGACGTGGTATTGAACCAAGCCCTGGCGCGGGCCCTAATAGAAAACGGCGACATCGACCTCTCATTCATCGAGCAGCACGCCGACGGCTTCGAGGAGTATCAGCGCCTGGTGTTCGAGCGTACTGTGGCGGAAGCGGCGCAGCTGTGCGGAGTGCCGGAAACTGATATTCGGCTGGCGGCCCGCTACATCGGGGCGGCCAAAGGCTTCGTTTCAATGTGGACCATGGGCCTCAACCAAAGCGTGGTAGGCGTGGATAAGAACCTGAGCTTGTTGAATCTGCACCTGATTACGGGGCAGATTGGCAAGCCTGGTGCGGGCCCTCTTTCCCTCACCGGCCAGCCCAACGCCATGGGCGGGCGCGAAGTGGGGGGCCTGTCCAACCTGCTGCCGGCTCACCGCAACCTCGCCAACCCCGCGCACCGCGCCGAAGTACAGCAGTTTTGGGGTAGTGGCCCCTTGGCCGACAAGCCTGGCTTCACGGCTACCGAGATGTTTGAGGCGCTGGAAGACGGGCGCCTGAAAGCTATTTGGATACTCTGTACCAACCCGCTCACCAGCTTGCCCAACGTACGGCAAGCCGAAGCAGCTCTGGCCAAAGCCAAGTTTGTCGTGGTGCAAGACATCAGCAACAAGCCCGAAACCCTGGCCTATGCCGACGTGGTACTGCCCGCCGCTGCTTGGGCGGAAAAAGAGGGCACCATGACGAATTCGGAACGGCGCATCAGCTACTTGCCTCGGGTGGTAGCTGCTCCCGGCGAAGCCCTGCCCGATGCCGAAATCATCTGCCGTTTTGCCCAGGCCATGGGGTTTGCCGGCTTCGACTATGCCAGCCCCGAGGCCATCTACCAGGAGCATACCCGCCTGACGGCCGGCACCACGCTTGATATTTCTGGGCTCAACTACTCTATTCTGCGCGAGTTAGGCTCGGTGCAGTGGCCCTACCGCGCCGGCCAGACTGCCCCCGGTACTCCCCGCCTCTTCACCGACCAGCAGTTCTACACCCCGTCCGGCCGGGCCATGATTCATCCGGTGGCCGCCGTGTTCCGCAGCGAAGTACCCGACGAGGCGTTCCCCTTCATTCTGACCACCGGCCGCATCCGGGACCAGTGGCACACCATGACCAAAACTGGGAAAGTCAGCAAGCTCAAGCAGCACCTGCCGCAGGCTTTCCTGGAGTTGCACCCGCAAGACGCCGCCGCTCTGGCAGTGGAAGAAGGCGACCTGGTGACGGTAGAGTCGCGGCGCGGGAGCGTGCGGGTGGCCGCGCGCCTGAGCAGTGGCATCCGGTCGGGGGTGGTGTTTTTGCCCATGCACTGGGGCAAGCAACTGGGCTCCGACCTGCACCGCGCCAACAACGTCACGTCAGGCGCAGTGGACCCCATTTCCAAAGAGCCCGACTTCAAGTTTTGCGCGGTACAGCTAACCAAGTACCGCAAGCCCAAGCAGCGCATTGTAGTGGTAGGTGCGGGCGCGGGCGCGTATGGCTTTGTGAAAGCGTACCGCCAGCTGAAGCAGGACGACGACATCACCATCTTCAGCAAAGAAGACCTGCCCTTCTACAACCGCGTGATGCTGCCCGACTACATCAGCGGCCACCAGGATTGGGCGCAGCTCGTGAAGATGCGCGACGAAGAAGAGCCCACTTATAATATCTCGCTGCTGCGTGGGGTGAGCGTGGAATCGGTAAACCGGGCCGAAAAGTACGTGGTGGATTCTCGTGGCCAGCGCACCCCCTACGATGTGCTGATTTTGGCTACGGGCAGCCGCGCGGCCGTGCCCCGCAACGTGCCCACCCTACCCGGCATCTTCACGATGCGCAGCCGCACCGACGCCGACGAATTCAAAAGCCACCTGCCCGCTCAAGCGCATGTGGTGATAGTGGGCGGCGGGTTGCTGGGGCTGGAGATGGCGGCTTCCCTGCGCGAAGTGGGCACTAAGATCTCGATTATCCAGCGTACCTCCCGCTTCCTCGACCGGCAGCTCGACCCCTTAGGCAGCCAGCTGCTCCAAGACGAAATGCGCGACCAAGGCTGCGACCTGTACTTCAACGACGAAGTGGAGCTGTACTACGGCCGCGCCCGCCTCACCGGCGTGGGCCTGAAAAGTGGCCGCCGCCTGGAATGCGACGCCCTGATTCTGGCCATCGGGACGGTGCCCAACCTGGAACTGGCCCGCGAGTGTGGCCTGGAGTGTCGGCGCGGCGTGGTGGTCAATGAGCGGCTCGAAACCAGTGACACGAGTGTTTTTGCGCTGGGCGAAATTGCTGAATTTCAAGGTGTACTCTACGGCATTACGGCCGCCGCCGAGCAGCAAGCGGCCGTGGTGGCGCGCTACCTCAGCGGCGACGTGGGCAGCCACTACCACGGCAGCACGTTCATGAACATCATCAAGATTCATGGCTTCGACTTGTGCAGCATTGGCCTGCCCGAATGCCCTGCTACCGGGGGCTACGAGGAAATTGTGTTCATCGACAAAGCCCAGCGCTACTACAAGAAGTGCATCATTCACCAAGACCGGCTGGTAGGCGCCATCCTGATTGGCGACAAAAACGAAATGCAGGAGTTCCGGGCCCTGATTGCTAACAAAACCGAACTCAGCGACAAACGCTTGCGCCTGCTGCGTAGCGGCCAGCCCGCCGTACCGGTGCTAGGCAAGCTGGTGTGCAGCTGCAACAACGTGGGCGCCGACAACCTACGCCATGCCATTGCCGCCGGGTGCGAAACCCTGCCGGCGCTATGCGCCAGCACGGGCGCGGGTACGGGCTGCGGCTCGTGCCGCCCCGAGGTCCAACGCATTCTGGCGGCTGAACTGGCGGTGCTGGCCCCCGTCATCACCTAAACTACCCGCTGGCAATAGCCGCCTCACTTGCTTGTGCTTATTTTATGACGCCCTCTGACTCCTCGCTTTCCATCGTCGCTGTGAACCTGCCGGGCGGTATTGTGCCGACCGGCGACCTGCTGGCCGTGCTGGCTGCGGCGGAGGCTGCCGGGATTGAGCACGTGCAACTGGGGCACCGTCAGCAGTTGTTGTTGGCGGTGGAGCCTGCCCGGCGCCGGGCGCTGCTGCAAGCCCTGGCAGCGGCCGGGGTGCTGGCCGAACCCGACCCCGAGGCCCACCCCAACATCGTCAGCTCCTATGTGGGCGAAGACGTGTTTTACAATGCGCCCTGGTTGCGGGAAGGGGTCTACAAGGATATTTTGGATTTGTTTGACTACCGGCCCCGCCTGAAAATCAACCTCGTAGACAGCCGTCAGACCTTCGTGCCGTTCTTTACGGGCCACCTGAATTTCATTGCTGCCGATACCAGTAACTACTGGCACCTCTACCTGCGCTTCCCCCGCACGGGCACCCTCTACGCCTGGCCTCACCTAGTGTACTCCGAGGATGTGGCCGTGCTAAGTGCCGCCGTAGAGCGCGTGCTGCTAGCCGACCCGAAACAGTTTACGGACCCCACCACGGCCGGCGAACGGCTGCACGCCCTAGTAAGTGCCGCGCAGCCCTTGGGGCCGCGGGTGGTGGCCGGGCCGCTGGCCTTGCCGGCCTTTATGCTCCCCTACTACGAAGGCTTCAACCGCAGCGGGCAACAGTTGTGGCTGGGCATCTATCGGCGCAACGAGCTGTTTGCCGTGGCTTTTTTGCAGGATTTGGGCCGGGTGTGCTTGCAAACCCGAGTAGGCCAGCTCTGCACCACGCCCTGGAAATCGTTGATAGTGAAAGGCATAGACCCCACCGACCGGGTGCTTTGGGACGCTGTGCTGTGTCGGCACCGCATCAATGTACGGCACGCGGCCAACGAGCTGAACTGGCAGGTGGAAGACAGTTGCCCGCAAGGGGTGGCACTCAAGCACGAGCTAGTGCGCTACCTCAACGAGGAAGATGTGCGCACGTATCAGCTTTGCTTTGCCATCAAAACCCGGCCGCAAACCGGCTTGTTCTGTTCCATTGTGGTGCGCACCCAGGTGGAGCGCGCCAGTGAGCAGTACGAGATTCTGCACACCCGCGACTTCAACCCCAACTCCCGCGACTTCGTGCTGTTCCGCCAGCACGTGCGCCGCGACCGGCTAGGCTGGTACTTGGCCGAGCTTTGCCACCAGTTCTACGCCCAAGTAGGTGCCACTCTTGAACCCGCGGCCCCCGACACATTCCCCTCACCGCTTCCCGAGCATCCGGCCACCGTGGCCCCTCGCCTGCCTCGGTGCCGCCACTGCCTAACGGTGTACGACGTGGTGTACGGCGACCCAGCCCAGGCAGTAGCCGCCGGCACTCCCTGGGACACGCTGCCCGACTATCACTGCCCGACGTGCGAAGCACCCGCTGCTGATTTCGAGTGGTGGGAAGAACCGATTACTGCCGGAAAGGAAACCCACGGGGCACTCACCTGAGTACTACCTGTAGTCGTTTTTTCTCCCTTATTCTTCCCAGCCTGATGTCTACCCTACCCATCGCCAACCCCCTCTTTCCGGTTTTTCTGAAGCTAGAGCAGCTTCGGGTGCTACTAGTAGGCGGCGGCAATGTGGGCCTCGAAAAGCTAACGGCTATTCTGCGCAGTAGCCCCGCCACCACCGTCACGGTGGTCAGCATCACATTTCTGCCGGAGCTGCGGGAGCTAGCCGCCCGGCACCCGGCCGTACAGCTGCACCAACAAGCGTACAACGATACGTTTCTGGACGACGCCGACGTGGTATTTGCCGCCACCGACGACCCCGCCCTGCACCGCCGCATCAAGGAAGCGGCCCGCACCCGCCGCCTGCTGGTGAACGTGGCCGATACCCCGCCGCTCTGCGACTTTTATTTGTCATCGGTCGTGCAGAAAGGTGCTTTGAAAGTGGCTGTATCCACCAACGGGCAGTCGCCGACGGTGGCCAAGCGGCTGCGGGCCGTCTTGGAAGAAGCCCTACCCGACGAGCTAGATGCCGTGCTGCAAAAGATGCCCGCTATTCGGCAGCAGCTAGCCGGCGACTTCGCCGAAAAAGTCCGGACCCTGAACGCCGTGACGGCTGGGCTGGCGGGTGGCCCCGGCTATGAAGCGCCCGCAACCCGGTGTTGGCGGCGCGTGGCCCTGGGAGCCCTGCTGGCCGCTGGCGCCTTAGCTGCGGCACGCTTCCTGCCGGCGCCGGAAGCTCGAAAAAACATCGAATAACCCTGATAACGCTACCGTGAGTATGGCTGACATTGTGCCGGAGTTGTATGTGGTAGGTGCCGGCCCCGGCGACCCAGAGTTGCTGACGATGAAGGCCTATAAGGTGCTGCAAACCGCGGCCGTTATCCTATATGATAACCTCGCCAACCAGGAACTACTAGCGCTGGCCCCCGCCGCCTGCGAGTGTATCTACGTGGGCAAAAAGCCCTACGGCGACTACACGCCCCAGGAAACCATCCACGAGCTTATTGTGGAAAAGGCACTGGCGCGGGGCCGCGTGATTCGCCTGAAAGGTGGCGACCCATTCATCTTCGGGCGCGGGTTTGAGGAGGTGTTGTTTGCCCGCGCCCATGGCATTGCTACCCACTACATTCCGGGCATTTCCAGCATGCAGGCCGTTGGCTTCGAAGACATTCCGCTTACGCACCGGGTGGTGAGCGAAGGCGTCTGGATGCTGACAGGCACCAAAAAAGACGGCAGCCTATCCGCCGACCTCCGGCTGGCCATGCAAAGCAACTCCACGGTGGTGGTGTACATGGGGCTCAAGAAAGCGGCGGAAATTGCGGCCACCTACTGCGAGATGGGCAAAGGCGACACGCCCGCCGCCATCATTCAGCACGTATCATTGCCCCACCGGAAACTAGCCGTGGGGCCGGTGCGGCAGCTGCCCGAACTAGTGGCCTCCCACGGCATCACCTACCCGGCACTCCTGGTGATTGGTGGCGTGGTAGCGCTGGGCCACAGTGCAGTGTGCGGCAAGCAGAACGCTACTACGCCAGCGCCTTGGCTATCAGCGCTTGTGCATCAGGCGTAAGGGGCAGCTGCAATGCCAGCTCGTGGCCGCGTGGGGTCATCTTGCCCCAGGTTTTCTGTACGATGTCTATTACCTTCTCTTCAGGGTGCTGGCGGGCGAAATCCAGGAAGTAGTGCTCTAGAAACACCAGACAAATCACGTCTTCCAGCAGTTGCATATCCGGGTCGCGGGTGAGCTGCTGCTTCTGCAAGAGGGCCTGCACGCGGGCAATGGTCGGCGGGTCGTAGCTCACCTCGGCGAGTAGCTGCCCGGCCACCTCGGCGTGATATTTTTTGAGCGTATTGCGCCATTGATGGTAGCCCACCCGGTCCATGGGGAAGCTCTGGCGCGGAATAGACCAGCGCCGGATGTGCTGGCAGCGTGCGGCCAAGTGTACGGTTTCAGGGGCCTCGGGCGCAACGCGGGTCAGGCAGGCGCTCATGCGGTGGCCATAGAGCAACTCTTTCGGCCAGGTCTGGCCTGTGGCGTCGGCTTCCTGGTTGGGGTCTTCGGCGTTGGCCGCGTCAAACTTTTCGAGGGCTGCCTGGAAGTGGGGAGAAAACGAACTCATACAGGGAAGAACGCAAAAATCAGCCAATCTAAGCGGGGCTGCGCAACTAAGGTATGGGTAAACCACCCCCTTCTTGCCGGCGCGGGTGCTGAAATCTTGCTCGGTAGTGGTCATCTTTGCCTGCGAATACCCGTAGCGCCCACCCGATTTTCAAGCATGCGAACCAGACTGCGCAGACACGCCCGCCGCATCAAGGTCATTGTCTACCAAGAAACGTTATTCGATTACAAGGAACACTTCTGGACCTTTTTAGGCGCTTTTGTGGGCATTGCCTTGGTGGGTTTGATGAACCGTTATCGGCTGCCCGCCACCGATGCTCCCTTGCTGATTGGCTCGTTCGGTGCGTCTTCAGTCCTGATTTACGGGGTCATCAACAGCCCCTTGGCCCAGCCCCGCAACCTGCTTGGCGGCCACGTACTAAGCGCCATCATTGGCGTGACTATGCAGCGCTGGATTCCGCACGAGATGTGGCTGTCGGGGGCGCTGGCGGTGTCGCTTTCCATCGTGGGTATGCAGGTCACCAAAACGCTGCATCCGCCGGGCGGTGCCACCGCCCTTATTGCCATTATTGGCTCTCCGCAACTTAAGGCGCTCGGCTACTGGTATGTACTGACGCCGGTGCTAACGGGCGTGCTGGTGCTGTTGGGAGTAGCCTTGCTATTCAACAATATCACAACAACACGCCGCTACCCGGCCAACAAGAATTGGTACCGTTTCTGGCTGCGAAAATACGAAGGCTAAGCGCTAAAGGCACGACGGGCACAGTTACTAATGGTTTGATATTAAATACATTACCTTAGCTACAGCGCCTTTCACACCCCTCTGTGCCTTACTGCACCGCTTGCGCCGCCGCTCGTCCGGCAATGCGACCGGAGAACAGGCAACCGCCCAAGAAGGTACCTTCCAGAGCCCGGTAGCCGTGCATGCCGCCGCCCCCAAAACCGGCTACCTCACCGGCCGCGTACAGCCCCGGTACAGGCTGCCCATCGGGGCCGAGCACGCGGCTGGAAAGATCGGTTTTCAAGCCGCCCAGGCTTTTGCGGGTGATGATGTGCAAGCGAACCGCAATGAGAGGGCCTTTGGTGGGGTCGAGCAGTTTGTGGGGTTTGGCTGTCCGGATTAGCTTGTCGCCGAAGTAGTTGCGGGCACCGCGGATGGCCGTAATCTGGCCGTCCTTGCTGAACTTGTTGTCTAGCTGTTGGTCGCGGGCTATGATTTCGCGCTCCAGTGTCTGGAAGTCAATGAGCTGCTCCCCGGTCAGGTCGTTCATGCCTCGCACCAGGTCGGCGAGGGTGTCGCGCACCACAAAATCAACGCCGTGCTGCTTGAAGGCCTCCACCGGCGCCGGCGCCCCTTTACCAAAGGCCCGGCCCAGGGTTTGGCGCCAACTTTTGTTGGTGAGGTCGGGGTTCTGCTCGGAACCCGAAAGCGCAAATTCGTGGCGGATGATTTTCTGGGTGAGCACAAACCAGCTGTAGTCGTGGCCGGTTTGGCGCAGGTGCTTGAGCGTGCCCAGCGTGTCGAAGCCGGGGTACAGCGGACCCGGCAGGCGGTTGCCGCGCGCATCCAGCCACAACGACGAAGGTCCCGGCAGTATGCGAATCCCGTGGTTGCCCCAAATCGGGTTCCAGTTCTGGATGCCCTCGGTGTAGTGCCACATCCGGTCTTGGTTGATGAGGTGCCCGCCTGCCGCTTCCGTGATGCCAAGCATCAAACCGTCCACGTGTTCGGGCACCCCGGAAAGCATGTGCTTGGGAGCCCCGCCCAGGCGCGCTGGCCAGTTCTTGCGTACCAGCTCGTGGTTGGCCCCGAGGCCGCCCGCCGTCACGATAACGGCCTGGCTACGAAAGCTGAATTCTTTTACCATTAGCCGGGACGTTTTCTCGCCCCGTGGCGCCGCACTGGGTTCCAGGATTTCGCCTCGCGCCCCTACTACTACCCCGTTGCTTACGGTAAGCTCCGTTACCCGATGCCGGAACTTCAAGACTAGCAAGCCTTTTGCCACTGCTTCGCGGACGCGTTGCGCAAAGGGGGCAACTACGCCCGTGCCCGTACCCCAGGCCACGTGGAAGCGCGGTACTGAGTTGCCGGGCCCGCGGGCACCGTAGCCGCCCCGCTCGGCCCAGCCCACCACCGGAAACAGCTTGATACCCGCTTGCTGAAGCCAGCTGCGCTTTTCGCCGGCCGCCCACCCCACGTACGCTTCCGCCCAGCGGCGGGGCCAGGTGTCTTCGGGCCGGTCGAAGTCGGCGTTGCCGAGCCAGTCTTGCAGGGCTAGTTCGTAGGAGTCGTGGATGCCCATGCGGCGCTGCTCAGGCGAGTCAACGAGGAACAAGCCGCCGAGCGACCAGAAGGCCTGGCCTCCCATATTCTGCTCGGGCTCCTGATCCAGCAGCAGCACCCGCTTGCCGGCGTCGGCTAGTTCGGTAGCAGCTACCAGGCCGGCTAGGCCCGCCCCAATAATCAATACGTCCGCCTCGGTTTGCATGAGCTGCGCGCTAGCTACCCGTTGCAGAGGCACGGCGCTTCTGACAACAGATGAAGTTGGTTTGATTGCTTGTCTAGCGAATATAAGCAGGATGTTGGCTAATGACGGCCCACCTTGGCAGCTGCGCTGGCCGGCTACCGACAGGACTTCATTTACAGGCTATTAGGTCCGCGCGAAGCGTGGCAACACGCCTGAATATGCGCGGATTTTTAGCACTTCATGGCGCATAGTGCAAATACTAGCTTCTTGGTTTGCAGTTTTCACCAAACAAACCTTGCCCTCTTATAAAGCTGGTTGTCATTCAGTAGGTACAGCTGTTGTAGCCCTGGCCGCGCAGCCCCGAAATGTGCTGGCAGTACTTACCTGGTGCTTCAGGTATTATGTAATTGTAACTATTCATTTTTCGGCCGCCCATTCGTTTTTAATCTGGGTTCGTGGCCTGTCATTTGTATACCTATATAGCATAAGCAAGAAGTATTGATACGAAACATACACGCCGATGCCCCTTACTACACTTACTATCTCGCGCCGACTGCTGTTGGCTGCTTTACTTATTTCTTCGGCCACTGTAGCTACCGCGCAGGTTTCCCAACCCCAACTGCCACCGGCGTACAACAGCATGGTGCGGCTGGGAGTGGACCACTTGGCAATGCCCGAGCACGTGGGGGCGCGGTACCTGGGGCAGTATGCACGGCACCTTCTCCACGACCGGGTGGTGGTAGCTGGCAGCGTTGGGTACTTGAACGTGGCTAATCCGTACCAGCTTGGTGGCGTGCCTTACGTGGTGCAGGGCCGGCGGATCGTGCGTCTTACAACCGACCTAACGGCCTCGTATGACTTCCTGCGTAGCGCCACGCAGGCTCTCCGGCTAGGCGCGGGTCCCTCGCTCTGGTATTGCCAAGACGAGAGTGCCTTGTACACCAATCAAACCGTCAACCCTGATGGTAGCCTGGCCAGCGTAGAGCTTCGGGTGGCTCGTTCGCAACGGATGAACGTAGGGCTCAATATCCTGGCGGAATATGAGCTGGCGCTAGGCTCTCGTACCGCTCTTGGTACACGGGTAGGAGTAGCCAGCATCCGCCATTCGGGTGGTGGCCTCACTGGCATCTTGGGCCTGACGCTGGGGTATCGGTTGTAGTAAGTTGGCACGCTTCCCTGGTGGGCAGCCCAATGGTGTCGAACACCATCGGACCGTTTTGGTTGTAGGGTATGCACCTCTACATTCGCACCCACGTAGCTGCCACCCCTACTCAGGTCTGGACGGGCTTCACCCGGGAATTGTTTCTGGCTCTGGCCCCTCCCTTCCCTCCTTTTCAGTTGTTGCGCTTCGATGGCTGCCACCGCGGCGACGAGGTGCATATTCAGCTGGGGGTCGGACCGCTCAGCACCCGCTGGAACTCGCTCATCACCGACCACGGCACCACTCCCGATGGCACCTATTACTTCGTGGACAAAGGCCAGTTGCTACCGGTGCCGCTACGCTATTGGCAGCATCGGCACCTCATGCAACCCGCCCCAGGCGGAGGCTGCTTTATAGTGGAAGACATTGAATACCGCACCGCTTCGCCATTGTTGGACCGCCTGCTGTGGCCGGTGATGTGGGCGCAGTTTGTATGGCGCCGGCCCATCTATCAGCGCCTGTTTGGCACGCCTGCCACGCCTAATGCTCAGGCCACCTGAGGCTTCAGGGTGCTGCTTGGCTGCGGGTCGGTGGTATCCGGCAGGGCCGCTTCAAGCAAACGCTGGCAGAGCGGCAATAGTGGGGCAAACAGCAACACGCCCGCTACATTGAACAGCACATGCGCGTGGGCAATTTGCCGGGCCACATCGGCATGGCCAGCCAGCAAAAGAACAAGGGCCGTGAACGGCTTGACTAGCAGCAGCCCCAAACTGATGCTGATTAGGTTGAATACCAGATGAAACACGCCCGTGCGAACGGCGGGCCGGCCGCGGCCTACGGTCGCCAGCAACGTATCGGAGCAGGTGCCTAGCTCGGCGCCTAGCATCACGGCAATACCTGCCGGTAACGTCAGCAACCCTTTGCCTGCCAACTTGATAACCATGCCTAGCGTAGCCGACGAGGACTGCACCAGCAGGGTAATGAGGGCCCCGGCGCCAGCACCCCGGACCGGATTTTCCAGCTTCAGCAGCCACGCCTGCACTCCTTTATATTCTTTGAGTGGGGCCGCTGCTTCGCCAATAATAAACAAGCTGAAAAACAGCAGCCCGAAACAAAACAACGCCCGGCCGGCAGTGCGCCCGTTGCGTTTCTTGCTGAGGGAGAGCAACAGTAGCCCGGGCAACATGGCCAGCACCGCATATTGCCCTAAATCAAACGCAAACAATTGGCTGGAAATAGTGGTACCGATATTGGCCCCCAGCACTACGCCCAGCGAATTACGAAACGGCAACGCTCCGGCACTTACCAAAGCAATAACCAGAATGATAACCACCGACGAGGAATCGAGCAGGGTGGTAACCACCGTGCCGGTGATGATGGCGGCCGGAATACTCTTGGTGCAGCGGTGCAGAATGTCTTTGGTCCGCTCGCCGGCCACGTGACGCAGGGCCAGCGCCAGCCGGCTCACCGCGTACAAAAATAGTACGAGTCCGGAAGCAGCTAGCAAGCTGATAGAAAGCGGAGAAGAGGCCATATGGGGAAGCTGGCTACGTAGGAAACCAACCGGTACCTTTCAACGCAGAGCTAGCACCGGATGCCACTGTTGGGTCATGAAGAAATTGTTACGTCACCCGACCCCACCGCTTTCACGTACCTTCCGTTATTCCGATATCTGGCAAGCTGCCGGATTCGTTTGCTTTCTCCTGCCGCTTTTCTATGCTTATGCGCTTTCTGCCCGTCTGTCGGCCGTCGTTTCTTTCGTTGACATCTGGAATCCTGCTGTTGCTGGGAGTGGGCACCTCTAGCTGTCAGAGCACCAAAGTGGCGTATCAGTTTCGGCCAGCGGCGGCCTCATCAACTGCCGCACGGGTGCCGAAGCCGAAGGCGCAACCCGCTCCTGCTGTTTTCGCGCAGCCTGTTTCAACTCCTGCGCCTGTTGTAGCAACCCCTTCTACTCCAGTCCGGATACCGGCACGCCGCCTGGCTCGGCTCCAACGGCAAGTAGCTTCGGCTGTGGCAGTTGCTCCTAAGGCTGTAGTTCGGCTACGGCAGGAGTCGGCCACGCAAAAGGTGCAGCGGCACCAGGCCCGACCGCACAGCACCACGGAAGTCGGCTTAGGCACTACGGTGTTAGGGGTACTGGGGCTGGTTGTACTGCCCATTTCGCTGATCGGCCTGTTGATCTGGGGCGGACCTGTCTGGGCTATTCTGGCTGGACTTTCTGCGTTGGCTATCCTCGTTGCCTACCTCGATCCTTTCGGGTAAGCGACGCGCACCCCTGAACGCTTCAGTGGGTTGAAAGGCCGGATTTCTCCCAGAAAACTGCGCTACATATCGAGCACCATTTTCACGTCGGTGCGCTGGTAGGGGCTGGCGGGTACGGGCACATGGCGGAAGCCTAGCTTGCGGTACAGTGCCAGCGCGGGCACCAGGCGGGAATTCGACAGCAGCTCCACCTGACGGGCACCCAACTCACGCGCTTTCACAACGGCGGCTTTCCCCAGCGTATACCCAATACCAAGCCCTTGCACCGCCGGCGACACCGCCATTTTGGCTAGTTCAAACACGCCGTGCCCTTCGTTGAGCAAAGCGCACGTACCAACCAGGGCACCCTGGTATTCCGCCATCAGAATAGCGCCTCCGGGTTCCAAGATGTAGCGTTGCGGCTCGTCAAGCATTTGGTAATCTGGGGCTTCCATTGTAAAGAACTGCATTATCCACTCTTCGTTGAGCTTGCGAAACACTGGCTGGTGCGCCGGGATGTAGTCGAGGATTTGGGTGGCGTGCATGAGCAAACAAGATAGATTCTTCCACTGAAGATAGGACGGCCAACCCGCTACCTGCGTTTGGTAGGCGCAGCCAGGGGCTACTACGTGTCTTTCATCAAAGGAATGGCCGGAGGTGAAGACCACCAAATGGCTTTGGCGTACCTTTGGGCTTTCTTGTTTTGTTTGCCTCCCCCTCATGCCCGCTACCATCACGCTCAAGCCCGGTAAAGACCAATCCCTCCGTCGTCGTCACCCGTGGGTGTTTTCGGGGGCCATTGCCCGCATGCAGGGCGAGGTAATAGAAGGCGAAGTGGTGCTGGTGCAAGCCTCGAACGGCGAGGTATTGGGCATGGGCCACTATGCACCCGGCTCTATTGCGGTGCGCATGCTGGACTTTGGCCCCGCCGCCCAGCTGCCCGACGCCAGCTTTTGGGAAGCTCGTATCCGCAACGCCTACCAGCTTCGGCAGGGCTTAGGCTTAACGGGCACCGGCAGCACCAACGTCTACCGCCTTACCCACGCCGAGGGCGACGGGCTGCCCGGCCTTATCATTGATGTGTACGGCGACGTAGCCGTGGTGCAGGCCCACAGCGCCGGCATGTACAAGGCGCGTCCGCTGATTGCGGCAGCATTGCAGGCGGTGATTCCCGGCCTCCGCGCCATCTACGACAAGAGCGCCGAAACCGTACCTACCAAAGCGGCTCCCGATGCCAAAAACGGCTACTTGCTGGGCGAAAGCAACGGCGCGGAGCATATTGTGCAGGAAAACGGCCATCCTTTCGCGGTGGATTGGGAAACGGGTCAGAAGACTGGTTTCTTCATCGACCAGCGCGACAATCGCAGCTTGCTAGCGCGCTACGCCCCTGGCCGCCGCGTGCTCAACACGTTCTGCTACACCGGTGGCTTTAGCTCCTACGCCCTGCAAGCTGGGGCCGAGCTAGTGCACTCCGTTGATTCCAGCAAGAAAGCCATCGAGCTAACCGAGCGCAACGCCGCCCTCACTGGCCTCGACAACAAGCACGCTGCCTACGCCGAAGACGTGTTCAGCTTCCTGAAAAGCAGCCAGGAGCAGTACGATCTTATCGTGCTCGACCCACCGGCGTTTGCCAAGCACCTCTCGGCCCGCCACAACGCTTTGATGGGCTACAAGCGCCTCAATGCCGCTGGTATCAAGCAGATTGCGCCGGGCGGACTACTCTTCACGTTCAGCTGTTCGCAGGTGGTATCGGCCGAGCTGTTTGAGGGCGCCGTGCTGGCGGCTGCTATCGAAGCAGGCCGTCCCGCCCGCATCCTGCACCGCCTCACCCAACCCGCCGACCACCCCGTGAGCTTGTTCCATCCCGAGGGCGAGTACCTCAAGGGGCTGGTACTGGCCGTGGAGTAGCAGCCAGGGTAGCAGTTGCTTGGCTTATGCTCCTGCCTTCCGTAGCCGGGGCATAGCTTTCAACGCCTTCTTCACCAAATGGTCGGTAACGTAACCGGAACTCGGTTGAAAGAAGCCGGGAGTACCCCGCTCAGTGTGCTTCGAAACCACTTCCCCAGTGGCCCGATATACGGTTAGATCTACCCTCACTTCTTCGATAAAACCCGACGCAGTAGGCACCAAGGTAACAGTAGCGGGCGTGGTAGACTCAGCGGCTACTGCCTGCACCTGTTGCAGCGCCCCGTGGAATATTCGCTGATGATACACGTGCGTGACCACTACCAGCGCACTCTTTTCACTAGCCGCCAAAGAACGGGCCCAAACGGCATCTGACTGCATGGCAGTAACAGGCTTCGCGGTTTCACCGGGTATCGCCACGGTGGCTTTGCGGGCGTGCTTCAGAAACCATACCTGCAACCGGTCATGGATTTGGTTGGCCTCGGCAGCGGCCACAATAGGCTCCGGGAGCAATATAGAACCATTGGGCGGGGTAACGATGTACGACACGATGGGTAGAGGCAACGCCACTATAAGTGCGGCTCCTGTAGCACCAGAAGATGTAGTGTGCGGGGGCAACCACTCGACAGCAAGGCCACCAGGGCAACCATCATGGGCGGATGTGTAAAAGAAGAAAACATATAGCAGCTGATAATGGTAGAACGGGTAACCTATTTTCGGGTACTGAGGCCAGCATGATGCCATTGTCAGTACATGCCCCGCTGCTGGCTATTACATTTTAATTGCGCTGTTTGAAAGCCACTTCCATTACACCTGCTTCCCAGCCTGCGGCCATTGTTGGGGCGGGCATTGGCGGTATTGCCACCGCCGTACGGTTGGCTGTGCGCGGGCACCGCGTTACGGTGTTTGAGGCGCAGGAAAGCTTTGGGGGCAAAATGCACCAGTTGGAGCTGCCGGGCGGCTACCGGTTCGATGGGGGGCCGTCGTTGTTTACGCTGCCGCACCTCGTCGATGAGCTGTTTGAGCTAGCGGGCCGCAACCCCGCCGTTTACTTCCGCTACCAGCGCCTCGACCCGATTACGCAGTATTTTTTCGCCGATGGTACCCGCCTCACGGCCTGGGCCGACGAAGAGAAATTTGCGGCCGAAGTGGAAACCAAGCTGCACGTCCCGGCCGCCGACGTGCTGGCTTTTCTGAAGCGCAGCCGCCACGCCTACTCGGCCACGGCGGATACGTTCCTGCAAAAATCGTTGCACAAAGTCGGCACCTACCTCAGCCCCGATGTGCTGAAAGCCATGGCGGCAGTGCCTCAGCTTGGCTTACTGGAAACCATGCACCAGCGCCATCAGGCGGCCTTCCCGCAGGATGCACGCCTTGTGCAGCTCTTCGACCGGTTTGCCACCTACAACGGCTCCGACCCCTACCAGGCACCGGCCACGCTCAGCATGATTCCGCACCTCGAGCATGGGCTGGGCGCGTTCTACCCCGAAGGCGGCATCTATGCCATTGCACAAAGCCTGGTGCGGCTAGCCGAAGAACTAGGGGTAGAGTTTCGCTACCAAGAACCCGTGCTGGAAATTCTAACGGCGGAAGGCCGCGTAACGGGTGTCCGTACCGAGCAAGATGTGTACGATGTCGGGCTGGTGGTCAGCAACATGGACGTGGTGCCTACCTACCGCCGGCTGCTGCCTACGCAGCCTGCCCCGGAGCGTACGCTCAGCCAGCCACGGTCGTCCTCGGCCCTGATTTTCTATTGGGGAGTGGCGCGGCGGTTTCCGGAGTTGGGGGTGCACAACATCTTTTTTTCGGAAAATTATCAGCAGGAATTCGAGGCTATCTTTCAGCAAAAGACCGTTAGCCCCGACCCTACGGTGTACGTCAACATCACGAGCGGCCACACGCCCGCCGATGCGCCACCCGGCCACGAAAACTGGTTTGTGATGGTGAACGTACCCCATGACCAAGGCCAGGATTGGTCGGCCCTCATCAACCAAACCCGGCAAGCCGTGCTAGCGCGCGTCAGCCGGGCTCTGGGTACCGATGTAGCCGCGCTGATCCGGGCCGAGCACGTGTGGGACCCGCCGGGTATTGCCGCGCGTACGTCGTCGTTTGGGGGAGCCTTGTATGGCAGTTCCAGCAACAACACCATGGCAGCTTTTCTGCGGCATCCCAACTTTTCGCGGAAGCTGGAAGGGCTGTACTTTTGCGGCGGCTCGGTGCACCCAGGTGGCGGCATTCCGTTGTGCCTGCTCTCGGCCCGCATCGTTTCCGACTTAGTTAAGAACGAGAAATGACAAACGAAAAAGGGGCCTGAAACGTCAACAGACGCAGCCCCGCGTTGCTTTTCTCTTCTTGATTCATACTTCCTTTCTATGCCCGATCCAACTCAACAATATCCAGCCCCAGCCACCACACAGTTGGCCGCTCAGCAACGACGGCTGCGTATTGCACAAGGCATTCTGCTTTTGTTTCATGTAACGGGCTTCATCGGCCTTGGCTTCTCCCAAGATCCTTCGTTCTACTTGCAGTTTGTGCCCCTCAATCTGCTGCTCACGGTTGGGCTGCTGCTGGCGTTTCAACCACAGCGCAACATCACGTTCGTGTGGTTCTGCCTCGTGACTATGGCCGTGGGCTTCTTTGTGGAAGTAGCTGGTATCCGAACGGGGTTGCTGTTTGGCCAGTATGAATACGGCCCAACTCTGGGTAGTAAGTGGTTAGGCGTTCCCTTGATCATTGGGGTGAACTGGCTGATGCTCACTTACACCACGGGTATTCTGGCGCGCTACCTGCCATTGCCAGCCTTCGGCCGAGCCTTGGTGGCTACGTTCCTGATGGTAGGCCTCGATGTGTGTTTGGAGCCCATAGCCGTTCGTTACGACTTCTGGCAGTGGCGTTTCGACGTAATTCCTTTCCTCAATTTCAAAGGATGGTTTATCGTCTCACTTATCTTACAGGTGTTTTTCAACCGCTCGGATTTTGTGAAGCGTAACGACTTGGCTCCCTTCGTGTACATGGTGCAGCTGTTGTTCTTTTTCGGCCTGAGTTTTTTAGGCTAACGCATTCAGTGAAAATAACTTCGTTTAGGAATACTATTTGCTAGTGCTAATTACGTTAACATCCGAAGCCCACGTCTCATCCAATTAGTTTCTCCTATGGAGCAAGTAGTACTCCATCAATTACTTGATAAAGCAAACCTATTGTTCCGGTCCGTGGGATTAGGTCTTTTGCACGAAGAGCAAATAGCCGTGGCGCTGGACCTAAGCTTGCTGGCATTTCGGAACCAGTTCGGGTCCAAAGCAGAGCTAGTTACGCAGGTTATTCGCCGCAACTTAGAGCGGCAGCGTTACGAGCACGACCAGCTATTCGGCAACTTAGGTACACCGGTGGAATGTCTGCTGGCGTTGCTCCACCACAGTCTTCACGAGTTGCGCCGCTCGCCCCACTACGACTACCATGTGATGCGTGACCAATATCCGCAGGCTTGGAATGCTATTCAGGACTACCTGGAGCAGTACTCGTACCCGCTGCTCACGCGTTTGCTGCAGGAAGGCATCATCGAAGGGCAGTTCCGCGCCGACCTCAACGCACCATTTATTGCCCGCATCATGCTGGCACAGTTCAGCCTCGTAGTCAATGAGCAACTCTTCCCCCCTGACTACAACAACCTGGCTGATGTGTACCGCAACATCTTCTTTTATTATGTACGTGGCCTTTGCACCGAAGAAGGTGCCCGTCTGGCTACCACGCACTTTCTTCGCATGTAGTGAGCGAGGTTTGTCTGCCAGCGCGGACAGTCCCTACAAACCAATCGGGCCCCGACTTCTTGAAGTCGGGGCCCGATTGGTTTGTAGGGACCATAGACCACCTTGCGCAGGAACCCACAACCCTTCCTAGTCGTTTGGTTTAGTGTAACCCGGAGCATATCAATGGCCTGTTGGCCTTTGCTTCCCTCCTACTGATTTCACGCTCGTTAACAGCCACTTACACTTGCTCAGCGCAGCTCGGCAGCTTGTGCTAGGCGTAGCGTTGCGCGGGTCTTTCCACTGCTTTTCCTTTCTATGCAAAACATAATTTTCTTCGGTGACAGCCTGACGGCCGGCTATCAGCTACCCGCCAGCGCGTCCTTCCCAAGTGTGCTCCAGCAGCGAATCGACTCGCTGGACTTACCCTACAAGACTTTCAACTACGGCGTAAGCGGCGAGACTAGCGCGGGCGGCCGACTGCGCCTTGCCAGCGTGCTGAACCGCCAACCCGTTGATGTATTTGTGCTGGCATTGGGCGCCAACGACGGCCTGCGCGGCATCCCGGTCCGCGAAACCACCCAAAACCTGCAAACCATCATCGACCAAGTAAAGCTCAAGTACCCGGATGCCCGCATTGTGTTGGTTGGGCTGGAGTTCCCCTTCGACTTGGGTCCGTTGGGTGGCCACCGTATGGCGCGTTATGCACTCGAATTCAAGGCTTTATTCCGTGAATTAGCCGAGAAAAACAGCGTGCCCTTCGTGCCCTTCTTGCTGCAGGGGGTAATCGGCCGCCGCGAGCTAAATCTCCCCGATGGTGTGCACCCCAACGCCGCTGGCCAGAAGATTCTGGCGGACAACGTGTGGGCTGTCTTGAGCGATGTACTAGCAGCTAAGGTCTGAAGCCAACGAAAAGACTAGTGGCTAACGAACTAGTTTCCCTCCTTGAAAGAAAGGGGAAGCTAGTTTGTTAGCCACTAGTCTTTTCAGCCGTTAATTATGTCTTGGGCTACTTGGCGTTGTACAGCTTCTGGTAGTACTCAGTGGCCATGCGGTGTGACTCGAACTCGGGTTCTACTTCGCGCATTGCGGTTTTCACTACTTCCAGGTACTTATCGGGCTGGCCGTAGTAGAGCGGCACGATTTCGTTTTCCAGTACATCGAGCAAGTTGGTGGCTTCGATGTCGTCCTTCACATTGTCGGCCTGGTAAGGGTCGGTGTGGGGGATGATGAAGCTGTTTTCGCCGTGACGAGCAAATTCGGGTACCCAACCGTCGGCGATGCTGAGGCTAACGGAACCGTTCATGGCGGCGGTCATGCCGCTGGTGCCGGAGGCTTCGCGGGGGTAGCGGGGTGTGTTCAGCCAGATGTCGGAACCGCGCTTGAGGTAGCCTGATAGGGTCAGCTCATAACCCGTCAGCACCGCGCAGTTGTTGAGCGGCTTGACTTTGCGGATGATGTCGTTGAAGAGGCCGATGGCGCCGTAGTCCTTCGGATAGGGCTTGCCGGCCCACAAGACCTGCACGGGACGGTCGGTGTTGTTGATGATGCCAAGGAACCGCTCGAAATGACGCAGAATCAGGTCGGCGCGTTTGTAACCGGCGAAGCGGCGGGCCCACACTACGGTCAGGACGTCGGGGTTGAGCAGAGTGCCGGTTTGGTCGGCTACGATGTCGAAGAGTTGCTTTTTCAGCTTGCGCTTGCGGGCGAGCAGGGCCGTATCGTCGTTGGCTTCGAGGGCGGCGTGCAGTTGCTGGTCGCGCCAGTAGGTGCCGTTTTGGGCGTTGGTGATGGCAATGATGGGACAGATGCCTTTGTTGCTGCCCCACATTTCGTTGGCAACGGTGCCGTGCACTTTGCTTACGCCGTTGGAGAGGCGCGAAAAGCGCAGGGCGGTAAGTGTGTAGTTCAGTTGGCCGTTTTCCACGCCCGCTACGCGGGTGATTTCCTCGGCGGGCACCGACCCGAAGAACGACATCTTCGCCAGCAGTTGCAGCGGGTGCTCCTCGTTGCCGGCTAGCTCGGGCGTGTGCGTGGTGAATACCAAGCGCTTCCGCACTTCTTCCAGCTGCCGACCGTGCTTTTCGTAGAGGTAGAACGCCAGCGGCAAACCGTGACCCTCGTTGAGATGGTACACATCCACGTTCACGCCTAATATGTCGAGCAGCTTACCGCCGCCCACGCCGAGCAAGATGCTTTGCGCGATACGAGCGGCCGTGTCGGCGTCGTAGAGGTGGTGGGAGATGGTGCGCGAGATAAAGTCGTTTTCGGGAATGTCGGTGGTGAGGAAGAACATCGGGGCCGTGCCGAACGTGTCGGGGGCTAGGTAGAGGGCCTTCACGTGCACATCCACATCGTGGATGGTGATGGGGAAGGTGATGCCGGTGTCCTGGAGGAAGGAATACGACTTCTGGCGGAAGTCGGCGCGCATGGTTTGGTCTTCGTTGCGACCTTGGTCGTAGTAGCCGAAGCTCCACAGAATGCCAATGCCCACCAGGTTTTGCTTGAGCTCGTAGGCCGAGCGCATGTGCGAGCCAGCTAGGAAGCCGAGGCCCCCGGAATAGGTTTTCAGGGCCTGATCCAGGGCAAATTCCATGGAGAAGTACGCCGCCTGCGTCGTGAATTCGGCAGCGGGAGAGTAGGGTTTAAATTCGAAAGCCATTGAAAAAGGAGGTCAGAGAAAAGGTAGCTCAACCAAGCCACCCACAGCCCCGGCATACGGCCAGCACAGCAATACGTTCGGGGCAAGCGCCGGCCAAGGTGCGGACATTCCAAGTGAAAAACAAAGCGTACTAGGTGCGCCTCAGTGTGCCCCAAGCGGAATCATCGGAAAATCAAGGGCAAGAGCAGCCGCACTTACGGCAGCCGGAAAACACATGTAAGGGGTAGCTACTCGGCGTTTTGTGGTTTGAAAAGCAGAGCTGTCAGGTTGGAGGGATACAGGTATAAATAGGCTAATTCATATGACTATATGGAGCAGTCTGCACAAGGCCAAGATTGGAAAACTGTTGTAAGTTGACACAACCGTAACATTTAGTTTGGTCTAACTAGCTGATTGACTAGGTAGTTTTGCGCTCTTGTCCTACTCCAACCCCAACCCTAAACAAGCTTAGATGAAGTTCACTCCTTTACTTGCCACCGCGCTACTGACGCTGTCGATTGCCTGCTCCAAAGTAGAGCCTACGCCAAGCGCTGCTCCTAGCGTAACTACTGCCGCTGCCGATGTTAGCGCCGCAGGATTTCCGGAAGGGTTTGAAACCGGCACCAAAACCGCCTACACCACCGGCTCCGTCACACTCGGCTCCGGCTCCTGGACCTTGAACGACGCCCTGATCGGCAACACCACCGCCGACGCCAAAACCGGCAGTCAATCGGTGCGAGTGCGCAACGTGGGCACGGTGGGCATGAACTTCAATACCACTACGGGCGCGGGTGTCGTGACGGTTAACCACGCGGTGTATGGCACCGATGCTAGCTCGCAGTGGGAGCTATGGGCAAGCCAAAACAGCGGCAGCTCCTACGTGAAAGTGGGCAGCACCATCACGAGCAGCAGTGCTACGCTGAGCACGGCTTCGTTCAGCGTGAACCTGAGCGGCAGCGTGCGGCTGCAAATCCGCAAGATTTCCGGCGGCACCAACCGCATCAACATCGACAACGTGACGGTGGAGCAGTACGGCAGCGGGGGCGGCACCACGCCCCCACCTGCTACCGGCGGCAAGAAGTTTCTCTTTGACGGTTCGCACGGCGAGCTGGCCGGCAATGCCGATTGGGTGCTCGACGTGAACAGCGGGGTGGCTTCGCGCTACCCATCGCCGGCCCAAAGCGGCATCACCAGCACCACCTCCGAAACCTACTGGACCGGCGCTATTTCGGCGTGGGGCGTGGCCTTGGCCAAGCAGGGCCACACCGTGGAGCAGCTACCGGCCGGCGCGGCCATCAGCTACGGCAACACCGCCAACCCGCAGGACCTGAGCTACTACAGCGTATTTGTGGTCGATGAACCCAACATCATCTTCACGGCCACCGAGAAAACGGCCATCCTGCGGTTTGTGCAGAACGGTGGCGGCTTGTTCATGATTTCCGACCACGACATCTCGGACCGCAACAACGACGGCTACGACTCACCCGACATCTGGAATGACTTGATGCAGAACAACTCGGTGCAAGCCAACCCCTTCGGCTTCACGGTGAACCTCGACAACATTGTGGAAAACAGCAGCAACGTCCGCACCGGCACCAACCCCATCCTGAATGGCTCGCAAGGCGCCGTGTCGCAGCTCTCCTTCCACAACGGCGCGACCATGACACTTAACCCCACCGCCAACAGCACGGTGCAGGGCCTAATCTGGCGCAGCTCCGCCACGCAGGGCAACAACTTGGCTATGGCTGCCAGCAGCACCTTCGGCTCGGGCCGCGTGGTTATCATCGGCGACTCTTCTCCTGCCGACGACGGCACCGGCTCGCCCGGCAACACCGTGTACGACGGCTGGGGCGAAAACGTAAGTCACCCCCGCTTGCACCTCAACGCCTCGCTCTGGTTGGCCAAGCTGCAATAGCGTCCTCGTAAGAGATAGAACAAGCTCACTTAGCTCTTCCTATTCGTTTCCGAAAGCCCTGCCAGCCGGTGGGGCTTTCTGTTTTTAGACAGTACCTGACCTGTGGTGACAAACGACGACAACCGAGGATACTAGGGTTCTACGGAGGTGCTTGTTACCTTACCGCTCCCATTCAAGTCCCAAATTCCCATGAAATCGTCCCACTTCCTGCTGCCAGCGCTGGTAGCTAGTCTGTTGGCGGCACCTGTTGCCCAAGCACATTCTAGCACTGACTTAACCAGCTCCCCAACTGCTCCGGCTAAAAAGCCCGCCGGCATCACCCGCATAGACCCAACTTTCTGGTGGGTGGGCATGAAGAACCCGAAACTCCAGTTGCTGGTGCACGGTCCCGGCATAGCCAGCAGCACGGCTAGCTTGCGCTACGAAGGTGTGACGCTGGACGGCACGCAGAAGTTGGAAAGCCCTAACTATTTGGTAGTCAACCTTACTATCAGCCCCACCGCCAAGCCGGGCCAACTGAAGCTGGAGTTTAAAGGAGCCAAGAACTTCAGTTACAGCTACGAGCTGAAAGCCCGCTCCACGCCCGGCGACAAAACGCAAGTGCAGGGCCTTAGCACGCAGGATTTCATCTATTTCCTGATGCCAGACCGGTTCTCGAACGGCGACCCCAAAAACGACTACATCAAAGGCATGAAGGCGCCCGCCGCGGCCCGCGACTCGATGTACAGCCGCCACGGCGGCGACCTGAAAGGCATTGTCAATCACTTCGACTACTTCAAAACGCTCGGCGCAACGGCCTTGTGGCTCACGCCCATCGTGGAAAACGACCAGCCCAAGGCCAGCTACCACGGCTACGCCCTCACCGACTACTACACCGTGGACCGCCGCTACGGCACCAACGAAGAGTACCGAACCTTTGTGCGCAACGCCCACCAAAACGGCCTGAAAGTGGTGCAAGACGTGGTGCTCAACCACATGGGCTCGGAGAGCTACCTGTTCCGCGACCAGCCCGCCAAAGATTGGTTTCACCAGTGGCCCACCTTCACGCGCAGCTCCTTCCGCGACGCGGCCTTCAACGACCCGCACGGCTCCCAATACGACCGGAAGCTGTTCGGCGAAGGCTGGTTTGACACCACCATGCCCGACCTCAACCAGAGCAATCCGCTGGTGGCCACCTACGTCATCCAGAACAACCTGTGGTGGGTGGAAAACACGGGCATCGACGCCTACCGCATCGACACCTACTCTTACTCCGACCGCAACTTCCTGATGCAGTGGGGCCAAGCGTTGCTAGATGAGTATCCGCAGCTCGGCATGTTCGGCGAAACGTGGGTGCAGGGGACGGCGCAGCAGGCCTACTTCGCCCGCAACATCCTGCCATCTACCGACGGGTTCAAGAGCAACCTGCCCGGCGTCACCGACTTTCAGCTGCAATACGCTATCAACGAGGCGCTGACCAAGGACGCTGGCTGGACGGAGGGCATCAGCAAGCTCTACTACACCCTGCATGACGACTGGCTTTATGAAAATCCCATGCGCAACGTGGTCTTCCTCGACAACCACGACATGAGCCGCTTCTACTCGGTGATAGGGGAGGACTTCGCCAAGTACAAGATGGGGCTGGCGTGGCTGCTCACCACCCGCGGCATCCCGCAGCTTTACTACGGTACGGAGGTGCTGATGAAGAACTTCTCGAACCCCGACGGCAAAGTGCGCGAGGACTTCCCCGGCGGCTTTCCCGGCGACAAAAAGAACCTGTTCACGTCGCGCTCCGGCCAGGAAGCTGAGGCGTTTGACTACGTGAGCAAGCTGGCCAACTACCGCCGCACGCACGAGTTTTTGCACGCTGGCAAGCTCATGCAGTTCATCCCCGACCAAGGCGTGTACACCTACTTCCGCTACTCCGATGTGGGTACGGTGATGGTGATGATGAACTCCAACAAAGAAGAGAAAACCGTGGACATGGCGCGGTTTGCGGAACGACTCAACGGGTTTTCCTCGGGTGTAGAAGTGACCACAGGGGCAGCCATTGCAGATTTGAAAACCGTAAAGATTCCGGGGCGGACGGCGTGGGTGGTGGAGTTAAAGAAATAGCGCTTTATTTATAGTGGTTTCACGACTCTTAGTGGCAGAAGGCGTTGATGCTCCCTGTTTGCCAGAACCGTGTAAGCCTTCTGCCTAACCGTGTGCGCTAACTGTGAGCCCGCACAAATGCTCGCAGCCACGCAAACTTCTGCCCCCCGCCCCGTATGAAGAAACTTGTCTTGCCGGCAATGCTTGCGTTGGCCGCTTTTACTTTTCCACTTTCGCGTATAGCTCAGCCCGTGTCCGATACTGTCTTCCTTGCGGATCCCAACACCACCGAAGAGGTTCCTCAGGACCACAAACTGGTCGTCTATCAGTTGATGACCCGCTTGTTTGGCAACAAAACCACTGTCAACAAACCCTACGGTACCGTGCAGGAAAACGGCACCGGCAAGTTCAACGACATCACCGACAAGGCGCTCCAGGAAATCAAAAAAATGGGGGTCTCGCACGTGTGGTACACCGGCGTGATTGAGCACGCCACCATGACCGACTACACCGCGCAGGGCGGCCCCGGCCCCGACGATGCCGACATCGTGAAAGGCCGCGCCGGCTCGCCCTACGCCATCAAGGACTACTACGACGTGGCCCCCGACTTGGCCGTGAACGTGAAAACCCGGATGACCGAGTACGAAGCCCTCATCAAGCGCACCCACGCCAACGGCCTACAGGTGCTTATGGACTTCATCCCCAACCACGTAGCCCGCAGTTATAAGTCGGATGCCAAGCCGGCCGGCGTCATCGACCTCGGTGCCCAAGACGATAAGACCAAGGCTTTCGCGCCCAACAACAACTTCTACTACCTGCCCGGCCAAAGCTTGGTGGTACCCAAAGAAGGCAACCCGCTCGGCCCGGCCCTCGGCCCGCGTGAGGACGGCAAATTTGCTGAAACGCCCGCCAAAGCCACTGGTAATGATGTGTTTTCGGCCACGCCGAGCGTGAACGACTGGTACGAGACGGTGAAGCTTAACTATGGTGTCGATTACCAAAACAACCGCAAAACCTACTTCGAGCCGATACCGGACACCTGGAAGAAGATGCGCGACATTCTGCTGTTTTGGGCCAAGAAAGACGTGGACGGCTTTCGCTGCGACATGGCCGAAATGGTGCCCGTCGAGTTTTGGGCGTGGGTGATTCCGGAGGTGAAAAAGGTGAAGCCCGACATCGTGTTCATTGCCGAAGCCTACAACCCCAAGGAGTACCAGACCTACTTCGAGAAAGGCAAGTTCGATTTCCTCTACGACAAAGTGGGCCTCTACGACGCCCTGCGCCGCTTGATGACGGGGGGCGGCAACACCGAGGAAATCACGAAAGTGTGGCGCGAGGAAAGCCGCGGCTACTCGTCCCGGATGTTGCGCTTCCTTGAAAACCACGACGAGCAACGCATTGCCTCCAAGGACTTTGCCACCGACCCGCGCACCGCTATTCCGGCTATGGTCGTCACGGCTACGTTGGGCTCGGGCCCGGTGATGCTGTACTCGGGGCAGGAGGTGGCCGAGCCAGCGCTGAAGTCAGAGGGCTTCTCTAGCGAGGACGGCCGCACCACCATCTTCGATTATTGGGGCGTGCCGGAGCACCAGAAATGGATGAACGGCGGCAAGTTCGATGGTGGCCAACTCTCGGAAAGCCAGAAGCAGCTCCGCGACTTTTATTGCCGCTTGCTCAACCTGAGTAGCACCAGCGAAGCCATCCGCAAGGGCAAGTTCTACGAGCTACAAGATGCCAACAACCTCGGCAAAGACTACGACCAGAAGCACGTCTACAGCTACCTACGCTACACCGACAACCAGCGCCTGCTCATCGTAGTCAACTTCAGCCGCGACAAAACCTCGAAGCCGACCATCCAAATCCCGCGGGAGGTGCGCCAGCGCATGGGCCTCAACCCCGACCAGTTCTGCACCTACACCGACCTGCTCAACAACACGCCACCCACTGAATACCTAACGCTCAACCTGCCCCCGCTGAGCGCCTACGTGTTCGAAATCAAGCCGAAAGGCAACTAGACCAGGGTCAAGAACAAAAAGAGAACGTCATGCTGAGCGAAGCCGAAGCATCTCGCTAGGGTGGTAAACCCCAACGCTTGCCTAACGATTCGAGCGAGATGCTTCGACTACGCCTCCGGCTTCGCTCAGCATGACGATGTACCATTGAAGTACCTGCATGCCAGAGCTTCCACTTTGCCTGCCGCTCTGTTCAGCATGACGTTCTTTTGCTATCTTACTCGTTGTCCCCTTCACCGCATCCCCACCTAAAATTCCCACACCTTATGGCAACCGGCGTAGCGGCGGCTCCTAGCAGCACCCGCACAAAACCTCGTTTGAGCTTCTGGCAAATCTGGAACATGAGCTTCGGTTTCATGGGCATTCAGTTCGGGTTTGCTCTCCAGAATGCCAACACCAGCCGCATCTTCTCGAACCTCGGCGCCAACCCCGACGACATTCCGATTCTGTGGGTGGCGGCCCCGCTGACGGGGTTGTTGGTGCAGCCCGTCATCGGCTATATGTCGGACCGCACGTGGAGCCCTCGTTGGGGGCGGCGGCGGCCGTTCTTTTTGGTGGGCGCCATCTTAGCGTCGATAGCTATGCTGATTATGCCCAACTCGCCCACGCTGTGGATTGCGGGTGGCATGCTCTGGATCATGGATGCCAGCATCAACATCAGCATGGAACCGTTCCGGGCGTTTGTCGGCGACAAGCTGCCGAACGAGCAGTATACCAGCGGCTTCGCTATGCAGTCGTTTTTTATTGGGGTTGGGGCCGTGGTGGCGTCGTTGCTGCCTACGCTGCTCACCAAATTTGGGGTAGCCAATGAAGCCGCTGCCGGCATTGTGCCCAACTCGGTGAAGTACGCTTACTACCTCGGCGCGGCGGCATTTTTTCTGTGCGTGCTCTACACCGTGCTAACCTCAACCGAGTACCCACCCGAAGACATGGAGGCGTTCGAGCGGGAGAAAAGTTCGGTTACGTTCATGCAGGGCGTCAAGGAAACCTTCTCGGGCGCTTTGCACATGCCGAAGGTGATGAAGCAGCTGGCAGTGGTGCAGTTTTTCACGTGGTTTGGCCTGTTTTGCATGTGGATTTTCACCACGCTGGCCGTTACCAAGCACCTTTATGGCACCACCGATTCTAAGTCGGCGGCCTTCAACGAGGGCGCCAATTTTGTGGGTGAGGCCTTTGCCATGTACAGTGGAATATCGGCTGTATTTAGCTTGCTGCTGCCTTGGGTTGCTCGCAAACTGAGCCGCAAACTAACTCATATGGTTTGCTTAACGGCTGGTGGTCTTGGTCTTATGTCAGTGGCCTTTATCACTGAGCCCTGGATGCTGCTCGTATCGATGGTGGGCGTGGGCATCGCCTGGACTTCCATCTTGTCGGTGCCGTATGCTATGCTGGCCGGCTCGATTCCGGCGCACAAAATGGGCCACTTTATGGGGGTTTTCAACGCCTTTATTGTGCTGCCGCAGGTATGCGCTTCGTTGGGCTTGCCAGCTATCATGAAACAGTTCCCGAGTCTCGACCCACTGAATGTGGTGGTATTGGGCGGAGTGCTGATGGTTATAGCCGGCATATTCACGCTGCGCGTCGACGACAACGAGAAAGTGGCGTTGCCGCTTGCCGACGACCAGCCCATCAACCCCGGATACGACCCCGGTGCTATTCCCGACACAAGAGTTTGACTTTCTCTCCTGCACTTCTCGCCCCGACTGCTTCTGCGGTCGGGGTTTTTTGTTGTGCTTGGGCTTGCCGATGTGCTTGAAATACTGCGTGTTTATACGGACAGCGCAAGCAGTAAAATACGCATTTACCTCACAACGCATTAGCAGCTACGCGCCGTACACCCTAAGCAAACCAGGGCTGCACCTTCTCTCCTGCTTCGAACGGTGCGACCTATTCCCCCATATAGCCGCCTATGTTGCTCTCGATTATCTTTTTGGGCTTGTTTTTCGGGCTCTTTATTGTGTTTTTGGTGCTGCTGCTGCTCGCCAAACCGGCCCCGGCCGGTACCAAAGCCCGGCCCCGAGTAAGCATTCTGATTGCGGCGCGCAACGAAGAAGCGACTATCGAGCGGTGCCTTACTTCCCTAACCCGCCTCAATTACCCGTCGGAGCTGATGGAAATTCTGATTGCCGATGATGCGTCTACCGACAACACGGCGGCCGTTGTGGCGCACTTCATCAAAGACAAGCCGCAGTTCCAGCTGCTGAGCGTGCGGCACCGCTTGGGCACGGCTCGCGGCAAAAGCAACGCCTTGGCTCACCTCTGCCGCGCCGCCACCACCGACTACTTTCTGCTCACCGACGCCGACATGGCCCTTGCGCCCGAATGGGTGGAAACCATGCTGGCCGCCACCGAAACCAACAACGTGGGCGTCGTAACGGGCATTACCACCGCCAATAGCACCGTGTTTGGCCGCCTCCAGGGCCTCGACTGGCTGTTTGGCCTCAACGTCATTCGGTTGCTGTCTGACACTGGCGTGCCAGTTACATCGGTTGGCAACAACATGCTTGTTACGCGGGCAGCCTACGAGTCCATTGGCGGCTACGAGGCGTTGGCTTTTAGCATCACGGAAGACTTGCAACTCTTCTCCAAGATTGTCGCGCAAGGTTGGGGCTTCCGCAACCTCTGCGACCCACGCATACTAGGCGTAACGGTGCCGCAACCTACTATGCGCCATCTGCTTTGGCAGCGTAAGCGTTGGATGAAAGGCGCTGTCCGGCTCCCTAGCCAACTTTCGTTGCTGTTTGGAACCTACGGCATCTTCTACCCCTTTTTGTTTTGGCCTGGTTTGCACACTCCCCTATTTATGCTTGGGGTATACGCCGCTAAGATTCTGTGTCAGACGCTGTTTCTGGCCATCACGCTCCGGCAAGTAGGCCGCCGCGAATCGTTGGGGCTGCTGTTACTTTACGAGCCCTACCTCTGCGTTATGTCGCTGGCTGTTATTGGCTACACTCTTTGGCCCGGCTATATCCAATGGAAGCAGCGCCGCTATCAGTGGGCCGAAGGTTGAGTTGCCTATTGTAGATAGTCACAAAAAAGAAGCCCTGGCGCATATTGCCAGGGCTTCTTTTTTATGACTCACTGAAAGTAGCTAGATCATATACGACTGTCAGCCACTGCTATCAATTTCTATTTGCTAGCTAGGCTTTTCTCGCGGGTAGCCTTGAACTCAGAGCCGGGCTTCCACTTGGGGAACGTGCTTTCTTCGGCGAGGCGCTGACCAATGCGGAAGAGCAAGCGTGCATCCTGCTCCATGCCGCGCAGGTCCCACTTGGGGTCGTATTCGTCGGAGGGCTGGTGGTAGTTTTTGGCGGTGTAGGCTTGCATCTGTTGGGCGGCGTACTCTTTGCCGCGGGCGCGACTGTCGAAGGCACCTTTGGCATCAAGAGCAGGCACGCCCACGAAGGCAAAGCTGAAGTGGTCGGAGCGGTAGAAGCTGCCTTTTTCGGGGTGCTGGTCGGGTAGGATGTAGCGGTTCTGCTCTTTGGCCGCGTCGCGGGCATAGTCGTCTAGCTCCGATTGGCCGAAGCCGATAACTGTTAGGTCGCGCATGGGACCGAAGGCTGCTAGAGCGTCCATGTTCAAATCAGCCACCGTTTTCTTGAGTGGGAACACGGGGTGAGCAGCATAGTAAGCCGAGCCTAGGAGGCCTTGCTCTTCACCAGTCACGGCCAGAAACACGATGCTCCGGCCGGGCGCTTTAGGCAATTGCGTGTACGCTTTGGCAATGTTCAACAGCGCAGCGCAACCGCTGGCGTTATCCACAGCACCGTTGTGGATGGAGTCGCCGTTGATGGCCGCCCCGATGCCGAGGTGGTCCCAATGCGCGGAGTAGATAATGTATTCGTCGGCGCGGGTGGAGCCGGGCAGCACGGCCAGTACGTTTTTGGAGGCGGTGCGGCGCAGCTTGTTTTTCACGCTCGTGCTCATGGTCAGGCCACCGAGCGGGCGAGCCTTGAAGCCAGGCTTGTTGGCCGCGGCATAGGCTTCTTCGTATGATTGGCCGGCGGCCGTAAACATCTTCTTCGCGGCATCCAACGTCATCCAACCTTCAATCACGCACTTGCTGGCGCCTTTGTCGGCGCGCTGCGGCCGGAGTTTGGCCCCGGAGTAGCTGCTTTGCACCACCGACCACGGATAGGCGGCTGGCTCAGTGTCGTGCACGATAATTAGGCCGGCAGCGCCTTGGCGGGCGGCTTCCTCGTATTTGTAAGTCCAGCGGCCGTAGTAGGTCATGGCCCTGCCCTTGAAAAGGGTGGTGTCGTTGCCGGCGTTACCGGGGTCGTTGACGAGTACCACCACGGTTTTGCCTTTCACGTCGAGGCCAGCGTAGTCGTTCCACTTGTATTCGGGAGCTACCACTCCGTAGCCGGCAAACACCATTTCCGAGTTTTGCAGCGCTACGGCAGGCTTCTCCTGCTCCGTGAAAGCCACATAATCGATTTTGTAGTTGAGCGTGATGGGGCCGCCTTTGCCGCCACTTATTTGCATAGTGGGGGCCGGCTGGCCCGTAATTTCCACCAAGGGCACGTTTTGGAAGTAGGTACCATCGGGGCCGGGCTTCAAGCCAAGCTTCCGAAATTGGTCGGTGAGGTAGGCTACGGTTTTCTCTTCGCCCACCGTGAACGGCTTGCGCCCCTGAAACTCATCGGAGGCCAATATTTTAGTTTGCTCACCGATGTACGCCGCCGTAATCCCATCGGGCGGCGAAACAATAGTGGTATCGGTAGGAGCGGCGGCCGTGCCCCCAGCTTCCGACGACGAAGTGGACTTGCTCTGGCAGCCGGCTAGTGCCGCGAGTACCAGCAGATAGGAAACAGAAATGCGCATACGACAGAGTAGGTGGAGAAATAGGCAACAAAAGTTGCCCGCACCCCAAGGTGTCGAAAATGTCGCAAATGATAGAAACGGAACTGCCTCTGCCTCGCAGTAATGCTGCGCTAACTACTTGAACAGCAAACGCCGTAGTTGCCGACAGGGCCTGGCAATCTACTTATGAGCGGCTTTGCAACCACTCCTGCGCGGCTTGCTCTTCCGTGAAAACCCGCATGGCCATGCTGTCGGACACCGAATCAGTGGCCATTTCTTCGGCCAAACGCTGGCTTAGCGTCTCGGCGTGGTAGGGCAACACGAGGTAGGCGAGGCAAGGCCGAACGCCGGGGAGTGCGCTAGTTAGCTGCTCGCGGAAAGAAGTAACCACCCAACGAAAATCGATAGGGTCGGCTAAGCCGCGGCTGCGTAGGTCAACCAGCCAGCGGCCTACCTTCTCGCGCTGCGCTAGTTCGAGGGCTGCTTGATACCCACTCCGGTGCTCTTGTGAGGTAGCCGGGCGAGTCCAACGTAAAAACACCTGGCCCAGGTCGGGGCGGTGAGAAAGGTGCAGATATTCGAGGTTGGTTACAAGCATGACAGCAGCAAAAGCCGGTAAATATAAGTGCCAATTCTAGTAGTCAACCTATACTCACTTTATGAATTTGTAATGAAGTGCCCGTTTTCTTAACAAGTTTCAGAGCAAGTAACCCGACTCACCTTATAAGTTGCATCAATTTGACATAAAAAGCGGTTGTTGGAATCAATTTTTGTGTGTGGTTTGTACTAACCTCATGCGTCCGTGTCTGATAAGATCCGTCTATTGGGTGTTTATCGTCACAACACAGTTTTTCCTTTTTTATATACCATATGACCTTGAAATCGATTTGGCTGCTAAGTCTGGGTATGGCATTGGCTTTGCCGCCTGCTACGGCGCAGCAGAAGCCCGTTAGCAAGCCTGCCACTGCTAGTACGGGCGGTACTCGTCTGGTGGAGAAAGTGACCCGCAAAGGCAACGAACTGATGATTCCATACGAGAAGTATGTATTGCCGAACGGCCTGACGTTGCTGATCCATGAAGACCATTCCGATCCGCTGACCCACGTTGATGTAACCTACCACGTAGGATCAGCGCGCGAGCAAATCGGCAAATCGGGATTTGCGCACTTCTTCGAGCATATGATGTTCCAGGGTTCCGACCACGTCGGCGATGAGCAGCATTTCAAGCTTGTGTCGTCGGCCGGCGGTACCCTCAACGGCTCCACCAACCGCGACCGAACCAACTATTACGAAACCATCCCGAACAATCAGCTGGAAACGGCGCTGTGGTTGGAAGCCGACCGGATGGGTTTCTTGCTGGATGCTGTAACACAGCAAAAGTTTGAAGTGCAGCGTTCGACCGTGAAAAACGAGCGGGGCCAGAACTACGATAATCGTCCGTACGGGCTAGCCAGCGAGAACATTGCCAAGACGCTCTACCCGTATGGCCACCCCTACAGTTGGCTAACCATCGGCTACCTCGAAGATTTGGATCGATCGGACGTCAACGACCTGAAAAACTTCTTCTTGCGCTGGTATGGCCCCAACAATGCCACCATTACGGTAGGCGGCGACGTGAAGCCCGCCGAAGTAGTGAAGATGGTGGAAAAGTATTTCGGCCCCATCAACCGCGGCCCTGCCGTGCAGAATATGAAGCTGCCCGAGCCGGTGCTTTCCGCCGACCGGTACGTGAGCTACGAAGACAATGTGCGCTTCCCAATGCTGCAAATGGTATTCCCGACCGTGCCGCAGTACCACCCCGATGAAGTGGCCATTGATGCGCTGGCAGAGATAATTGGGGGTGGCAAAACGTCGTTGCTCTACAAAAACCTCATTAAAACCCAGAAGGCGGTACAAGCGCAAGCGTATCATCCTACCACCGAGCTGGCTGGCGAGTTTACCATCACCAGCAGAAGCTTGCCAGGGAAAGGCCTCGACAGCACGGAAGTGTTGGTGCGTCGTACGTTAGCTGAGTTCGAGCGCATCGGCGTAACCGACGACGATATAGCTCGCTTTAAGGCTAGCCGCGAAACCGACCTCATCAACGGCCTAAGTAGTGTGAGCGGCAAGGTCAGCCAGCTGGCGGCATTCCAGACGTTTTCGGGCAACCCTAACCGCCTGCCTCTGGAGCTGCAAAAAGTGCGCAGCCTCACCAAAGCCGACGTGCTACGCGTTTACAACAAGTACATCAAAGGCAAGCACGCCATTGTTCTGAGTGTAGTGCCGAAGGGTGCCGGCAACTTGGTAGCCAAAACCAGCAACTTCACGGTGAGCAAGGAAGGCTATAAGGCGCCGCAAGACGAATACTCAGGCTTGACGTATGCCAAAGCAACCGACAGCTTCGACCGGAGCCAGCAGCCCAAAAGTGGCGCCAACCCCGTAGTGCAGGTACCGACCGTGTGGCGCGAAGATTTTGAAAACGGGTTGCGCGTGATGGGTAGCCGCAACACCGAAATTCCAACCGTGACCATGTTGCTGACTTTGCGCGGCGGCCACCGTTTGGAGCAAGCCAACCCCAACAAGGCAGGACTTGCCTCTCTCACGGCAGCTATGCTCAACGAGGGCACCCAGAAATACACTGGCGAGCAGTTCTCCGCAGCCTTGGACCGGTTAGGCAGCACTATTCAGGTGTATGGCGGCGAGGAGAACACGCAAGTGGTGGTGAGCAGCCTTACCAAAAACCTGCCCGCTACGCTAACCTTGTTGGAGGAGGCACTGCTGCACCCACGCTTCGATCAAGCAGATTTTGACCGGGTGAAAAAGCAAACGCTGGAAGGCATTGCCAACCAAAACACCCAGCCCGTGGTCATTGCCAACAAAACGTACACGCGTCTGCTCTACGGCCTCACCGACATCATGAGTGTGCCCGTATCAGGCACTAGCACCACCGTTCAAAGCCTGACGCTCGACGACGTAAAGAAATTTTACGCCGAAAACTATGCGCCCAACGTGAGTTACCTCACCCTAGTAGGCGACGTAGACCAGAAGACAGTGGTACCGCGCATGGCCTTCCTGAAAACGTGGGCTCGCAAGAACGTGACGCTGCCCGCTGGCAACCGTGTCGTGCAGCCCGACAAAACGCGCATTTACTTCGTCAATAAAGATGGCGCTGCGCAGTCGGAAATTCGGGTGGGCTATCTAACTGACCTACCCTATGATGCCACCGGCAATTACTACCGCGCATATCTGGCCAACTACATCCTGGGCGGCGCTTTCAACTCCCGCATCAATCTGAATTTGCGCGAAGACAAAGGCTACACCTATGGCGCCCGCTCTGGCTTCCAGAGTTCCCGCTACGTAGGTCCCTTCACGGCGCAGGCCGGCGTTCGGGCCGATGCTACGGCGGCTTCAGTGAAGGAGTTCATGAATGAAATCAAGAACTACCGCACCGGCGCCACCGACGAAGAGCTACAGTTCCTGCAAGCGTCGGTGGGTCAGCAAGATGCCCTTCGCTACGAAACCGGCCAGCAGAAAGCCGCCTTCCTTGGCCGCCTGCTCGAGTACGACCTGCCCAACGATTATGTGCGGCAGCAAAGCGAAATCTTGAAGAACCTGAAGCGCGAAGACCTGCAAGCCAGTGCCCAGAAATACCTACCAGCCGACAACATGTACGTGGTAGTAGTAGGCGACCGGGCCAAGGCTTTCCCAGGCTTAAGCGAGCTTGGCTATGAAGTGGTAGAACTAGATTTGGAAGGCACCCCCGTTACGGCTCCTGCGCCCGCAACAGCCCCTTCTGCCGCCACCCCAACTCCTGAGGCGGCTACTGCCGAAAAGATGAAGATGGTAACCAAGGACAGTAAAGGCAAAAAGGAAAAGCGTAAGCAGAAAACTAACGAAGATGGCACTGCTGGCAAAGGCAAATAATTGCTGACAATCACTTTTCAATGCAAAGCCTGGTTCGGAAACGAACTGGGCTTTTTTGTGCACTACACAGCCTTCAGCCAGCATCGGAATTCTATAATGCTCCACCAAAAGACAAACAAAAAGCCCGCTAGCAATACCAGCGGGCTTTCTACGATAAGGCAGATCTACTACTTAGTTCAGAACAGCCGTCTGAGACTTCAAAATCTGACGAGCAACGGCTAGGTTGGTGTCGCGGGAGTTAACGGCCAAGTAGATGAACTTGTCACCTTTAGGCGACAACTTGATAACGTGCAGTTGGTCGGTTAGCGTGAGCAGGATGTCCTGTACAGTCTGGTTCAACTTAAGGGCTTGTACAGCCTTCAGTTTCTGCTTTACCACTTCCGTGTTGTAAGCAGCAGCAGTTTCAATATCGAAATCAGATAGGTTGGAGTGCGATGCCAGGGGCATACCAGTTTCGGTTTCTACAACAGCAACGGCTAGCAGAGTAGGCAGTTCGTTTAGGATTTCTTTTACGGCTTGTTTAGCGGATGACATAACTGAAAATTTAAAATGAGAAGTGAAGTGAAATTTTAATCTAGAGTTTAGCGGTATGGCGCCGAAGAATTTCGGAAGCCATACCTAAGTTGGTATCGGCGAAGCGGACCGCTAGAAAACAGTAACACGAACTATTCGGCAAGGGCCGTACTATATGCAATTGATCTTCCGTGAGCAGCACCATTTCCGAGAGGGGCCCACCCGGAATTTGCTTGGCAGCGAGAGCCGCATCGGTAGCACGAAGCAACTTCGCATACCGCAAGCTGATTTGGTTCGGGTTGAGGGCCGCCGCCGTTGTGTAGGAGGCTAGTACTCGGCCGGAAGGGACGTCCACCAGGCAAGTCAGGAGTAACTCCGGCAGTTCGTTGAGCAACTGCTCGATAACCGTTCGGGCTACTCGGCCAGCATCATCGGCTGTACCAACCGTGATTTTGCGTATGCTGGGCCTGTTGAGAAACGGAAATTGCATATAGAATAGAAATACTGAATAACTGGTACGCTAGCTTGCTAGTGGCCTATTAAAAAATCCACCAGCGCTTTTTCTTCGCTGTTTCGCGGGGCAACAAGGTCACGTTTTGTGCGCCCCGGCCTTTGATTTGAACTTCTTCCTCTTCGTAGCCGGCGTAGGCAAATTGCACCAGTGGAGCTTGGCCAGCCAGAACAGGCAGGGAGTAGTTACCAGCAGCATCGGTGCTCACGCCCCGGCCACTAACCTTGTTGATAACAGTTGCACCAATCAGGGGCTTGCCGTTCTCATCGAGGATGCGGCCGCGTACCATTGTCATGCGCATGGCAGAAGCAGAAGCAGCTGCTTCGGCGCTTACGCTAGCAGATAATTCAGCCGGCATCTCTGTAGGCATGATATCGGTTGGCGTGCTGTCAGTAGGCAAGCTGGTGCCTGCAAATACGGCTCCTCCTAGTAGGGCGCTACCAGCCACCAGGGACGTAGCGCGACGACGGAAACGCTGTGGCTCAGTACGGATCAACTCGAACTGCCGCGCCACCCAGCCCATCGGCTTTACGCTGTGGCCTAGCTGGTTGAGTTCGTAGTAACGGCGCAGAGTAGCATCGCCGTAACGAGAGTTGGCTTTCAAGTAAGCGTCGACAGCATCTGTGTTTTTGCTGGTAAGGTCTCCGCGCAAGTAGGCATCCCGATACGTGGGTAATAACTCGCCAGTGACGGGGTGAAAGGGGTGTGCACTTAGTTTCATAATGTTGCTATAATAAGTCGGTGTGTTACTCGGTGTGTGATACAAATGTATAGGATGAAAATGCGTCAACTTGCACATAAACAACAGATTCATACTTCTCATAAGCCCGTTTCCCTTAGATGAATACTGGTTTACGCACTTCAAACACCTGTAAAAGCACGATAGATATAGTCATATTGAAGCAAATTAATACAATGATAATTTTGAAAAATACTTTTAAATATACAATTCTGCTGGCTCAATTAAAGAATACTAATCCCAATATGGGAAACAACGAAGCTCAAGTGTAATGACTATCAGCTGTCTATTCAAACATATATCACAAGGATATCCTATACGACACTCATAGGCAATAATATAAACTAATCAATAAATATATTAACTATATCAATTATAGAAGCAGTAATCGGCTGCATTTGTATTAGCGACACTTAACCACTCGCTTGTTTTTTAGGAATCTACGGTATTCTGCAATACCGAAACAGCATACACTATTAGTCATTACCAATATGGGAAACTCATGGTCATCTGACTTGCTGCTTTATACTAATAGAAACGATGTGTAACGGAGCCTTATGGCTTGCTCGCTTATAGCTCCTCGGCTTGTGCGGCACAGTTCATTGGGTGCTTGCATGGCTGTCGGCTGCGCGCGCAGCTTCATTATAAACTGCCATGCCTATCAGCTATGCTAGTTTGTGGACGCACACTACCGTCGCAAGAGATAGGCAGTGAAAGGCCTTAGGTATCAAAATACGCTTAGCGTCGTTTCCGGACTACCATCCCTTTTCCGCTGTTATGCTTTGAAACTCGTTTAAAAGGCACAGGCACCTCAACTTCATCCACAAGTTGCCGAAGCCGTGGCGGAACTGCGCTAGCCTCCTGCATTTGCCGCGCATCAATCAACAACTGATAACCGGTTCAACAGCCTCGAACCCCGCGTTCATGAATCAGCTGCGGAAGAACTGGTTTATCACCGAAATACGTTTTATAAATTAGCTACCAGTGAAGACGGCGGAACCGGCTGGGGGCAAACCCGGTTCTATCGGCAGGGGTGTGCAGCCCGTACGCTTATTATGTATCTTTCCCAGGCTGTTAATGGCCTTTGGATATCTTATGCCTGTGCCTCAAGAATCAATTTCTACCTCCTCGGCTCTGCAGGAAGTGCTGGCCCGCCTGGAAGCCTTTAAGCGCAAGTTCTACTTGTCGCTGCTCGTGCGTGGTGCGCTGGTAGCGGGGGCCTTGCTGCTCAGTTTGTTTCTGGTTCTCAACACCCTGGAATACTTCCTCTATCTGCCCACATGGGTGCGGGGTGGGCTACTGTTTGGCTTTCTGGGCTTGGCTATCTACGCCTTTATGCGCTGGATTTGGCAGCCGCTGGCTGCCCTTACCAACCTCCGCCGCCTGCTTTCTGACGAGCAAGCGGCGCAGCGGGTTGGCGAGTTGTTCCCGGACATTCAAGACAAATTGCTTAACGCATTACAGCTTCAAGATAAAGCCCAAGGCAACGCGCTGATTGCGGCTAGCTTAGAGCAGCGGGCCAGCCAGTTGGCAGGGTTTCAGTTTGAGAGCGGCATTGATATTCAGAAACAAACCCGGCCGCTTTGGAAATACGTGGCCATTCCGGCTGCTGTTATTATGGTGGTGTTGCTGGTGTATCCGGCGCTGTTTGTGCAGGGTACGGAGCGGCTGTTAAACTACCGGCAGAAGTATGCGCCCCCCGCTCCATTTCAGTTTGTGGTCGAGAACAAAGACCTAACAGCTTTCCAAGGCGAGGATTTCAAGCTGGCTGTGCGCGTAGAAGGAGAGGTGCTGCCCAACGAAATCAGCATTGTGTACGGGGGGCGGGAACGGCGCCTGACCAAAGACCGGGGCAACCATTTCAGCTACCAGTTCCAGCAGCTACAGCGCGATGTGCAGTTCCAGCTTAGTGCCGCCAACTTCACCTCCAACGAGTACGACTTAACCTTACGCCAGCGCCCCAACCTACGCGACTTCTCGGTGCAAGTCACGTACCCCGCTTACATCGGCAAGCCAGCCGAAACCATCCGCAACACGGGCAACCTTACGGTGCCGGAAGGCAGCACAGTTCGTTGGCAGTTCGCCACCCAGGCCACCGACCAACTACAGCTGCTTTTCAAAAGCCCCGACGAAACCGTAACGGCTCAGGAAGCCGGTGAAGACTTTACGGCTTCGCGCAAGGTGATGCGCACCCAGAACTACGCGGTGCGCCTGCAAAACCCGGCCAGCCTCAACCGCGACCCTATCGAGTACCAGCTTACTGCTATTCCTGATCAAATTCCGGAAATTACGCTGGAAAGCTTCTCCGATACCACTTCTCTGCGCTACCTCGCGCTCGGCGGCTCGGTGCGCGACGACTACGGCCTCTCACGGCTGCAGCTACACTACCGCATCACGAGTAAAGGCCGGCCCAATGCTTCCTTCCAAGCGCGGGCGCTGCCGCTCACCGGCAACACCGCTCAAACCTATGCCTACCAATGGGATTTGCGCCCCTTGAAAATGCAGCCCGGCGACCGGCTCGAATACTTCGTGCAAGTGTGGGACAACGACGGGGTGCACGGCCCCAAATCGGCGAAGACGCGGGCGGCCGAGTTTCGCTTGCCGAGCCGTCAGGAGCTGCGTGAGCAGTTGAATTCGCAGTCGGAATCGGTGCAGAGTCAGCTCAGCAAATCGGCCGAGCAAAGCAAGAAGCTGGAGCGCGAACTAGCCAAAAGCCAAGATAAGCTCAAGACCAAACGCGAGCTAAACTTCCAAGACAAGAAGCAGCTTCAGGACATGCTCCAGCAAAAGCAGCAGATGGATCAGCAGATGGCGGACATGAAAAAGATGTTCGACGAGCTTACCCAGAAGCAGGACGAACTGGACCCTAAAAGCCAGGAGCTAGCCGAGAAGGCCAAGGAGCTGCAAAAGCTGATGGAAAGCCTGCTCGATCCTGAAACCAAGAAGCTGTATGAGGAGCTGCAAAAACTGCTAGAAAAACAGCAGGACATGACCCAGCCCGACATGCAGAAGCTGATGCAACAGCTTGAAAACAAGGAAAATACCTTGCAGAAAGAGCTGGAGCGGGCCCTAGAGATGTTCAAGCAGTTGCAGTTCGAGCAGAAGCAGGAAGAAACCCTCGACAAGCTGCAGGAGCTAGCCAAAGAGCAGGAGAAGCTAGCCGAGGAAACGCAGAAAAACGACAAGGAAAACGCCGACAACAAAGAGAACAAACAGCAACAGCAGCAAAAGCAGGAAGACCTGAAGCAGCAGCAGCAGAAAAACGAGCAGCAGTTCGACGAGCTCAAGAAAGACCTGCAGGACCTGAAGAAGATGGACGACCAGCTCGGCAACGAGAACGAGGCCGACGAAATGAAACAGGACCAGCAGCAGGTGGACGAGCAGATGGAAGAAAGCGAGCAGCAGCTCTCGAAAAACCAGAACAAGAAAGCCAGCCAGAGCCAGCAGCAAGCCGCTAAAGGCATGAAGCAAATGGCTCAGAAGATGCAGCAGCAAATGAGCGAGGAAGAGCAGGATCAGCAGCAGGAAAACATCGACGACCTGCGCGACATCCTGGAAAACCTGCTCAAGCTTAGCTTCGACGAAGAGACGTTGATGAAAGACTTCCGCAAGGTTGATCAGTCTGACCCACGCTTCGTGCAGCTCGGCCAGCAGCAGCGCAAACTCAAAGACGACGCCCGGGTGGTGCAGGATTCGTTGTATTCCCTGGCCAAGCGCGCTTTCCCCATCCAAAGCTTCGTGACGCGCGAAGTGGGGGAGATGAACGGCCGCATGGACGAGAGCTTGGAGCACATTCGGCAGCGCAACGTGAGCCGCGCTACATCCAGCCAGCAGCAAGCCATGACTAGCATGAACAACTTGGCCCTGATGCTCAACTCGGCGCTACAGCAGATGCAGCAAGAGCAGCGCGAGAGCATGAGCAAACCTCAATCAGGCGACGGCAAACCCGGCAAGAGCAAGAAGAAAGGCAAGCAGGCCGGTGATGGGCAAGCAGGCCGAATGGGCAAAATGCAGGAGCAACTCAACCAGCAGATTCAGCAGTTGCAGCAGAGTGGCAAGCAGGGCCGCGCGTTGAGCGAAGACTTGGCGAAGTTGGCGGCCCAGCAGCAGATGTTGCGGCAGGCGCTCCAAGAGTTGGAAAAACAACAAAAAGGAGGGAAACCCGGCGGGAAAGACGGGAAAGGAGAGCAAGGCGGCGGTGGCACCGGCGAATTGAAAAAAATGATGGAACAAACCGAAACCGACCTCGTAAACAAACGGCTAACAGAGCAGACGGTCATGCGTCAACGCCAAATTCTGACCCGCTTGCTGGAAGCCGAGAAGTCGGCACGGGAGCGAGACCAGGACGATAAGCGTGAAGCGCAAACCGCCAAGACTCTGCCGCCCGTATTTCCACCTGCCTTCGAGCAGTACAAACGCCAGAAAGACCGCCAAACTGAACTTCTCCGTACTGTCCCTACCACACTCACGCCCTATTACCAGCGGGAAGTCAGCGAATATTTTCAGAAAATGAAATAGCGTTCCACTAAGTTTGCGCCCCGCCGTTCCTTACCCTTTCCTATGAAGCAGGTTAAAATTCAGATTCCCTCGCTTGTCGAGAACATTCGTGTTGTGGAGAGTTTCATCGACAACTCGAAGGATACCTTCCATATCGAAGACGATATTTATGGTAATATCATGGTGGCAGTGACGGAGGCCGTGAACAACGCCATCCGCCACGGTAACAAGTTCGACAAGGACAAGAACGTGTACTTGTCGCTGTACGTGGACACCGACCGAGTGAAGTTCGAGGTGGAAGACGAAGGTCAAGGCTTCGATTACACGAATCTGATTGACCCTACCGCTCCCGAAAACCTGGAAAACCCTGGTGGCCGTGGCATCTTCCTGATCCGCCACCTCGCCGACGAGGTGGAGTTCAGCAAAGACGGCCGCAACGTGCAGCTCACGTTCATGCTTTCTGCTCCTTCTGAAGCTGCCAACGCAGGCGAAGACACCACTTCCAGCACCTATCAGGCATGATCCAGCACCCGCCCGGCACCGAACACGAAATGAACAGCGGCCTCCCTCAAGACTCGCATGAGTCGCATGGTATCGAGTTTTTGGTGGAAGATGTGCCGTTCGAGCTAGCCGATGCCGAGGCGTTGGGCTCTTGGATTGAGCGGGTGATAGATGTGCACGAATATGAATTGGTGCAGCTGACCTACATTTTCTGCTCCGACGAGTACTTGCACCGCGTCAACGTCGAATACCTCGACCACGACACGTACACCGACGTCATCACTTTCGACAATGCGGACGACGCCGACATTATCGAAGGCGACATTTTCATTTCGGTGGAGCGAGTTCGTGAAAACGCGCAGCAACTTGGTGTTGCCTTCATCGACGAGTTGCACCGCGTCATGATCCATGGCGTGCTGCACTTGCTTGGCTACGCCGACAAAGATCTGATCAGCCAGACGGCCATGCGAGCGAAAGAGGATTACTGCCTCTCGCTGCGCACTTTCTAGCTAGCGCAGGTTCCTTGCTACCCTAGGCGTGGGCCTCTCTACAAAACGTCCGCTCCAAACGCGGGCGTTTTCTGCGTTGTAGCTACCCCATTGCTATATTTATACTTCTTCAACACTCCAGCGGCTATAGCTGTTCTGTAGCAGCTGCCCAGCTCGGGGACTTGGCAATTACACCCTATTCATTACCTGTTGCCTACCTGGCATAACACTATATGACCTCTTCCTACATGCCCGTTATCAGAGGCGACATGCTGGATTTCTACTTGAGCCAGGGATACTACCGCATGATTCAGGATCTGTTTACGTGTCGGTTTCTGGCCGTGAACGATGAGTACCATACCGTACACTGGCTTCGGCTGGTGCTGCCCGACGTGCGCTATGGCAGTGAGCAGCGCCGCTTACTACGCCTCAATGAGCGGTTTTCAAGCGAGATAAAACCATTGCGGCTCACGGCGGAGATAGAAGCCCTGTATGCGTTATACCGCACTTCCATCACCTTCGATGCGCCCGAAACCGTGGAGGCATTCCTGTTGGCCGGCGCAACGCACACCATATTCAACACCACCATTGTGGAGGTGCGGGATGGACAGCAGTTGATTGCCGCCGGTATTTTCGATAGTGGCGCCCGCACCATGATGGGCATTATGAATTTCTACGACCCCAGCTACCGCAAATACAGCTTGGGGAAGTACCTGATGCTGCTCAAAATCAACTATGCCATTAGCCAGCACATGGCCTATTACTATCCTGGCTATCTGGTCCACAACTACCCGAAGTTCGACTACAAGCTGTTTCCTTGCCTGGCAGCCACTGAAGTCTATGATTGCCTCAACAGCTTGTGGCTGCCGTTTTCGTGGGATGCCGTAGCCACCCAATCGGCAAGCCTGATAACGGAGTGGCAGGAAGGCAGCCTAGGCGGCTACGATATCGACTAGGCCAGCCAGCTCCGCACAAAACAGAGGATTAGTATCTATCTTTGCGCACGTTCTGAGCGGGTTGCATCTGCTTTTCCGATTTCAATTTCACCGGAATGCCCGCACCGTAGCGGGCGTTTTGCCTCTAGTATCAAGTGCCGGTTGGGAGAGTCGTTGCTACCGTTGAACGACCTGTACGGTAACTGGTGTTACCCCCGACAAACTACTTATGCCTCGCCAAGCCGGAGCTTGGCGCTACCACCATGTTTCAGCAAGAAGAATACGACGTTATTGTAGTAGGAGCGGGCCACGCGGGCTGTGAGGCCGCCGCGGCTGCCGCTAATTTGGGCTCCAAAGTCCTGCTCGTAACGATGAACATGAACACCATCGCGCAGATGTCGTGCAACCCGGCTATGGGTGGCGTGGCTAAAGGCCAGATTGTGCGCGAAGTGGACGCTTTGGGCGGCCAGTCGGGCATTATCACCGACAAGACGATGATTCAGTTTCGGATGCTGAACCGCTCGAAAGGCCCCGCCATGTGGAGCCCCCGGGCGCAGTCGGACCGGATGCGCTTTGCCGAGGAGTGGCGCAATACGCTCGAACAAACGCTAAACGTGGACTTCTGGCAGGAAGCCGTAATGGGCTTATTAGTAGAAAACGATACGGTCGTGGGCGTGAAAACCCAACTCGGTATCGAGTTCCGTAGCAAAGCGGTGGTGCTCACCAACGGCACCTTCCTGAACGGCCTGATTCATATTGGCGAGAAAAACTTCGGGGGTGGCCGCGCCGCCGAGCGTGGTAGCACCGGTATCACCGAGCAGCTCAAAGAGCTAGGCTTTGAGGCGGGCCGCATGAAAACCGGTACCCCTCCCCGCGTAGACGGCCGCAGCCTCGACTACTCGAAAATGGAAGAGCAGCCCGGCGACGAGGCACCCAGCAAATTCAGCTACCTGCCCACGCCGCCGCTGGCCAAGCAGCGCCCGTGCTACATCACCTACACCAACTCCGAGGTGCACGACATCCTGCGCGAAGGCTTCGAAAAGTCGCCGATGTTCCAGGGCCGCATCAAGGGCTTGGGGCCACGCTATTGCCCATCGGTAGAAGACAAAATCAACCGCTTCGCTGACAAGGACCGGCACCAGATTTTTGTGGAGCCGGAAGGCTGGAGTACGGTGGAAGTGTACGTGAACGGTTTTTCGAGCAGCTTGCCCGAGGACGTGCAATATCGCGCCCTGCGCAAAATTGCGGGTTTCGAGAAAGCCAAGATGTTCCGGCCCGGCTACGCCATCGAGTATGACTTCTTCCCACCAACGCAGCTTAACCTCACGCTGGAAACCAAGCAAGTACGCAACCTGTATTTCGCGGGCCAGATCAACGGCACCACAGGCTACGAGGAAGCTGCTTGCCAGGGCCTCATGGCTGGCATCAACGCCCACAACCGCGTGCACGGCAAAGACCCCTTCATCCTGAAGCGGAGCGAAGCCTACATCGGTGTGCTCATCGACGACCTCGTCAACAAAGGCACCGACGAGCCCTACCGCATGTTTACGAGCCGCGCCGAGCACCGCATCTTACTGCGCCAGGATAACGCCGACCTGCGTCTGACGCCCCTTGGTTACGCAATTGGGCTGGCTTCGGAAGAGCGGATGGAGTTGGTGCGCGAGAAAGAGCGCCAAACCAGCGAGGTGGTGGATACGCTGAAAAACTTCGCCATTGAGCCCGCCGAAATCAACGGATTGCTAACGGAACAGGGGTCGGCTACTATCACCGAGAAAACCCGTGCCATCAACCTGCTGCGCCGCCCCAACATCGAGTTGGCTACCCTCACGAGCGTGCTGCCGGGCCTTACGCTGGCCTTGGCGCCGTACGGCCCCGAGGCGCTAGAGCAAGCCGTGATTCTGGTGAAGTACGAAACCTATATCGAGAAGGAAAATCAGCAAGCCATCCGGGCCGCGGAGCTAGAAAACTTCGTAATTCAGGGCCGCCTTGATTACAAAGCCATGCCGGCCCTGTCGCACGAAGCCCGCGAAAAGCTGCTCAAAGTGCAGCCCGAAACTATTGGCCAGGCTGCCCGCATCAGCGGCGTTTCGCCCGCCGATATTTCGGTGCTCATGGTGTACCTTGGCCGATGAAACTGGGAACGGTAATTAGCTACCGTTCCCGTTTCTTGCTCCTGACGGGCATACTAACCGGGCTTGTTCTGGGTGGTTCATCAGTCGGGTTGCTTCTAGATCACCGATTTGCGGAGCGCTATTTGTGGCTAGGCTTTCTAACGCTAGGTTGCTGGCTGATGTTGGCCGTGCAAGCATTCCTTGCCGTTGTCGTTATGGTTCGTCGGCTACTAGGTCGGCGTTGGGTTTCAGCATTGGGCTGGCTTCTGTTGGTGGGTTTGGGTGCCGGAGTTTTGGGCGCAACGCTGCTACCAGTGACGGTGCTGTGCGGGGGCGGCGTCTCGGTTGGAGAACCGCCACCAGGCAATCCAGAGCAAATAGAGGCTGACCGTTTGTCTGAATTCAAGTAGCTGCCTGACTATAGCCTCAAAAGTCTATTTTTGCTAATGCAACCTAAACGGCAGCCTGATGCAAGTCAGGCTGCTTCGCTTATAGTCTGAACCTGTGTCTTACGAACGATTGGAGAAGTGCCCGGTTTGCGGCAAAACGGAGTTTCGCAACAAGCTGGTAGTGGAAGACAAATCGGTGAGCAAGGAAAGCTTTGCCATTCAGCAGTGCGAAGCGTGCAGTTTTCAGTTCACCAATCCTCGGCCCGACGCGGCCCACATTGGCCGGTATTACGAGTCCGACGACTATGTGTCGCATAACAGCGGTGCCGCGGGCGTCATCAACCAAGCCTACAAAGTAGCGCGCTTTTTCACGTTGCGGCGGAAGGTGGGGCTCATCAACAAGCTGGCGCCGCGCAAAGGCCGCCTGTTTGATTATGGCTGCGGAACAGGTCATTTTCTGGAAGCTGCCAAGAACAATGGTTGGCAGGTAGCTGGCTGGGAACCCAATGTCCGGGCCCGTGAAGAAGCCTCGCGCCGGGCCGGCCAGCCGATTGGCACCGAAAGCCTAGCTTCCTTCGAGAGCGGCAGCTTCGACGCCATTACGCTGTGGCACGTGCTCGAACACGTACACGAGCTCAATGAAACCCTTCAGCAACTGGTAAGCTTACTGAAACCCGACGGGGTACTGTTAATAGCCGTGCCCAACGTGGAAAGCCTCGATGCCCAACACTATCGGCAAGACTGGGCCGCCTACGATGTGCCGCGCCATCTCTACCATTTCAGCTTGAAAACCATGACGCAGCTGCTCAAGAGGCACAAGCTGACGGTGGTAGATACGCTACCCATGGCGCTAGATGCCTATTACGTGAGCATGCTCAGCGAAAAGCACAAAGCCGAGCGGGGAGGAGGAATCGTGTCGGTGCTGAAGGCCGGATACAAGTCCAACCAGTACGCAGCGCAGCACGAGGGCCAGTACTCCAGCTTGATTTACGTGGCCGCCAAGCGCTGATTGTAGATGGGGCTGCCAGCTAGATACGTATTTGGGTCGTTGCTGGCACTGCCCCTCCATGCTGGTGGGGTAGGGGAGGGCCACCCGTCTGACGCCGGCGCAACAGCCACTGCCGCATATACTCGGCAGCATACGCACGTTGTGGTTAGCATAGCGCCCGACACCACTCGGAAGTCACTTTCCGCGGATACCACGCGCCGCCCGGCCCTCGTTCCTGATACGACCACCGTGCCGGCTGATGAAGACCACCCGACCCGCAAAACCACTGTATGGACCGTGCTGGCCATTGCGGCACTAACTATTTCCACGCTTCTGCTTTATAATGTCCGTTCGCGCTAACCTTCTTTTTCTGCTCGCTGCTGGTGCTGGGCTGGCTGGCTGTGCTTCCATTAGTTCGCCTACCGGCGGGGAGAAGGACATTATTCCGCCCACGCTGGAAAGCTCAACTCCCCCAAATGGCAGCCGCAACTACAAAGGCCAAGTGGTGCGGTTGGTATTCTCTGAGTCGGTGCAGCTCAAAGACCTCAACAAGAACCTCATCATTTCGCCGGCCTTACCCGAAGACAACCCCTACAAACTCCGGGAAGACCGCACGTCTATTTCTCTGCTCTTCGATAAGCCGCTCGACCCGAACACCACCTATTCGTTTAATTTCGGCAATGCCGTTACCGACATCACCGAAAGCAACCCGGCAACGAATGTTGTAGTGAGCTTCAGCACGGGCGCCGTGCTTGATTCGGGCGCCGTGCGTGGCAGCGTTCGGGAGTTGCTGACCGACAAGCCGGCCGATGCGGTTTCGGTGTTGATGTACCCCGAATCCGATACGGCGGGGGTGCGCCGCGGGCGGCCTTACTACCTGGCCCGCGCCGACAAAAACGGAGCATTTGCGCTGCGTAACCTGAAAGCCGGCCGCTACCGTATCTACGCTTTGGCCGACAAAAACCAGAACACCCGCTACAACGAGGGCGAGAAGATAGCCTACCTCCCCGATTTCATTACCGTTGGCCCCCGGCCCGATTCGGTTCAGTTGCTACTAGTACGGCCCGATGCGCGCCGGCCCATCATCAACAGCCGGCAGGGCACTTTTTCGCAGTTCCGGGTAACCTACGGGGAAGGCCTACGGACGGCCGTTATTTCCTCGCTCGGCGCAGCTGCTACACCGCCACAGCTCACCGAGGCACTGCAACTCGCTGAGCAAGGCCGCGTGGTGGCACTGTTCAAGACCCCAACGCTAACCGAGGGACGCTACTTATTAGCCGCCACCGATAGTGCCGGCAACGTCTCCCGCGACACGGTGAACGTACGATTTCCCGGCACGGCTCCCACCAAACGCGCCCCAGTCTATTCTGTGGATGGGGCGCCGCGCGATGTGTATCGGCAAGGAGAAGTGCGCTTTTTGTTCACTGAACCCGTGCGGGTAGCCCCCGGCAAACCCTTTGCGTTGCTGCAAGAAGACTCCACTGCTACCCGACGCCCCCTTACGCTGCCGACCAATGGCACCTTGAGTCCCGACCGGACCCGCCTCACGGTGCTCCTAGACACCAAAGCCAAAAAGACGGTTACCATCACGCTTGACACCCTGAACCTGACCACCGTTACGGGACAAAACCTGGGTGCCAAGCCGCTGCGCTTGCGCGTAACCGACCAAGCCACCTACGGCAGCCTAGCGGGTACCATCCAAACCAAGTACAAGCGCTACGAAGTGCAGCTTCTCGATTCGCAAGGCAAAGTGGTTGCCACCCTCGACAGCCCCAAAGGCACCTTTCGCTTCGACCGGCTGCTACCGGCTGTCTACACGTTCCGGGTGTTGATTGATGCTGATGGCGACGGCCGCTGGCGGGGCGGTGACCCTGAACTCCTGGTACCCGCCGAACCCATTTACATCCGGCCGAAGTCGGAGCAGGTGCGCGTCAATTTCGAGCTAGAAGATATCAAGCTGGTTTTCTAATCACCGGCTGGTTTGCAGTATGCCTACTGTGTGCCCATGGCTGCACAGTAGGCTTTTTTATGCCCTTAGAAGTTACTTTCAGCAGCTAGAAAACAGGCTGATTAACTGGAAACGGCGTTTTTCAGCTTTCTTACTCGGGCTGCTTTTTGTGTCTTACGTAGCAAAACGACTTGTCAAGGAGTTTTTCAACGGGCAGTAGCCTGCTTTCCACAACTACAAAGGGCTGTTTCAAGTTACTGAGGCTTGTTTCCGGGGCTTATCCACAGCAAATCCACAGGCTTATCCACTATATCCCGTTTATCGGACATAACCTGTGGATAACACTGGGGAGAAGTGGGGATAATCGGTGTAGAAAAATAGGATAAGTTTTTTTGCGCTTCTCGCATCCCGTACAGCTCCCTTTTTACACACACCCTTGGTGGATAAGGGTGGATAACTCCACACGTTTTTCGACGCTGTCCACATCCCACAAAAGTGTGAATTGTGGATTAGTGGATAACTGATGTGGATTGTTAAAAACTAGGTTAAGTAATTATAAATCAATGAAATGATATGCACACACCCTGTTGATAGACGGTGCATAACGCCGAGGCTATGCACAAGTTATCCGTGGTGTGGATTACTCTCATTTGTTGTCCACTTATACACAGCCCTAACGACAGGGATAAAAAAGATTTCTTAAAATTTCTTCTTTTAAAAAGTTATTAACCTTGTGGACAACCCAGCCGGGCTCAAAAAAAAGGCGAGGTGGTTTCTCGCGTTCAAGATGGAAGGCTGTCGGGGCAAGCAGGCCGAACACCGTTGGGTGGAGCATGTGGAAAAGCGGGCGCTTGTCCAATCATCTTATTCCGGGCACGGCGCGTATACACCTAACACCTCTTTCGCCCTATATGCCCTTCGACTACGACCTTGATTTTCGCACCGTAGATTTTCGGAAGCATCCCGAACTCTACCGCGTAGGCAAAGGCGAACAGGGGGTGCTGCTGGTACAGCCCTATAAAGGGGAGATTCTGCCCCACTGGCGCTTCCGAACCCCAGAAGTGGCACGGGAGTCGGCCGATACTATCTACGGCCTGTTTGAGGCCTATCTGAAGGCCGAAGACTTTGTAGGGGCCGACATGGCCCGCAAGTTTCTGCAAATGGGGTTCACCAGGTCGCGGCGCTACGCCAACCACAAAGGCGGCAAGAAATACGATGGCCCCGTACCCGACGACAAGAAAGGCCAAAGCGGAGCCCACGGCCGCGCCGAGCTACCCCGCTCTCCTGAAGACGCCGAAAAGGCCGAGGCTGCTGTCATTTTCAAACTGAAGTGGGACCAGGCCAAGCAGCACCCCGACTACCTACGCCAGATGGCCGATTTTAAAACCCGCTACGGGAAGTGAAACCCGTTTGGCTACCTTTACCCTCTCCTTCCAACAGACTCTTTCCACCATAACCACTGCCACCATGGACACCACTCAACATTCTTCCGGTACCGAAGAAAATGAAATCATACTAGGCACGGGCATGGGGCCGCTCCGTTTTGGGGCCACCATGGACCAGGTGCGTGCCCTGATGGGCGAGCCCGAAGAAATTGAAGAATCAGAAGAGGAAGACGAGTTCGAACACCAAGCCTGGAACTACCTCGAAGAAGGCTACTCACTTTACTTCGACCGCGAAGACGACTATCGCCTAAGCTGTATCGAAACCGACCACCCCGGCATGCGCCTGTTTGGCGAAGCCATCCACGGCAAATCGCCGGAGCAGATCCAGGAACTCATGCGCCAGCACGGCTACGAAGCTAGCGAGGTGGAAAAGATGGATACCGGCGAAATGCGAGTGTCTTACGAGAAAGAGATGATTGACCTATACTTCGATGAGGACGAGCTTCAGTTTGTCAACTTTGGCGTCTTTATTTCGGAAGACTTGGACGTACAGTGGCCAGCATAACTCCCACTTATCCACAAAACAGCTTGTTTTGCCTGTGGATAAGTGGATAACTGCTTGATTTATCAAGTATTGAGGTTTAAATATATCTAGCTAAGGCGCAGGTAACCTCGCTTGTTGTCTCAAATTGAGAATCCACTTAACAAAAAAAGCCGCTCTATCATAGAGCGGCTTTTTGCATTTATACGTGAGACAACCAGCTGGCCTACAAAGCAAGGCGCTATCTGGCTGGCACTGAACTACCCGAGGATGGCTCGGAACAACAAGAACAAGCCACCTGACAAGGCCATTGTAACGGGCAAAGTAAGCACCCAGGCCAAGGCAATGTTGCGGACCATTTGCGGGTTCAAATTCTTGATACCGCGGTTGGCTACCATCGAGCCCGCAATGGAAGACGACAACACGTGCGTGGTTGACGACGGCAGGTTGTAAGCAGTGGAAAGGCCAATCATAGTAGCCGTAATCAGTTCCGAGGAAGCGCCCTGGGCATACGTCAGGTGCTCCTTACCAATTCGCTCTCCAATGGTTTTCACAATGCGCTGCCACCCAATCATGGTGCCCAAGCCCAGTGAAACCGACACAATCAGCAACACCCACGTAGGGGCATAGTCAGTGAAGGTGCGCATCTTGGTTATGGAGGCATTCAGTGTTTCCCGGTCCACACTGCTTAGGCTTACCTTGTCGCTGCCTTGGAGCTTCTTGGCTTGATTGCTCAGCAGCAGAATAGCTTTGCGAATCTGGAAACGAGCGTTCTGCGGCAGCTGGGTAACCTCGGTCTTGTTGGTGAAAATGGAATCCAGCGAATTGGTTTGGAGGCGGATGTTGCTAACTGCCGCCCGGTCGTCGGTGCTCAAGTCACCGGGGTTCAGCTTCTGCATTACCTGTTCCACCTTTACCAGCGAGTCGCGCATGTCCAGGGGGTTCTTGGTATGGTCGAGCGCGAAGAAAGTTGGCACGATACCAATCAGAATCAGCATCACGAGGCCCACGCCTTTCTGGCCGTCGTTGGAGCCGTGGAAGTAGCTTACCAGCGTACAAGTAGCCACCAGAATCAGGCGAATCCAGAGCGGTGGTGGCTTGTGTTTGTGCGGCTCCTTGAAGATGGCCTTGTTGTCGACGAAGCGCTTGAGCAGGAACATCAGGAAGATGGTGAGCGAGAAACCAAACAGGGGCCCGATTAGCAGCGCCAATCCGGTTTCGCCTGCTTTGCTCCAGTTCACGGCCGCGCTACGAGTACCCGGCAGCAGCGTAAACGCAATACCAACTCCCAGAATACTTCCGATGAGCGCGTGCGACGACGACGACGGCAGCCCGTAGTACCAAGTACCCACGTTCCAGATAATGGCGGCCAAAATGAGGGCGCCCACCATGGCAATGCCGTGGTAGACGTTCTGATCAACCAAACTTTCGACGGGCAATAAGTACACGATGCCCATGGCTACGCCAATACCGCCCGTTAGTACCCCAATGAAGTTCCAGAACGCCGACCAGACGACGGCCACCCACGGCCGCAAGGCGTTGGTGTAGATAACCGTGGCCACGGCATTGGCCGTGTCGTGGAATCCATTAACAAATTCAAATGCGCAGGCTGCTACCAAACAGACGATAAGCAGAATCAGCACATGAGGCTCTAAGCCAAGCATAAAAGAAAATTTGGTGGAAATTCAAATTTCAACAATCAAAGGTAGGAGGGCCCTAAGGCGGAGCAAGATTATGAAATTGTTATCTCACAGATAAAAATTGCTTTGTGAATAGATTATAACAAGTCGCTAAACGCAGGATAACCCTAGAGGTTGAAGCTACTAGATACACAATCAGTGGAATAGCCTTGGAAAGTGGTTCGCGCTAAATTTGGCTGGTTTTAATCCAACCTATGCTTCGCTGCCTACCAAGCTTCTACTACTTTTGCTTTCACTTTAGGAAGTGATGTAGCGAATTGGCGAATTAGTTGGCTGAGAAGGTAGCAACCCGTTGCTATCACGCTTTAGCTTCTAATGGCACTCCAGCTCATTCAAAGGAACCATTTGTTGCGTCACGAATTCACTAACTATCCCCTCATGAGCAACGCCCCGCAAAAAGCCGCCGAAACGGCCGAGAACACCTTAGCTGATATTGTATCGCACGCGAAAGAGTATGGCTTTGTATTTCCGTCCAGCGAAATCTACGACGGCCTAGCTGCTGTGTACGACTACGGCCCCAACGGCGTGGAGCTGAAAAACAACCTTAAGCAGCTGTGGTGGCGGGCCATGACCCAGCTCAACCAGAACGTAGTGGGCATCGACGCCGCTATCTTCATGCACCCGCTCACTTGGAAAGCCTCCGGCCACGTTGACGGCTTCTCGGACCCGATGATCGATAACCTTGACAGCAAGAAGCGCTACCGCGCCGACGTGCTGTTGGAGGAGAAAGCCGCCGAGTACGAAAAGAACGGCGAAAAAGAACGGGCTGATGCGCTGCTAGCTGAAATGGGCCGCCTGCTCACGGCTGAAGACCTAGCGGGGGTTCGTCAGCTCATCATCGACGAGAAAATAGCGTGCCCAGTATCCAAGACCAGTAACTGGACCGAGGTGCGCCAGTTCAACCTGATGTTCTCCACGCAGATAGGCGCCGTAGCCGGCGACTCGAGCTTGATCTATCTGCGGCCCGAAACAGCGCAAGGTATTTTCGTCAACTTCCTGAACGTGCAGAAGTCGGCCCGGATGAATATTCCGTTCGGTATTGCGCAAATCGGGAAGGCCTTCCGCAACGAGATTGTGGCTCGGCAGTTCATCTTTCGCATGCGGGAGTTCGAACAGATGGAAATGCAGTTCTTCGTGCGCCCTGGCACAGAGGATGAGTGGTACGACAAGTGGAAGGAAACGCGTCGTCGTTGGCACGAAGCAATAGGATTACCAGCCGAAAAGTTGCGCTTCCACGACCACGACAAGCTAGCTTTCTATGCTAAGGCAGCGGTTGATATCGAATACGAGTTTCCATTTGGCTTTAAGGAAATGGAAGGTATTCACTCCAGAACTAACCACGACTTGAGTCAACACCAACAGTATAGCCGCAAAAAGCAGAACTACTTCGACAACGACATCAACCCCGAAACCGGCAAGCCCTACGGCAACTACGTACCCTTTGTGGTGGAAACGTCGGTAGGTGCTGACCGGCTGTTCCTGGCTACGCTCTGCCAGGCGTTCCAGGAAGAAACTATTACGGAAGGCGAAGGAGAGGAGCAGAAAACCAAAACCCGCAAGTTCCTGAAGTTGCACCCCGCCATAGCGCCTGTTAAGGCGGCCATCTTCCCGCTGGTACGCAAAGACGGGCTGCCTGAAAAAGCAACGGAAATCTTCAACGCTCTGCGCCACGATTTCCGGTTGGTGATGGAAGAGAAGGACGCCATTGGCAAGCGCTACACCCGCCAGGACCTTATCGGTACGCCGTTCTGCATTGCCGTCGACCACCAGACGCTGGAAGACAACACCGTAACCGTCCGTCACCGCGACTCGCGCGAGCAGACCCGCATGCCTATTTCGGAACTGCGGAGCTACATCGGTGAAGCCGTTAGCTTCTCGCGCATTTTCGAGAAGCTGTAGGTCACCTACTTCGCTTACCTATTATAAAAGAGAAGGCCCTAACGACTAGTTAGGGCCTTCTCTTTTATAATAGGTTTGAGTGTGGATAACTCTGTGGAAAAGTTAATTACTGCTAAGCCAATCAGTGGCTTCCTGGCGCGACGTGAAGTAGTTGAATTCCACTTGTGCCGGCGGTAGGGTGGTGCTGGCGGCCAGCACGTTACCGATTTGGTATTGGTACTGTTTCTCTGATACCACGGCCGCAATAAACAGTGAACGGTCCGGATGGGCAAGCAGAACTTCGGCTAGTGGCTGCAGGATATGCTCAGTCTCGTCGGCCGGAGGAGCATTGCGCTTCAAGTCCAGCAACAGCTTGGTTACGTTGTGCTGCAGCATCTTTTCCAGTGCCTGCTGGTATGCCGCTCTAAACGAGAGAGACAGCCGCGTGGCGCTGTAGCTGAGGTAAAGCGTATCAGAAGCGGAGTGATATACGAGCTGCGCCTCTGGTGAATGAAAAAGGGTCATCTAAATGCAACGAGAACTTATGTATCGGCATAATGCAATGCTTTGTTTTTGCAAAACACTGATGGGCTGAATATTAAACTTTAATTGTCATAGAAAGTTGCCTTTGTTATTAAATTATTTCTGGAAAGTAGGAAACCCCCTGAGCTCAAGTGAAATGGAATGCCCTCCTTATAGGGGCAAGAGTCCGGTTACCTGCTTGGGGTTGCGTACCTTTGCTGCATTTTAGCAGCCTATGTGGAGCAACCTAGCCCTATTCGTCATCAAGAACCGGCGGATTCTGATTCTGCTGCTGTCCGCCCTGACGGTGTTCATGGGCTGGCAAGCACGCAAAGTGGAAATGACATACGACTTTGCCCAGGTGGTCAGCCCCGACGACCCGGACATGGTGTATTTCCAGCAGTTCAAGCGCACCTTCGGCGAAGACGGCAACGTGTTTGTGCTGGGTATGCAAGACAGCAGTGTCTACAAACTAGGCAACTTCAATGAGCTTCGGTCCTTGACTGACACACTTGGTAAGGTGGAAGGCGTGAGCGGAGTACTGAGCGTGACGCGCTTGCCTCGCCTCGAAAAAGACACGGCCACCAACACCTTCCGGGCCTTGCCCATCTTCCGGCGGGCGCCGCAAACTCAGGTTGAACTCGACTCGCTTATGCGGGTCGTGAATGCGCAGGAGTTCTACAAGGGCCAGCTCATCAGCCCTACCACGGGTGCCACGCTGCTAGCCCTCACCCTCGACCCAAAGTATTTGAATTCTTCGAGGCGCGAAGGCGTGATGAAGCAAATCCTGGGGCACGCCGACCGGTTCCAGGCCAAAACCAACATCCGGATGCACTACGCTGGCTTGCCGTACGTGCGCTCCACCATGACCACCAAGGTAGCGGCCGAAATGAAGCTATTCGTCGGCCTAACCATTGCCATGATGGCCGTGACGCTGTTCATGTTCTTCCGCACCTGGTCGGCGGTGTTGTTTCCGTTGCTGATTGTGCTGGTAGTGGTGGTGTGGTGCGTGGGCACGATGGTGCTCATGGGCTACAAAATCAACCTGCTAACCGGCCTGATTCCGAGCATTATCATCGTAATCGGTATTCCGAACTGCACGTATCTGCTGAGCCGCTACCACTACGACTACCGCAAATCCGGCAACCAGGTGCTGGCCATGGCGCGAGTGGTGCGCAAGATTGGCCTCGTGACTTTGATGAACAACACCACCACAGCTATCGGATTTGTGGTGTTCTGCTTCACCAATATTGCCATCCTCTACCAGTTTGGGGCAGTGGCCACCATCAACATTTTCGTGGCGTTTGCGGTGTCGTTTATCATGATGCCGATTGTGTTCACCTACCTGCCGCCGCCTACACCCAAGCAGTTGCAGCACTTGGAAGCCAAGCCGCTCACCAAGCTGTTGGAGTTCTTCGACTACCTGGTATTGGAGCGCCGGCAAACGGTGTACATAGCCGCTGGGGTCCTGATTGTGCTGGCTTCTTTCGGGGTAAGCAAGGTGCGCTCGGTGTCGTACATGGTCGATGACTTGCCCAAAGACTCGTCGGTAAATTCCGACTTGAAGTTCTTCGAGCAGCACTTCAACGGCGTGATGCCGCTGGAAATGGTGGTGGACACCGGCAAGAAGAAGGGCATTCTGAAGCTGAAAAACCTCGAGAAGATTGACCGCCTCGAGAAGTTTCTGCGCACCCAACCCGAACTCACCACGCCCGTCAGCATCGTCACGTTTCTGAAGGCCAGCACGCAGGCGTTCTACAACGGCAACCCCGACTACTACCGCCTACCCGACAACTCCGAGAAGAACTTCGTGCTTAGCTACCTCGCCCGGTCGCAGTCGGCCAACGAGGGTGGGAGTGGGCAGATGATGCAGAAGCTGCTGCGTTCCTTCACCGACTCCACCGGCCAACGGGCTCGTATTTCCCTGAAGATTGCCGACATCGGTTCGCACAACCTGGATACGCTGCTGGCCCGGAAAATTCAACCGGAAATCAAGCAGATTTTCAACGGTACGGGCATGGATGTGCGGCTAACCGGCACAACCATCCTGTTCACCAAAGGCAACGAGTACCTGATTGGTATGCTCAAAGAAAGCCTGTTGATTGCCTTCGGGCTGGTAGGCTTGGTGGTGTTGCTGCTGTTCCGGAGCATACGGGCCGTGTTCTTCACGTTGCTTCCCAACCTCTTTACGCTGTTGCTGACTGGGGGCATCATGGGCTACTTCGGCATTCCACTCAAGCCCAGCACGGCCCTCATCTTCAGTATTGCGCTGGGTATCGACGGCGACAACAGCATTCATCTGCTGGCGAAGTTCCGGCAGGAAATGGCCATCAACGGGCAGCGGGTGCAGGCTGCTATCAGCACCACGCTCAGCGAAGCCGGTACCAGCATGATTTATACCAGCATTGTGCTGTTTCTGGGCTTTTCGGTGTTTGCCTTTTCGGAGTTTGGCGGCACCAAGGCCCTGGGGCTGCTCATGTCGGCTAGCTTGCTGATTACCAATTTCTCCAACCTGATTCTGTTGCCTGCCTTGCTTGTTACCTTCGAACATGGCAAAGACGAAATCATCGACCAATCTTCTATTCGTCATTACGACGACGAGTACCACGAGGAAGACGATGATTTCGAATTGAACCTGAACCGCATGCAGGTGCAGCCCAAACAGGACAGTTAACCTTCTTTTACTGCTCAATTCCAACGTCGTGCGGCGCTTGCCGAAGCATGGCGTCCTGATACAACGACTTTCCCAACAATGAACTACCCCGAATACAAGCAGCCGCTCAACTACGGCCAAGTTGGTACCGATATCCTGGCTTGGTGGAAGCAGAACGGCATCTTTGAGAAGAGCGTGAGTTCCCGCGAAGGGCAGCCGACGTTCGTGTTTTATGAAGGTCCGCCGTCAGCCAACGGAGCCCCCGGCATCCACCACGTTATGGCCCGGACGGTGAAGGACATCTTCTGCCGCTACCAGACCTTGCTCGGCAAGCAAGTGAACCGCAAAGGCGGCTGGGACACCCACGGCCTACCCATCGAGCTGCAAGTCGAGAAGGAGCTGGGTATCACGAAAGAAGATATTGGCAAGAAAATCAGCATCGAGGAATACAACCAGCGCTGCCGCGAAACCGTGATGCGCTTCAAGGCGCAGTGGGACGACCTCACCGAGAAGATGGGTTATTGGGTGGACCTCGACGACCCGTATATCACATTCGAGCCCGAGTACATCGAGAGCTGCTGGGCGCTACTCAAGAAGCTCTACGACAAAGGCCTGCTCTACAAAGGCTACACCATTCAGCCGTACTCGCCAGCGGCCGGCACGGGCTTGTCTTCGCACGAGCTCAACCAGCCCGGCACCTACCGCGACGTGAAAGACACGACCATCGTGGCGCAGTTCAAAGTGAAGCGCGACGAGAAGTCGGAAAAGCTATTTGCGGGTGCCGATGACGCGGCCGAAACTTTCATCCTGGCCTGGACGACGACGCCCTGGACCTTGCCCGGTAACACGGGCCTGGCCGTAGGTAAGAACATTCCGTACGTGCTGGTGCGCACCTTCAACCCGTACACCTTCGCGCCTGTTCGGGTGGTACTGGCTCAGGCGTTGGTAGGGAAGTACTTCTCGGAGAAAGGCAAAGACGCTTCGCTGGAAGACTTCAAAGCCGGCGATAAGGTGCTGCCGTGGCGCATCGAAGGCAGCTTCAAAGGTTCTGACTTGGTGGGCATCCACTACGAGCGGTTGTTCGGCCAAGACAAAGGATTCCCTTCGTTTGAAGGTGATGAGCGGGCGTTCCGTGTTATTGCCGGCGACTTCGTGACCACCGAGGACGGTACGGGTATCGTGCACATTTCGCCCACGTTCGGTGCCGACGACTTCAAGGTAGCGCAGCTCAATGATATTCCCGCGCTGATTGTGATGGATGCGGAGGGCAAGCCAACGCCCATCGTGGACCGGACGGGCCGCTACGTGCCGCAAATGGGTGAGTTCGGTGGCCGTTGGGTGAAGAACTACGACGGGCACGACGAAACCGGCTCCGACTACAAAACCCTCGATGAAAGCATTGCCATCCGCATGAAAGGCGACGGCACGGCCTTCAAAGTGGAGAAGTACGAGCACACCTACCCGCACTGCTGGCGCACCGATAAGCCCGTGCTCTACTACCCACTGGACTCTTGGTTTATCAAGACCACGGCGGTGAAAGACCGGCTCATCGAGCTCAACAAAACCATCAACTGGCAGCCCGCCAGCACCGGCACCGGCCGCTTCGGCAACTGGCTGGAAAACTTGGTGGACTGGAATCTGAGCCGTTCGCGCTATTGGGGCACGCCGCTGCCTATCTGGCGCACGCAGGATGGCACCGAGGAAATCTGCATCGGCAGCATTGCGGAGCTGCGTCAGGAAATCAACAAAGCCGTCGCAGCCGAGGTGATGACCCACAACCCGATTCCGGAAGGCGCCACCGTGGACCTGCACCGGCCCTACGTGGACGATATTTTCCTCGTTTCGCCGAGTGGTCAGCCCATGTACCGGGAGCCCGACCTCATCGACGTGTGGTTTGATTCCGGCGCAATGCCGTACGCGCAGTGGCACTATCCGCTCGAAAACAAAACGCAGTTCGAAAAGAATTTCCCCGCTGATTTCATTGCCGAAGGTGTCGACCAAACCCGTGGCTGGTTCTTCACGCTGCACGCGTTAGGCGTGATGCTGGAAGACTCAGTGGCCTTCAAAAACGTGATGGCCAACGGCCTTGTGCTCGACAAGAACGGCAACAAGATGAGCAAGCGCCACGGCAACGCCGTGGACCCGTTTGCTACCATCCAGCAGTTCGGTCCGGATGCCACGCGCTGGTACATGATTGCCAACGCGCAGCCCTGGGACAACCTGAAGTTCGACCTCGCCGGCATCACGGAAGTGCAGCGCCGCTTCTTCGGCACGCTCTTCAACACCTACTCGTTTTACGCCCTCTACGCCAATCTCGACGGCTTCCAGGCACGCGAATTCGACCGGGTGCCGCACGCCGACCTGAGCGAGCTGGACCGCTGGATTCTGAGCAAGCTCCAGTCGTTGATCTTGGAAGTGCGCGGCTACTATGATGGATACGACCCTACCAAGGCTGCCCGCGCCATCCAGGATTTCGTGACCGATCAGCTTTCCAACTGGCACGTGCGCCTCTCGCGCCGCCGCTTCTGGAAGGGTGAGCTGACCGCCGATAAAAAGGCGGCTTACGAAACCTTGCAGGAATGCCTCGTGGTAGTTTCTCAGCTCATGGCTCCCATTGCGCCCTTCTTCGCCGAGTGGCTCTACCAGAACATGACCAATGGCATGCGTGAAGAAGCTGTGGCTAAGAACACGCCGCTGGCGCCCGAATCGGTGCACCTCACGCTGCTTGTGCAGGCCGATGAGACGCGTATCGATAAGGCATTGGAAGAGCGCATGGAACTGGCGCAACGCATTTCTTCGCTTACCCACTCACTCCGGAAGAAATCGGTGCTGAAGGTGCGGCAGCCGTTGCAGCGCATCCTGGTGCCGGTACTGAACGACTCCACGCGTGAGCAAGTAGCCAAGGTGGAAGACCTGATTTGCGCCGAGGTGAATGTGAAGCATGTGGAGTTCCTCGACGATACCAGCGGTGTGTTGGTGAAGTCGGTGAAGCCCAACTTCAAGCGTCTTGGTCAGCAATACGGTGCCCGTTTGAAAGCCGTAGGTACCCGCATCCAGCAGATGACGCCCGAAGAAATCAGCACCCTCGAAAAGACTGGTCAGCTAGCCGTGGAAGTCGATGGCCAACCCATCACGCTGGCTCCTGACGATGTGGAAATCCGCTCCGAGGACATCCCCGGCTGGCTAGTCGCCTCCGATGGTCCGCTCACCGTGGCCCTCGACGTGACTCTGACCGACGAGCTGCGTCACGAAGGAGTAGCCCGCGAGCTGGTCAACCGCCTTCAGAACCTACGCAAAGACAGCGGCCTGGAAGTGCAAGACAAAATCCGCGTCACGCTGGCCTCCGGTCAGGCCGGCCTGGAAGCTGCCGTGCAGTCGTTCGGCGATTATATCCGGGGCGAAATCCAGGCGGTAGCGCTAGACTTTGCGGCGGATGTGAACGGTGGCTCGGTGCTGGAATTCGACGAGTACAAGGTGCCGGTGCAACTAGAAGTTGCAAATAACTGAAACTGAAGTGCCAACCGATTCTTGCAAAAGGTTGGTTGGCACATGGCCGTCCAAACCCGCGGCTAGGGCGTATGTATTCGTCTAAATCCCATTGATTCCAGCTTAAAACGGCACAAACAGCCCCTCGAAACATATACCAACGGCACAGAAGATAAGGCTCGCCTCGGGGCAGCGAAGTCTAAAATTCTGCGTCACTTTGTGCTAGGATGGGAGGGAGGTTAGAACACTGCTTTTCTGTCAGTCTTTCACCCCGCTTCTAACCTCTTGCTTCTCACCCGTACCCTATGAAATATTGGAAATACTATTTGGTGGCGCTGCTGGTCATTGCCATTGATCAGCTCTCGAAGTGGGCTGTGCACACGTACATGCAGCCTGGCATGCCCGGCGAAGTCCCGGTTTTTGGTGACTGGTTTAAGCTGCACTACACTCTGAATCCGGGCATGGCTTTCGGGTTTGAGCTGCCGCCGCCTTATGGTAAAGTTGTCCTTACGGTGTTCCGAATCGTGGCCGTGACGGGCATCAGCTACTACATCTACCGGCTATGGAAAGAACGGGCGCCCCAAGGCCTGCTGATCTGCATTGCCCTGATTCTAGGCGGCGCCATCGGCAATCTAATCGACTCCATTTTCTACGGCATCATCTACGACAACGCGCCTTTTGGCGTGCCTACGCCGTGGCTGCACGGCCAGGTGATTGACATGTTATTTGTTGATTTCCCGGATGGGTTCTTCCCGATTTCCTGGCCGCTGGTAGGTGGCAAAGTCATTCCCGACTTCCCCATCTTCAACATTGCCGACTCGTCTATCTTCATCGGGGTAGCCCTAATCCTACTCAATCAAACCCGCTTCTACGGCCACCAGTACCAAGAAGCAAAGCCCATAGCCGCCGAAGGTCCGGAAGCCGCCCAAGCCCGCCACGACGCTGAAGCCACAGCAGCTTCCTAAGTTGTTACCACTTTGCATGCCCCAAAACGGCCGGTTGGAACTCTTCCAACCGGCCGTTTTTTATTGAGTTGGCTATTAGTATAGTGAGTTGCGTCTAGCGAAGCCACATAGAATGTTAAGTCATCACCTTGCTAAACTGTCATGCTGAGCGCAGTCGAAGCATCTCGCGTGCTGAGGTTGCAATGCTAACTCAACAAGGCGAGCGAGATGCTTCAGCTGCGCTCAGTATGACGGTTGGTGTGGCAACATCAGCCCGGCCATTATCCTTCGGCACGCGCGGAATGAGGGCAGAGCATCATGACGCTTGAATTAGTAGCTCGGTTTTACGTTCAAGCCGTCAAGCGCTTCTTACTTCCAGCTACTGCGTTACGGCCTTATCTTTACTCACTTCGTCCTGTTATTCGCCAATTAAAAGGTGGCGTTGCCTTATGTCTGAACCTATTCTTTCCGTCCGCAACCTAACCATCGATTTCTCCAGCCACCGCGGCGACACGCGGGCCGTGGCCGACGTGTCGTTCGACGTGCACCGGGGCGAGACGCTGGCCATTGTGGGCGAATCGGGCTCGGGCAAATCGGTTACGTCGTTGGCGTTGATGGGGTTGATTCCACTGCCGCCGGGCCGCATCACGACGGGGGAGGCCCGCTTCCATTCCGAGGCACTAGGCGAGGTAGACTTGCTGAAGCTCACCGAAGAGCAACTGCAACAGGTACGCGGCAACGACATCAGCATGATTTTTCAGGAGCCGATGACGTCCCTGAATCCGGTGTACACCTGCGGCAGCCAAGTGGTAGAAGCTCTGCGCCTGCACACCAACCTCGATGCCAAGCAAGCCGAAGCCCGCACTGTGGAACTATTCACGATGGCGCAGCTGCCGCGGCCCGAAAAAATCTTTAAATCGTATCCGCACGAAATCAGCGGCGGCCAGAAGCAGCGCGTGATGATAGCCATGGCCATGGCTTGCAACCCCGCCATCCTCATTGCCGACGAGCCCACCACCGCCCTCGACGTAACGGTGCAGGCCCGCATGCTCCAGCTCATCGACCAGCTCCGCCGCCAGCACAACACCGCCGTCCTTTTCATCACCCACGACCTCGGCGTGGTTGCCGAAATAGCCGACCGTATCCTGGTCATGTATCGGGGCCGCGTGGTGGAGCAGGGCCCCGTCCTCGACATCTTCACCAATCCTCAACACCCCTACACGAAAGGCCTACTAGCCTGCCGACCAAAATTATCAGTTGGCCGAAAAAAGTTGCCTGTAGTAGCCGATTTCATGCGTGAAACAGCCGATGGAGGCTTTATTTCCATGGACGAGCCAATTACGCAAGTGGTTGCTACTGAAAACAGTGAGTTGGATGTTGAACCCTCTAAAAACGCAATTGAAACTACCAAAACGTTCCCCGTGGAACATTCCGATGTTCCACACCTCGGCAACGCTATTTTGGGAGTTGAATCGGCACCTACTTTAGAATCAGGGCAGCCATTACCAACCGCCGGTGCAGGTGCTGTTGTGCTTGGAGTAGGGCCGATGAGTGAAGTGGCAGGCAAGGCAGAGGGCGCTTCATCACCTTCGTTCAACGGCACTATCGGACCGATCCAAGGCACTGTACCAGCAGGCAGTACGGCGCCACTGCTGCAAGTGGAAAACCTGAACGTACACTTCCCTATTCGCAAAGGGTTCTTCAACCGCAAGCCGGAAGTGGTACGAGCTGTCGATGGCGTCAGCTTCGACATTTATCCAGGCGAGACGGTAGGGTTGGTAGGAGAGTCGGGGTGCGGCAAGACCACCTTGGGCCGGGCGCTGCTCCGGCTTGTCGAGCCGACTTCGGGCAGCATCTTGTTTGAAGGCGTGGATTTGGCCAAGCTGCCTGCCGGCGAACTGCGCCGCCGACGTCGGGAATTTCAGATGGTATTTCAAGATCCCTATGCTGCGCTCAACCCTATGATGACCGTAGGCGAAGCCATCTTGGAGCCCATGCGAGTACACGGTGTCGGCGGTACCAAGCAGCAGCAGAAAGCCCGGGTGCTGGAGCTGCTGCGCACCGTCGGCCTCACCGAAGCGCAATACCAACGCTACCCACACGAGTTCAGCGGCGGCCAGCGCCAACGCATTTGCATAGCCCGTGCCCTGGCCCTGCAACCCAAGTGCATCATCTGCGACGAATCCGTATCCGCCCTCGACGTATCGGTGCAGGCCCAAGTACTCAACCTGCTCAACGACCTCAAGCGCGAGTTCAACATCACCTACCTCTTCATCACCCACGACCTATCGGTGGCCCGCTTTATGTCGGACCGCCTGCTGGTGATGCGCCAGGGTCAAATTGTGGAAAGCGGCCCGGCCGCCGAACTCTACGCCAACCCGCAGCACGACTACACCAAGCAACTCCTAGCCGCTATTCCCAAAGACGAGCCCGCCGATATCCGCGCCGCTGTAGCTAGTCGGGTGTAGGGCAGAAGTGTTAGTGTTGCCAACGCAATGTCATGCGGAGCGTGCCGAAGCATCCCTACCGTTTCGTTGTAGATGCTAGCCCGGTGTAGAGATGCGACACTTCGCGTCTTCTCGTTGCGGAGGTTGGTTGTACTGTGCAGTCCCAGCCGCCCAACTGTAGAGACACGAAGTGTCGCGTCTCTACAGTCGTTCAATGAAGTAGGAGAAATGCTTCGGCACGCTCCGTATGACGGCCTTTTTAGGAGGAGCATAGCAGTGAAATGAAATCAGAGCTGCGTTTGGTAGCATGTCTCAGATTTAAAAGAGTGGGATGTAACTGATTTCGGCGAAACGGTGTTAAAGCAATTGGCCGTCGCAAATCCGTAACAGCGCTTTTGCTGCCTGAAATAGTTATTTGCGGATATATTCCGTATTATCTTCTTGAAGCCCGCCTAATCAGCCAGCTACGCTAGCATCGGGCCAAGTACATCCACTCTGGAAAACCGCTACTATAGGTGGCTTTCCCCGCAACCAACCCCGCCGCCTGAGAAAACGACAACCCCTGGCGGCCTTTATTTTCCAATGAAAAGAAAAGACGAAACCGCCGCCCCCCGCGCCCCTCGCGCGAAGGCAACCCGCAGCGAACAGGCTGCTCCCACTACGGTAACCAAAGACCAGGTATACCGCATATTCACCGACAGACCGACGGAGGTAATTGCCTACCGTCAGCTCTCGCGCCGCTTGGGCGTGACCACCAAGGAGCAGCGCGAGGTGGTATTTGCCCACCTGCGCGACCTTAAGAATTCTGGCATGCTTACGCTCGTCTCCAACGACGAATACCGCCTGACCGACCCAGCGGCTGCGGTGGCTGCCACGGCGCCCGCCAGCAGCAAGAAACGCCGCAAAGACGACAACACACCCGTGCCTGCTAAGCACACTCGCTCGGTGCAGGCTGAGTTCGGCAATGACCCCGTAGTGCATCGTCGCCGTGGGGCAGGCTTCGACTTCCCGTCCGATGAACTCCGGCCCGAAGCCCGACGTCGGCAAGACAGCGGGGGGGATACCATCACGGGTACCGTTGCGCTGGCCACCGACAAGTTTGCTTTCGTTATCAGTGAGGAAAGTGAAAGCGACGTGCGCGTCTTCACTGATCGGCTGAAGTTTGCCATGCACGGCGACACGGTACGCTTGCGTCTGCGTGGCTCTCGCGACGGCCGTCCCGTTGGCGATGTGGTAGAGGTACTCAATCGGGTTCGGCCCGAGGTGGTGGGCCGCTTGCAGCTGCAAGGCGGTATGGGCTTTGTGAAGCCCGACAACCGCAAGATGTATTTTGATGTATTCGTGCCGTTCGAGAATCTGCACGGGGCCAACCACGGCGAGAAGGTGCTAGTACGCATCACCGAGTTTCCGGAAAGTGACCATGGCCGCTCACCTGTGGGCGAGATAGTGCGCAGCTTCGGGCAGGCTGGCGGCAACGAAGCCGAGATAAACGCCATCATGGCGGAGTTTGGCTTGCCGTTCGAGTTTCCCAACGAAGTGGAAGTGGAGTCCGAAGCTATTTCCGACCAAATCAGCGAAGACGAAATCAGCCGCCGCCGTGACTTCCGCAACATCACCACCTTCACCATTGACCCCGCCGACGCCAAGGACTTCGACGATGCTCTGAGCATTCAGAAGCTGGAGAACGGGCATTGGGAAATAGGTGTGCATATCGCCGACGTGACGCACTACGTGAAGCCCGGCACCGAGCTGGAGCGCGAAGCCAAGCACCGGGCCACCTCGGTGTACCTCGTGGACCGCGTGATTCCGATGCTGCCTGAGCGCCTATCCAACGGCCTTTGCTCGCTCCGTCCTAACGAAGACAAGCTCACGTTCTCGGCTGTGTTCGAGCTCGACGACAACGGCAAGCTCTACGATTCGTGGTTCGGTAAAACCATCATTCACTCCGACCGGCGCTTCGCCTATGAAGAAGCACAGGAACGGATTGAAGGCTTGGAAGCGGACTACACCGAGGAGATTCAACTCATGAACAGCATTGCCAAGAAGCTGTGCGCGCAACGCTTCAAGCAGGGCGCCATCAGCTTCGAAACGCAAGAGGTGAAGTTCAAGCTCGATGCCGACGGCAAGCCGCTCGGGGTGTACGTGAAGGAGCGCAAGGACGCGCACAAGATGATCGAGGAGTTTATGCTGCTGGCCAACCGCAAGGTGGCCGAGTTCGTGTTCAAGCTCAAGAACCGCAAGCCGCGCTTCACCATGGTGTACCGCGTGCACGAAGCCCCAGACCCAGACCGCCTGCAAACCTTCGCCCTCTTCGCCAAGAAATTTGGCCACGACCTCGACCTCAGCAACCCCAAGAAGCTGAGCACCGAGCTCAACGACTTGTCGTCGGAAGTGATGGGCCGCCCCGAGCAGAACGTCATCCAGACGCTGGCGGTGCGCACCATGAGCAAGGCCATCTACACCACCGAACCACTCGGCCACTTCGGCCTGGCCTTCGAGCATTACTCGCACTTCACGTCGCCTATCCGGCGCTATCCAGATATGATGGCGCACCGCCTGCTCGAACACTACCTGGAAGGGGGCAAGAACGTGGAGGTGGCACCCGTGGAAGAAGAGTGCAAGCACTCCTCGGAGCGGGAGAAATTGGCGGCTTCCGCTGAGCGAGCCAGCATCAAATACAAGCAAGTGGAGTTCATGTCGAAGGTTATCGGCGAGACGTTCACCGGCGTAGTATCGGGCCTCACGGAGCGCGGCATGTACGTGGAAATCGAAGAGAACAAGTGCGAAGGCATGGTGCGCCTAAGCGAGATTCCTGGCGACACGTTCGAACTCGACAAAGACAACTACCGCATTGTGGGCCGTGGCAGCAAGCGCATCATTCAGTTCGGCGACGAGCTGCAGGTAATCGTGAAAGCCGCCAACCTGCTCGACCGTACCATCGACTTCGAACTGGTAGACAACCGTCCCGACGCCGTGAAGCAGCGCGAGCTACAGGAGCGCCGCGAGAACAGCAAGCCCCGCGGCTACCGCCCCGAGCGTAGCAACGGCCGCTCCGGTGGTGGGCGCCCCGGAGGCGACAAAGGCAAGCGTCGGCGGTAGGTAATCCATTGAAATGAAGTGGACCTCTTTGAGGTCCTCCCACGCAAAAAGCCCCTGACGTCGGGGGCTTTTTGCGTGAGAAGGGCCAGTAGACTTATTCGAATTGGTAAGGGTACGTTACCTCCATTGCCTTGCTGCTGCCGTTACGACTACAAGGGGAAAACTTAGGTATGCCAGTTACGGCTTCTAATAAGGCTGTGTCGTAAGCCGGGCTTAGGCCGTCGCCGGGCTTCACTTGAGCACCGCTAACTTCGCCGGACGCAAGCACAGTGAAGGTTACCTGTACGGCTCCCCGTTGCCGAGGCCCTTTCGGCTTTTTCAGTCTTTTGTTTATGTAAGATTGAAAGGCGAATTGTCCGCCAGGGAATGATGGGAGACATACTACGGTCATAGTCTTGCCTTCGGGTGTCGTTAGCACTACGCTAGTAGCAGTGTCCTTCCTAGCTGGAGCTGAGGCAGTCGGCCTGACAGGTTTGGTTATGGCATCAGGTGGCCGGGCATCCCAGCGGTTGTAGGAAGTTTGCGCCGAGGCAACTCCCGATAACAGAAGAACAGCGCATCCGATGGGCCATAAACGTATTGCTGATAACATATGAAAGGCAGTTAGAAAGCAGCTTACCGCCTAACGATTACGTTAGTTGTTCAAGTATGCCGATGCTACACTGCCGTTAGAAGTGGCCCAGCAAACGACCTACTGATTCCTCCGTACCTTTCCACCTGAACCGTACCCGCTCTTCCGTGGACCTTTCTTTCTTTACCGATAAACTTACGGCTGGTTTAGCCGGCCTGCACTACGGCGACCAGCCAACGGCGCTCTACGAGCCTATTCGCTACATCATGGCCTTGGGTGGCAAGCGCATCCGGCCGCTGCTCACGCTGCTTGGCGCCCACGTCTTCACCGACGACCTGGATTCCGTAGTGAAACCCGCGTTAGGAGTGGAGGTCTTCCACAACTTCACGCTGCTCCACGACGACATCATGGACCAAGCTCCGCTACGCCGCGGCCAGCCTACGGTGCACGAAAAATGGAACGCCAACGTGGCCATCCTGAGCGGCGACGTAATGCTGGTTCGGGCCTATGAGCTCTTCTTTGACGTACGGCCCGACCTGCTACCCACCGTGCTTCGGCGCTTCAGCCAAACCGCCGCTGAGGTGTGCGAAGGCCAGCAGTGGGACATGAATTTCGAAACCGAAACCGAAGTCAGCATCGGGCAATACCTGGATATGATACGGCTGAAGACGGCCGTGCTCCTAGGCTTCGCACTGGAGCTAGGAGCCCTGCTCGGCGGAGCCAGCGCTACCGCTGCCGACCACCTACGCCAGTTCGGAGTAGGCATCGGCTTGGCTTTCCAGCTCCGCGACGACCTGCTCGACGTATACGGCGACGCGGCCACGTTCGGCAAACGCGTCGGCGGTGATATTGTCTCCGATAAAAAGACGTTTCTGCTGCTTACGGCCCAAGCCCAAGCCAGTGCTACGCAGCAAGCCGTATTGGCCCGGCATATCGGCCAGCCTGTGCTGAGTGCCGAAGTAAAGGTGCACGCCGTCCGGAGCGTCTACAATGAGCTCGAAATTCGCTCTCAGACCGAAGCTCTCATCAACGACTACTTCCAGGACGCTCTGCAACATTTGGAGCGCGTAGAAGCGCCCGAAACGCGTAAAGCTCCTTTGCTGCAGCTTGCGTTGCAGCTCATGGACAGGGAGCAGTAAAGAGTACTGGCTTCCGGGCCTTTGACCTCGCTTTTCAAACACAAGGAATCAGTATAGCACGGGGCTGCATAGCAACTGCAGGCTAGCGGGCATTCATTAGATACAGCCCGTCCTGCCTGATACCGCTACGTAACGTACTGACGTGTCCGTGTCCTCGTTGGCCAGCCACCAACCTGCCTCTACCAGTTGGTGGTTGTTAGATGTTGGGCAGGTAGGGTAAAGCAACGCCTTACAACCTACCGCTCGGTTAGGCCCGCGCATCTACATTTCAAGTTTTTATATCCATGACGTTCCTCAATCCTGCCCTACTTCTGATAGCTCTGACGGCTGGCATTTCCATGTATGCCTGGTCCAACCGAGAACTGATGGAGAAGTGGATATTCAGCCCGTACCAAGTGTCGCAGCGGGGGGAATGGTACCGATTTCTTACCTCTGGCTTCCTGCACGCCGACTTCGTACACTTGGCGTTCAACCTGTTTGCTTTCTACTCGTTCAGCCCGGCTGTGCTGTCCGAATTTGTAGGAACCTACGGGCTGAACACTGGCATTGCCTGCTTCTTGCTCCTCTACATCGGCGGCATCATCGTGTCGGATATTCCCACCTATTTCCGCCACCGCCACGACCCCGCGTACCGAAGCCTCGGGGCATCGGGCGGTGTTTCATCGGTGCTGTTTGCCAGTATCTTGTTCTATCCAGTGGCGCCGGACGGCGGGGGTATTATCATCTTCCCACTGCCTATTTCCATTCAACCCTTCGTATTCGGGTTCCTGTATTTGGGGTACTCCTACTACCAGGGCCGCCGTAGAGGGGACAATATCAACCACGATGCCCACTTCTATGGTGCATTGTTCGGGGCTATTCTAGGGCTAGTGCTCGTTCCGCAATCCGGCCTGGCTTTTCTGCAACAAGTGCGGGTTTATTTAGGTAACTTATTGTAAATCAATTATATATGATGTTGTAAACCAGGGTGTTATATCTATTCCGGCAGATGTGCGTAGAAACCCCACACATCACACCAACTCACTCCCTGTCCTATGAACAAACTAACGACGCTTGCTAGCCGCTTGCCGGCCTCATTGCTGTCCTTGGCATTCGCTTTCTCAGTATTGCTCAGCAGCTGCTCCGGCCGCAAGAGCAATGGCAGTCTCTCCATCTTCGGCATAATCTATCTGGTTATTGCCGTCATGGCTTTCTTAAGCTTGATCAAGCAAGATTGGTCGACTGGTAAGAAGATCATCTGGGGGCTTATTATCTGGTTTTTCCCCTTCGGCGGTTCCATCATCTACTTCCTGTTTTCAGGTCGCAGATAGGCTCTTCTAGCAGATACCACCAACAAAAAGCCCGGGCGCATAAGCGTCCGGGCTTTTTGTTGGTGGTGGAAAAAATTACTTGCCTTCAAGCAGCCGTCTCTTCTCTAGCCGTGCCACGTGCTTGAGCAAGTCGCCGGTGTTAGTGATTTCCGTTATCTGCCAGTGGTTGCCGCGGTTGAGCATCTTTAGCTCCACTACCATGGTCGTATCGTACTTGGGCTGCGTGAATTCTATGCCCACTAGCGCTTGCTCTCCTTCTTCCTTCACGTAGGCCACGTCTTTGAATTTGCTGTCGGCGCTTGCCACCTTCCCGGCAAGGCCTGCCAGCGAGATATTCATGGTACCCTGCGACGCAGCTCCGCCGGCCGCACCCTGTAGTGAGCCTGTTTCAACGAACTGCTGTATCTCTTTCCTTGCCACCTGCGTTAGCTGCGGCTTCAACATACGCAGTGCGCTTTTGAATGCGAATCCACCTGGGTTCAGCATACCAAGCGCTGAACCTTGGTTGGCCACTTGGTCTATCAAATTACCCGTTACGCTGTTCACATCCACGTATTTTTCAAAGGTGGCCATGTCGTGGGTGCGAGCCGCATTGGCCACTTGCGCCAACGCAAATCGAGGCCCTGCCTTGAGGCTTTGATAGTAGAAGTAGCCGCCTGTTACTGCCAACACCAGCAGCAACAATAGAATGATTCGTTTCATGATGTATCGATAAGAGTAAGGAGCAGGGGCAGTAAAAATACTGGTTTCGCATCAGCTATAGCTTTCACATCTGGCTGGTCAGTTCGCTCCAAAGAAGTACTTGCGCTGTGCTTACCCGTGTCCTTGAGCGGCGTATTTCTACTTGAGTGCACCCGCCACTGCCCTCCTCAAGCGCTTAGTAACCGGGCCCTTTCTGTCTGATTTAGCCTGTGTTCAGGCACATGTTGCCCATGCTTTTGTGTAGAGCTGCATGCTGTATAGCAGCGTCTCGTCCCACCCATCTGTGCGTATATCTTAGCCCTTTGCCTCTGCCAGGAGTTGGCCTATACTTATACGGAGGTAGTACTTATAGCCTGTACAAACGACCTTTTAATCATTCTTGATCAGTGCTAGGGAAGGATAAACGCAAACTGTTTAGGAGGAATATGCAATAGGCTGCCGCGTTTTTTCCTCGACTGAATCAGGTTGTAAAAACCCGTTGCACCCAATGCATGGGACCGGTTAGTGTTGAGGTAGTAGCACCCAAATTCAGGGAGTATCGCCAAGGATGCGTACTGCATAAACCCTCTAAGTTGAGCTTGCTCGGCACCGCAGTTTAGCTGCTCTAACTGCCAGTTTTTTGCAAACCAACAGCCGCATGAACGCACAGTTCTGATACCTCAAACCTTCCTGTTGGTTGACAATTACCAAGCCTTCTTACAGCTGGATACGCAATGTTAGTTCTGACTGGTTCCTATCTGTAACCTCTGTCGGCAGCCACTCTAAATGTAAGATCAGGCTTTCCGTATGGGCCTTCCCAATGTTGCCACATAGTAGCAAGTGTGCCCGCTTCTTCTCTTCTGAGGCGTCCACAACAATAGATACACTGTACTCATGCTAAAAGGTGCATTTAGGTGCACTGGGAGTAGTTTTTGTATAGGTTGTTACAGACGACCACATGATTTGTAATAGTGTATTATGTAACCCTGTTCATAGTTGTTACGTGTAATATGTGTAACAAGTGTAATTTGTATTTAGTGTTACACTGTTGTTGTTGTATCATTGTTACATCACACATTTTGTGGTTTTGAACATATTTGTCATATTTACATTTACGTTTTACAACACTCCCACTTATGCCGCATCAAGGTCAAATACTGCAGGAAGCCATCAAAAACAGCGGTATTTCCATTACGCGGATAGTGGACGAATTAGGTATTACACGTCCAACGATATATCGTAAATTCAAGGACGAAACACTTGATTACGCATTCGTAACACGTATCGGTAGTATCATCGGTCATAATTTCTCTGATGATTTTACAACGTTACAGCAAACAGCTTTGCCGTTTGTAACGCAACAGGTGCCTGTTACACCTGTACAGGGTGTAACACAAAAACAAGTATCTTTACAGCAGCCTGAACCAGACTGCGTTAAACAGCTAATGGCCCTCCAAACCAAGCATATTGCCCTGTTGGAAGCGTACAATGAGTTGCTCTTAAAAGTGTATGGCCCACGGTAACAAAAATGTTCCACGTGAAACATTTTTGTCTGTTTGTTCGCCACATATGTTGTCAGCACGCACAGCTACAGCCGTGCAATTAAGAAGCGAGAGGTTATATACAGACTGGCTTGTAGGGCAAAAAAAGAGCTGTTCAAGGTATGAACAGCTCGGCCACTAGTGGGCGCAAAAGAGGCAATGCACGAGTAAGTCAATAGGCTAATTGGCACCGCTCATTGTTCAGCAAATGGAGTTGCTGTTCTGCTGCTAAAGCTGTCAATGCGTTGTCGAATTCACGGCGGTACTGAGCGTTAAATTCACGCCGTTTGATGGCCTCTAAGAAACGCCGAGTGTCTTCAGGAGTCTCTAGTTGTAAGCCTGGCACCAACGTTGGTTTGCCGGTGTCGTCCTTGGCCACCATCGTGAAGTACGACGTGTTGGTATGCTTCACTGTTCCTGTCCGAACATCTTCGGCAATGACCTTGATGCCGACCAGCAACGAAGTTCGACCTACGTAGTTGACCGAAGCCAACAACGACACCAATTCGCCTACCTCTACTGGTTGCAAAAAATTGACGCCATCAACGCTGACCGTAACGCAGTAAGACCCGGCATGTTTGGATGCTGCAGCATAAGCTACCTTGTCCATGAGGGAAAGCAGTATGCCCCCGTGGATCTTCCCGCCGAAGTTGGCATAAGCGGGTATCATAAGCTCAGTGAGAGTGACACGTGAATACGATACCAGTCGGAAGTCGGGGAGGAGGGGAGGAGCCATAGTCGAGAGGAATGTGTGAGCAGGTGAAGTAAACGGCTTCCAAATCCAAAGCCCAACACTTTCCGAACTAAGACCAGACTTGTTGATCCGTAGTTCTGAACTTCAACTATGCATTGTCTTGAGCATAAGAATCTGGACGGCCGTACGCAGTCAATAGTAATGGCATGCTTCTGTTCGAAACTTCATTTACGGAACAGCCCAGTTTAGCCACTACTCAACAAGCCAGGATAGGTCTGGAGTGAAGCCGCATGCTAAATGGCGCTTCGTTCATAATGCACCGCAAACAGTAGTGAATGTCTCAGCGTAGGAACCCTAAGTGACGAGGAAATACCGTAGTTGACCCTGTCTATTATCCTGCCTACTATCAACACATAAAGATTCGCTTAGGTAGCTCCCTGCCGAGCAATGCGAATACTGCTAACAAGTACGCTTGTTTCCGAAAGCTCAACAGGAAAGTGATACAAGTTGCTCGGTATCTTAATTGCGAAGCGACAAATCAATCACTTGTCAAGAAGGTCTTATGGGAGGAGTAAGGCAACTAAATTAGAGGAAGACCACCTCTTTAATGACGGCCTCACCCACCTCCGAGTTTATTAGCTCCATCACCCGGGTCTTGGCCATTACAAGCTCGTGCTTTAAAGGTGCTGAGGTTAGGCGCACGAATAGCTTGCCATTGCT